>NZ_CVTT01000050.1:0-315672 GCF_900006605.1 Pseudomonas sp. 58 R 3 | reverse complement strand
TGTCCCGTCCTGAATAAGGTTTACACCTTCTGACCCAATCTCAGGAAGGCGTAATGAATTCAGGAAAAAGGCGCAGTCAGCGTGACTACTCGCTGACCTTTAAATTGTCAGTCGTCGATCAGGTCGAAAAAGGCGAGTTGAGTTATAAAGAGGCTCAAGAGCGCTACGGCATCCAGGGCAAATCTACGGTGTTGAACTGGCTACGCAGGCATGGTCGACAGAACTGGAGTCAAAGCGCGTCCATTCGTACCAAGAGATCCCGTTCCATGGATGAGCCCGACAAGCCGCTGACGCCCGAACAGCGAATCAAAGAGCTTGAAGAGCAACTCGCTCAAGCCAATCAGAAAGCTCAGTTTTTCGAAGCCGTTGTTGATGTACTCAAGAATGACTTTGGTGTCTCTGTCGTAAAAAAGCGATCCGGCAAGCCCTCTCCCAAAGGAAAGTCCAAGACCTGAGTATCAGCCGGGCTTGCCAGTTCATCGGGATATCCCGCCAGGCATATTACAAACGCATTCGAGCATGTAATGCTCGAGCCCTCCAGGCTCAGAAGGTTATGGGGTTCGTGCACGAAAAGCGCCTCAGACAACCTAGGCTTGGAACCCGAAAGCTTCATAACCTCATGCATAGCGAGCCCGAAGCCCCGGTAAAGGTTGGTCGAGACTGCCTTTTCGACATTTTGCGGGATCGCAGAGAGTTGGTTCCTCGAAAGCGGGCCTATCACAAAACGACAAACAGTCATCATCGCTTTCACAGGCACCCCAACCTGCTCAAAGAAGGGCCATCACAGGTAGTTGCTACGGCGCCAGAACAAGTTTGGGTAGCCGATATCACCTACTTGCCCACTCAAACGGGCGTGGCCTATCTGAGCTTGGTGACTGACGCCTACTCTCGGAAGATCGTGGGGCATCATGTTCACGAAAGCTTGCACACGGAGTCTGTGATTCAGGCATTCAGTAAAGCCCTCAAGTGCAGAAAAACAGAGCAAAACCTTGTTCATCACTCAGATCGAGGCATCCAATACTGCTCCGAGCTTTATCAGCGGCTGCATGTAAAGCACGGTATCCGGTGTTCTATGACCGATGGTTACGACTGCTACCAAAATGCTTTGGCCGAACGAGTGAACGGGATTTTGAAAACCGAGTTTCTCTTGCATCGGCCCAAAGATGCGGCTGAAGCCGCGCGAATGGTGGATCAATCCGTGCATATCTATAACAGTGAGCGGCCACATCTATCGCTGAAATACAAAACGCCCGATGCGGTGCATCGGGCGTTTTGAGGCTGAAATAGGTGTAAACCTATGTCAGGACTGGACAAGCAACTGCCTTACATATTCGGGTAAGTCGGCCCGCCCGCGCCTTCCGGTGTCACCCACGTGATGTTCTGCGAAGGGTCCTTGATGTCACAGGTCTTGCAGTGCACGCAGTTCTGGGCGTTGATCTGGAAGCGCTTCTCGCCGTCTTCCTTGGTGATCACTTCATACACGCCGGCCGGGCAGTAGCGCTGCGCCGGTTCATCGTAGAGCGGCAGGTTGGTGCCGATCGGGATGCTCGGGTCTTTTAGCTTCAAGTGGCACGGCTGCTCTTCTTCGTGGTTGGTACCGGAGATGAACACCGAGCTCAGCTTGTCGAAGCTCAACTTGCCGTCGGGTTTGGGGTAGTCGATCTTCTTGCTGTCCTTGGCGAGCTTCAGGCAGGCGTAGTCCGGCTTGGTGTCGTGCAAGGTGAACGGCATTTTGCCGCCGAGGATGTTCTGGTCGAACCAGTTGAAGCCGGCGCCGATGATCGGGCCGAACTTGTGCATCGCCGGGCCGAAGTTGCGGCTGGCGAACAGTTCTTCGTAGAGCCAGCTGGCTTTGAAGCTGTCGACGTAGTTGGTCAGTTCATCACCGCCTTCAGACTCGGCGAACAGGCGCTCGGCCACGGCGTCGGCGGCGAGCATGCCGGACTTCATCGCGGTGTGGCTGCCTTTGATCTTGGCCACGTTCATAGTGCCCAGGTCGCAACCGATCAATGCACCGCCCTTGAAGACCATCTTGGGCAGCGAATTGATGCCGCCTTTGGCCAGCGCGCGCGCGCCGTAACTGATGCGCTTGCCGCCTTCCAGGTACTGGGCCAGCACCGGGTGGTGCTTGAGGCGCTGAAACTCATCGAACGGCGACAGGAAAGTGTTGCTGTAGGACAGGTCGACGATCAGGCCAACGACTACCTGGTTGTTTTCCAGGTGATAGAGGAACGAACCACCGGTGTTCTCGTTGCTCATGATGTCCAGCGGCCAACCCGCGGTGTGTACCACCAGGCCTGGCTGGTGCTTGGCCGGGTCGATTTCCCAGATTTCCTTGAGGCCGATGCCGTAGTGCTGGGCGTCGGCGTCGCTGTCCAGCTTGAAGCGCTGGATCAGTTGCTTGCCGATGTGGCCACGGCAACCTTCGGCGAACAGCGTGTATTTGCCACGCAGCTCCATGCCTGGGGTGTAGACGCCTTCTTTCGGATGGCCTTCGCGGTCGACACCGAGGTCACCGGTGATGATCCCGCGCACCACGCCGTTCTCGTCGAACAGCGCTTCCTGGGCGGCGAAGCCTGGGTAGACTTCCACGCCCAGGTTCTCGGCCTGCTGAGCCAGCCAGCGGCACAGGTTGCCCAGGGAGATGATGTAGTTGCCTTCGTTGTGCATGGTCTTGGGCACAAAGAAGTCAGGCACCTTGGTGGAGGCGTCGGGGCTGCGCAGTACATAGATGTCGTCGCGTACTACCGGGGTATTGAGCGGGGCGCCGAGGGCTTTCCAGTCCGGGAACAGTTCGTTCAGGGCGCGTGGTTCAAACACGGCACCGGAGAGGATGTGGGCGCCGACTTCGGAGCCTTTCTCGACCACGCAGACGCTGATTTCTTTACCGGCTTCGGCGGCCTTCTGCTTCAGTCGGCAGGCGGCAGACAGGCCTGCCGGGCCAGCGCCGACGATGACCACGTCGAATTCCATGTATTCGCGTTCCACAGGCTATCTCCTACTCAAGGCTCAACAGGCTTTTTTTTCTAATGGGTGGAGGTTCGGTGTCGTCTTGCAACAACGGCAAGACCCACCTTTCTCTCTAGGTGGCGCATTATATCTACACCACTGGCAGCGTCCAATACAAACGTTTGTTTGAATTGCTTGCAGGCTAGGTAAATCAAAGCAACGCGGCTTATGACTGGCTATTTTGGCGTATTGACCAGAATAGGCGTTCCGGTCAATATACGGTCGGTTTTGCGCTTACCGTAGGCAGACAGCAGGTTTCAAGAGCACGTCCAAAAGCACGACAGGTGACGCGCGCGCCCAACGATGGCGCGCAGTTTACACGCTGCGATAAAGAATGACCTCTTAGTCACCCCTGACGAACGGTCATCATTTCCCCATCGCTGAGTCACTCGCCGAGGTTTTTGGAGGTGCCCTTGTGTGCCGATGAGCATCAACCGCCAGGTTCGCCTAGGCGACTTTCTTTTCACCGGAGAGTAACGAGGAATCCATGAAGGTTCTTGTAGCTGTCAAACGCGTTGTCGATTACAACGTGAAAGTTCGCGTCAAGGCGGACAATTCCGGCGTCGACCTTGCTAACGTCAAAATGTCGATGAACCCTTTCTGCGAAATCGCTGTGGAAGAAGCTGTACGCCTGAAAGAGAAAGGCGTGGCGACTGAAATCGTGGTGGTTTCCATCGGCCCGACCACTGCTCAAGAGCAGCTGCGTACCGCCCTGGCCCTGGGCGCCGACCGCGCCATCCTGGTTGAGTCGGCTGAAGACCTGACCTCTCTGGCCGTGGCCAAGTTGCTCAAGGCCGTTGTCGACAAGGAACAGCCTCAGTTGGTGATCCTCGGCAAACAAGCCATCGACAGCGACAACAACCAGACTGGCCAGATGCTGGCTGCGCTGACCGGTTACGGCCAGGGCACCTTCGCCTCCAAAGTCGAAGTGAGCGGCGACAGCGTCGCTGTGACCCGTGAAATCGACGGCGGCGCACAGACCGTTTCGTTGAAACTGCCGGCCATCGTCACCACCGACCTGCGTTTGAACGAGCCGCGCTACGCGTCTCTGCCAAATATCATGAAAGCCAAGAAGAAGCCGCTTGAGTCGGTGACTCCGCAAGCTTTGGGCGTTTCCACCGCCTCTACCAACAAGACCGTCAAGGTTGAAGCACCGGCTGCACGCAGCGCGGGCATCAAGGTCAAGTCGGTGGCTGAACTGGTCGAGAAACTGAAAAACGAAGCGAAGGTGATCTGATCATGGCTATCCTCGTAATCGCCGAACACGACAACAAGGTGCTGGCCCCGGCCACCCTGAACACTGTTGCTGCCGCAGCCAAAATCGGCGGCGACATCCACGTACTGGTAGCTGGCCAGGGCGCTGGCGCCGTGGCTGAAGCCGCTGCGAAAATCGCGGGCGTGAGCAAAGTCCTGAACGCTGACAATGCTGCTTACGCGCATCAGCTGCCGGAAAACGTTGCCCCACTGGTTGCAGAGCTGGGCGCTGGCTACAGCCACATCCTGGCCGCCGCCACGTCCAACGGCAAAAACATCCTGCCACGCGTTGCCGCGCAGCTGGACGTTGACCAGATCTCCGAGATCATCTCGGTTGAAAGCGCTGACACCTTCAAGCGCCCGATCTACGCCGGTAATGCCATCGCCACCGTACAGTCCAACGCTTCGGTCAAAGTCATCACCGTGCGTGCCACCGGTTTCGACCCGGTTGCCGCTGAAGGTGGTTCGGCTGCCGTTGAAGCCGTCTCCGCTGCCCACGACGCCGGCACCTCCAGCTTTGTTGGCGAAGAGCTGGCCAAGTCGGATCGCCCTGAGCTGACCGCTGCCAAAATCGTCGTTTCCGGCGGTCGTGGCATGCAGAACGGTGACAACTTCAAGCACCTGTACGCCCTGGCCGACAAGCTGGGCGCTGCGGTCGGCGCTTCCCGCGCGGCCGTCGACGCAGGTTTCGTACCCAACGACATGCAGGTCGGCCAGACCGGCAAAATCGTTGCGCCACAGCTGTACATCGCCGTCGGTATCTCCGGCGCGATCCAGCACCTGGCCGGTATGAAAGACTCCAAAGTGATCGTTGCGATCAACAAGGACGAAGAAGCACCCATCTTCCAGGTGGCTGATTACGGCCTGGTGGCAGACTTGTTCGAAGCCGTACCCGAGTTGGAGAAGCTGGTCTAATCCAGCCGCTTCACTTATAAAGAGCCCGGTCCTTGTGACCGGGTTTTTTTTTGACTTGCTGGAGAACCTCGCCATGGAACTGCGTCCCGTATTGCTGGCCCTTTCACTGCTGCCAAGCCTTGCGCTGGCCGCCGGCAAGTGTGAGCGCCTGGTGATTACCGGCAGCCCGGACGCGCCGCCTTTGCTCTGGCGTGACCCTCAAGACCCAACGCACCTGATCGGCGCCACCGCCGATGTACTGCAACAAGTCGGCAAGGACCTGGGCGTTAAAATCGACCTGCTCTACGGCGGCAAACGCTCCTCGGCCCTGGATGAAGTGCGCAGCGGGCGCATGGATATTCTCGCCGATGCGCCGCTGAACCTTGGCGAGCTGGAAACCCTCGACTACATCCACCCGGCGCTGGTGCAGATCGACTACCTGGTGTGGACGCGCAAGGATTCGCCGCTGGTTTACACCCGCGCTGAAGACTTGCACGGGCATAAAGGCGCGGTCTCCGAGCGTGCGCGCTTGAGCGTTGGTTTCGACGCCTTCGCCGCTCAACAGCTGAGCCTGCAACGTCTGCCCAGCTTGACTCCGGCGTTCCAGAAACTGCTGTTGGGTGAAGTCGACTACGTGCTGGCCGGGCGCTACTCGGGCATGGCCATGGCCCAGACGCTGGGCATGAGCAACGACCTGGTCGCCCGCGAAATACCCGTCGACCAGCCCGGCCTGTACCTGGCGATTTCCCACAACTCCGCCTGCAACGATCCGTGGCTGCGCGGACAGCTGGCGAAAAAGATGACAGAATTACCCGCGTCCGGTGTCGCGCAAGCGGCCTTGCAGCGCAACCTCGACCGCTGGAAAGCGCAATTGCAGCAACCCGTCGGCACCCCAGCAAAGTAAGGATTTTCAGTGACTCTTCGACCTCTTTTCGCGGCCCTCGCCGTTGTCGCTCTGGCGGGATGTGCAGCTGATCCTGCGCCGAATGAACAAATACGCCTCACCCAGCAAGCCTTGGAACAGGCCAACGCCGTGGGCGCCAGCACCGATGAATCGCCTGAACTGAAACTGGCCGAAGACAAGTTCGCCAAAGCCCGGGCCGACATGGCCGACCAATCCTACAAAGATGCGCGCATGCAGGCCGAACAGGCCGAGCTGGACGCGCGCCTGGCTGAAGCGCGGATATTGACGCGCAAAAGCCAGGAACAACTGAACGTGCTCAATACCCGCATCGCTCGCCTGCGCAAACAATTGCAGCTGGGAGAAGCCCAATGAGCCCGCTGATCCGTGGTTTGAGTGGTGTGTTGCTGCTGGGCAGCGTGGCGTTGGGCGGTTGCGCCAGCCATCCCAACAGCGAGCAGGCACTGCAACAAGCCAGCAGCGACTTCCAGAAGGTCAAGGAAGACGCGAATGTGCTGCGCTTTGCGCCCAAGGACGTGATTCGTGCCGGTGAGTCCCTGGCCCGCGCCGATCGCTTGTCCAGCTACTGGGGCAGCGGCCCGGACGTGGTGCATTACGCCTACCTGAGCCAGCGCTACAGTGAGATCGCCCGCGAACACACCGAGCAGGGGCTCAATGCCGAACGCGGCACCAAGCTGGAACTGGAACGCCAGCGCCTGCAACTGGCCCTGCGTGAGAGCAAGTTGGCCAGCGTGCAGCAGCAGGGCAAATGGCTCGAAGAGCAAATCGCCAGCCTGACCACCACCCAGACCAATCGCGGCCTGGTCATGACATTGGGCGATGTGTTGTTCGACACCGGTGACGCCGAGCTGCAAAACTCGGCCAATCGCACCGTGCTGAAGATCGTGCAGTTCCTGCAGTTGAACCCCAAGCGCGTGGTGCGCATTGAGGGTTACACCGACAACACCGGTGGCGAGCAGGAGAACCTCAAGCTGTCCCGCGACCGTGCGCAATCGGTGGCTGACGTGCTGATGGACCTGGGGATTGATGAAAAACGCATCCAGGTCGAGGGCTACGGTGACCAGTACCCGGTCGAGGCCAACGCTTCAGAGCGCGGCCGCGCGCAGAACCGCCGGGTGGAAATTGTGTTCTCCGACGAAAAAGGCCAGCTGGGCGCCGCTCGCTAATAACGCCTGACGCAGATCAAAATGTGGGAGCGGGCTTGCTCGCGAATGCGGCTTGTCAGTCAATGCATGTGCTGGCTGATTCGCCGTATTCGCGAGCAAGCCCGCTCCCACTTTTTTGTCCGACTTATACCCCTACAGTTTTCTCTATCACTGCCGCCCGCGCTCGACTATTGTGGCAACTGTCCCCGTACACTTCTAAACTGTGCCGGTATGTTTCACACAAAAATAAAATACCCGTGAAATCGAGTGCTGCGTCATGACCAATCTGTTGCTTTACCAACGTATCGCCCAGCAACTGGCTGAGGACATCCGGCGCGGTGTTTATCAACCCGGCGAACGTGTGCCTTCGGTGCGCAAGATGAGCTCACAGCTCAACGTCAGCCACGCCACGGTGTTGCAGGCCTACGCCAACCTGGAAGACCAGGGGCTGATTCGTGCACGGCCGCAGTCGGGTTATTACGTGCACCAGACGCCTGCACTCACGGCGCCGACGCCGGATATCGCCCGGGTTGAGCGTCCGGGGTTGGTCACGCGCAGCAGCATTATCCAGCAAGTATTGGTCGAGTCGCGCCGCGAAGGGGTGTTCCCGCTGGGCGCGGCCGTGCCGAGTGTCGACTACTTGCCGGTGCGGGCGTTGCACCAGCAACTGGCCAAGGTCACGCGTTTCCAGAGCCCGCGGGCCTTCAGCTACATGTTCAGCCCCGGTTTCGAGCCGCTGCGCCGCCAGGTGGCGATTCGCATGCGTGATGCCGGCGTGGTGGTGGACCCTTCCGAAGTGGTGATCACCCACGGGTGCGTTGATGCGTTGCAGATGTCGTTGCGCGTGCTGACGCGCCCAGGCGACTTGATCGCGGCTGAATCACCGACCTATTACGGTTTGCTGCAACTGGCCGACCTGCTGGGCCTCAAGGTTATCGAGATCCCCAGCGACCCGGCGACGGGCATGAGCCTTGAGGCGCTGCAACTGGCGGCCAACCAATGGTCGATCAAGGCCCTGGTGCTGACCACGCGCCTGAGCAACCCGCTGGGCGCGACCATGCCCGAGGAGCGGCAGAAACAGTTGCTGCGCCTGGCCTCGGATTTCGATATTCAAATTGTTGAGGACGATATCTACGGCGAGCTGATGTTCGAGCTGGGCCGTACCAAGGCCCTTAAAGCCTATGACCGCCTGGACCGGGTGATCTACTGTTCGAGTTTCTCCAAGACCTTGTCGCCTGGCGTGCGCATCGGCTGGATGATTGCCGGCAAGTACCAGCAGGAAATCCAGCGGCTGCAGATGTTCAGCACCCACTCGGCGTGCAGCGTTACCCAGATGGGGGTGGCGGCGTACCTGGAAAACGGTGGCTATGACCGACATCTGCGCTACATCCGCCAGGAATACCGCAAGAACCTCAGCGCCTTCCAGCTGGCGGTGCAGCAGTATTTCCCCGAAGGCACGCAGATGACCCGCCCGACCGGCGGCTTTATCCTGTGGGTCAGTTTGCCGGGAAGGGTCAATACCCAGGAACTGCACGTGCGCGCACTGCAGCAGGGCATCAGCATCGCACCGGGCGTCATCTTCAGTAATACGGAACAGTTCAACCACTGTATTCGGCTTAACTGCGGCACGCCGTGGAACCGCGAGGCAGAGCGAGCGCTGATGACGTTGGGGATGTTGGCCAGCCAATTGTGCCAGGAAACTGCGGCCGGATTTTGAACCTGGGCTGAGGCGCGAAAAGGGGACACTCACATTGACCGGCTGATCACAAGGGTTGTCATGCCGCGCTCAACAAGCGAGCATATGGCCTTCTGCCGTTAATGCTGTAGGCAATATGACCTCTATTTTTCGCGCTGTTGTGGTGATTGGCCTGTTAAGCCTGTGTAACGTCGGCACCGTCCTGGCGGCAGCCCCCGTGACTCAAAGCAAGCCCACCGCCAGCACCGAGCAGAAGGCTCCCGCGAAGAAACCGGCGTCGGCTAAAAAAGCCCCGGCGGCCAAGAAAAAAACCGCCGTCGTGAAAAAACGTGCACCGATGGCGAGCAAATCCAAATCTGCCCACGAAGTGGCCCAGACCAAACTGCCACCGGCACAGTTGGACCTGTCCCTGCCAACCGAAATGGTCAGGCACTTGCAACCCATCGGCACCATGCCTAAACCCAAGAGCGTGCCGCTGTTGCCGCCGATGTTTGCGGAAAAGCCCACCGACAACAGCGCGTTCCAGATCAATGGCCGCCTGCTCAGCAACCAGATGCAGTTGCAACTGCGTAACGAAGAGCGCCGCGACATCGAAGGCGCGGCGCTGGATTTCGAGTTCAAGCAATAAAATTGCACGCTTGGGTGACGTACGCCTTCGACCACCTGTCGCAGACTGGTCGGTCACTTTTGTTTTGTGCGAAAAACCCCTGTTAGACCATTTTAAAACGGCTGTTTAAGGGCGTACTCTAGCCCGGCCATCCACATTGAGTCGTCGAGGACCTGCTGGTCATGAAATGCCGTGAAGGCTGTGGCGCATGCTGCATTGCCCCCTCCATCAGTTCGCCGTTACCGGGAATGCCCAATGGCAAACCGGCGGGAGAACGTTGCCTGCACCTGTCGGTCGAACAGCTATGCCAGCTGTTCGGGCAACCGGAGCGGCCGGCGGTGTGCAGTGATTTCAAGGCAGACCTTGAGGTGTGCGGCAACGATCAGGCCGATGCGATCCGTTTGATCGGCTGGTGGGAGCAGATGACGGCGGCTTGATGGGCTTTACTATCGGAACTTCAAAAATAAGGAATACAACAATGGGTTCGCTGAAACGATTGGCTGTGTTGTGCGGTTTTACGGTGTTGTTTGCTGCCACTGCCCAGGCTGAAGATTGGCAAGTCGCCAAGGACGAAGACGGTATCAAAGTGTCCTTGAGCGAAATCGCCGGCTCCAAGTACAAGGCTTATCGCGGTGTCACCGTGATCAAGGCCCCCATCGCCAAGATCCAGGCCCTGCAGGAAGACGTGGCCGGCGCCTGCGCCTGGATTCACGAATGCAAGTCGCAAAAACTGCTCAAGACCGAAGGCGACAAAAGCTGGACCTACACCCAGTTCAAGGCGCCGTTCCCGGTGACCGACCGCGACTCGATCCTTGAGATCACCACCTCCAAGGCCGCCGACGGCACCGTGACGCGCAAGCTGCTGGAAGTGCCGACCTACCAGCCCGAAGTTAAAGGTTATGTGCGTGTAGCTCAGGTAGACGGTTACTGGAAACTGGTGCCCAAAGGCGATAACCAGACCGAAGTCACCTACCAGGTGCACACCGAGCCAGGCGGCAGCGTGCCCTCATGGCTGGCCAACAAGTTCGTGGTCGACGCACCGTTTAACACCTTGAAAGCCTTGAAAGAACACGCTGAAAAATAAGCGCAGTTGATCCGGTGCCTCAGGCCTTGAGTGGAACGTTTGCCGACCGCTCAAGGTCCAGATAGATGTGAGCCCACACATGGGCTTTATCGAGGAGGCACCGATGCAAACGTGGCAGATTACCTTCGTAGATGATCACGGTGTAAAGACCGTCGAGCAGTTCGCCTGCGCGCAAAAGCCCAGCCTCGAAGACGCGGCGCACATGATCCGCAACAAGCTGGTGCCCGTGGCCGCCGAACTTGACCTCAATGACCTGGAGGGCCGCAAGCCCGAGCCTACGGTCAAGATCCTCAAAGATCAGAACAGCATCCAGATCCTCGACATCTCACCCGCCGCCTGAACATTTCCTGTAGGACCACGAAACCCCTCTGGTGGAGGTGATAGCTTCGCGCTACTCTGCAATCGAGATCAGCGAATGAATCGCTAAGGTCTGGTCTTGTCAGCTACATGCTTGTTTTCCCTCGGTGTTGTTATTGCCGTAGTACCCGCGTCAGTAGGGCGCGGGCTTCGGGAAGCACGGAAAGTCTATCCATCGGTTTGAGGAGGACGTTTCATGAGCACAGCCTATCAAGAAGACATCAGCACCAACGTACTGCGCCGGATGAAAGAAGGCGGGTTCGACTTCTCGCGTTTTCACCCCATCGAGTTCTACGCCATTTTCCCGGATGAGGAACGTGCGCGCAGGGCTGCGGGTCGCTTTCGCGGGGAATCCCTGAATGCTCAGGTCAGCGCCCGCGATGACGGCGCCTGGTACTTGGAATTGAGCAAAATCATGTTCGCAACCTACGACGGCATAGGAGACTTCGAGCAAGACTTTGAAGCGGTGGTGGAACCGCTGGGCGGCATCATCGAAGGATGGGGCGTCAAGCAGGAGGTGCGTGGGTTACCCATGTAGTGCAATTGTGATGAGTAAAGCAGCGTATCGGCTGACCTTCGGGTCGGCCGATTTTGTGTGTGCTGTATGAAATCTCCCAACCCTGTCCCCCAGTTTTCTTGCACCAAAAAAAAGCCACCCAAACAGGGTGGCCCAAAGGGAAGAGCGGTTCGCTGAAGCTGTAGGACGCGTCCTGTTCAGCCGATGGAGGTGATTATCCGCAAGGCGGGGCGGGCAGTGAAATCAACTCTGACTATGCTGTTGATAGTCAAAACCCGCATTGTGATGAAGCGCGGGGCGTGACGGCGGGCATTCTGCGCACCAGGAAGGTGCGAGCGGAATCCGTTGTTTATTCAACTCACTGATTTTTAAGTGTTTATGCCGATGGCGCGAGCCTTGCAACACTGCTTGCGTCCGAGTGACAAGGAGTACGGCATGACCCGCACTTATTACGATGAAATGTACGACGGGGCAGGCCAGGTCCGGCCCCATTACCGCGAGTTCGCCCGCTGGTTGGCCGACACGCCGGCTGAATTGCTGGCGCAACGTCGGCGTGAAGCCGATTTGCTGTTCCACCGCGCCGGCATCACCTTCACCCTTTACGGGGACGAGCAAGGCACCGAGCGCCTGATCCCGTTTGACACCATCCCGCGCAGCATTCCCGCCAGCGAATGGCGAATGGTCGAGCGTGGCTGCATTCAACGGGTCAAGGCGCTGAACCTGTTCCTCGCCGACCTGTACCACGAGCAGCGCATCATCAAGGCCGGCATCATCCCCGCCGAACAAGTGCTGGCCAATGACCAATACCAACTGGCCATGCAGGGCTTGAACCTGCACCGTGATCTGTATTCGCACATCTCCGGTGTCGACCTCGTACGCGATGGCGACGGCACGTACTATGTGCTGGAAGACAATTTGCGCACGCCGAGCGGTGTGAGCTACATGCTCGAAGACCGCAAGATGATGATGCGCCTGTTCCCCGAACTGTTTGCGGCCCAGCGCATTGCGCCCATCGACCATTACCCCAACCTGCTGCTCGACACCCTCAAAAGCTCAAGCCCGCTGGATAACCCCAGCGTGGTGGTGCTGACGCCGGGGCGTTTTAACAGTGCGTTTTTCGAGCATGCCTTTTTGGCGCGTGAGATGGGCGTGGAACTGGTGGAGGGCGCCGACCTGTTCGTGCGTGATGACCGTGTGTTCATGCGCACCACCGACGGCCCCAAGGCGGTGGACGTGATCTACCGTCGCCTCGACGACGCGTTCCTCGACCCGCTGGCCTTCAACCCCGACTCGATGCTCGGCGTGCCCGGCCTGCTGGCCGCGTACCGCTCGGGCAATGTGGTGCTGGCCAATGCGATCGGCACCGGGGTGGCGGATGACAAATCGGTGTATCCGTTCGTGACTGAGATGATCCGTTTTTACCTGGATGAAGAGCCCATTCTGCAGAACGTGCCGACCTTTCAATGCCGCAAGCCCGATGAATTGTCCCATGTGCTGGCTAACCTGCCGGACCTGGTGGTCAAGGAAACCCAAGGCTCCGGCGGCTACGGCATGCTGGTGGGGCCGGCGGCCACGGCGGCGGAAATCGAAGCCTTCCGCGCGCGCATCAAGGCCAAGCCCCACGCCTATATCGCCCAGCCGACCCTGTGTTTGTCCACCTGCCCGACCTTTGTTGAAAACGGCATCGCGCCACGGCATATCGACCTGCGCCCATTCGTGTTGTCCGGCAAGGAAACCCGCGTGGTCCCCGGCGGCCTGACCCGTGTGGCGCTGCGCGAAGGCTCGCTGGTGGTCAACTCGTCCCAGGGCGGCGGCACCAAAGACACCTGGGTGGTCGAGGATTGAACCATGTTGAGTAGAACTGCCTCGGATTTGTACTGGATGTCGCGCTATCTGGAGCGCGCGGAAAACCTCGCGCGCATGCTCGATGTCAGCTATTCGCTGTCGCTGATGCCCCAGGACGGGCGCGGTGATGGCCTGCACGAACTGGCCATGCCGCTGCTGATCACCGGCACTCTGGACGATTACCACGCGCGTCACGGCGAGTTGCATGCCGAGCGCCTGCTGCACTTTTTCGCGCTGGACGCGGCCAACCCGGCGAGCATCTACAGCTGCCTCGGCGCCGCGCGGGCCAGCGCCCATGCGGTACGTGGGCGAATTACCGCTGACATGTGGGAAAACATCAACGCCACCTGGCTGGATATTCGCGATATCGCCCGGCAAGGGCTGAGCCGTTACGGCATGAGCCGGTTTTGTGAATGGGTCAAGGAGCGCTCACACCTGTTCCGCGGCGCCACCTACGGCACCATCATGCGTAACGACGCGTTTCGCTTTATTCGCCTGGGCACCTTTATTGAGCGTGCCGACAACACCTTGCGCCTGCTCGATGCGCGCTACGAAATGGCCGGCGACCAAGCCGCCGCCGTCACCGACGGCACGGCCCACGCCTACTATCAGTGGAGCGCCTTGCTGCGCGCCTTGTCGTCGTTCGAGGCCTACACCGAGATCTATCGCGACGCGCCCGGCGCCCGGCAAGTGGCTGAATTGCTCTTGCTACGCGCCGACGTCCCGCGCTCGTTAAGGGCGTGCAGCGAAGAGATCGACCAGATCCTCGCCAGCCTGCCGGGCATCAACGGCCGCCCGGCCCAGCGCCTGGCCGCCGAGATGGACGCGCGCCTGCGTTTTACTGCGATTGACGAAATCCTCGAGGAAGGCCTGCACGCCTGGCTGACCGACTTCATCCCCTTGGTGCGCCAGTTGGGCGACGCCATTTACAGTTCCTACCTGGAGGCCGCATGAGACTCTCCATCAGCCACGAAACCACCTACCACTACGAGGACCAGGTGCGCGCCAGCATTCAGTACCTGCGCCTCACGCCCCACGACAGCGAGCGCCAGCATGTGATCAGCTGGCAGCTGGACTTGCCGCGCCCGGTGCGCGCGCAAGTCGACCCGTTCGGCAATATCCTGCACGTGCTGACCCTGGATGAGCCCCACGATGCGATCATCATTGGCGCCCGTGGCCAAGTGGATATCGACGAATTGCGCGAGGCCGAACACGAGAGCCAGTCAGCATTCCCGTTTCTGCGCAGTACACGCCTGACAGAACCCGATGAAGCCTTGCTTGGGTTTGCGCAACAGCACTGCCGGCAACGTCGCGACCGCAGCGCGTTGATCGACCTGATGCACGCGCTCAACCAAACCATGGTCTACACGCCCGGCGCCACCGAAGTCGACACCTGCGCCGCCCAGGCCTTTGCCGGTCGGGCGGGCGTTTGCCAGGACCACACCCATGCGTTCCTGGCCTGCGCACGCAGCCTGGGGATTCCTGCAAGGTATGTGTCGGGGTATTTGTACACCGAAGACAGCACGCACCTGGCCAGCCACGCCTGGGCCGAAGCCTGGCTGGATGACGCCTGGTACAGTTTTGACGTGACCAACCAACTGGCCCGACCGGAGCGGCATTTGAAACTGGCGGTGGGGTTGGATTACCTCGACGCCTGCCCGGTGCGCGGCATGCGCAGAGGCGGCGGGCATGAGCAGATGCATGCCAAGGTGTTCGTTGCGCCGACGCCGGTGGTTTCGGTGCAGCAGCAATAATCTCCAGAACGAAGCTGATCAAATGTGGGAGCGGGCTTGCTCGCGAATGCGGTGGTTCAGCAATAGTCAGGCTGACTGACCCACCGCTTTCGCGAGCAAGCCCGCTCCCACAAGGGATGTTCGCAAGGTTCAGGGTTGCTGTTTACGCCCCGCCATATGCTTCAGGTACCCCACCAGCAAATCCAGCTCGCCGTCCGGCAGTACGCTGGCGGCGAACGCCGGCATCTTCGCCTGTGGCCAATGCCGCAAGCTCTGCGGGTCGCGAATGTAGCGCTTGAGGAAATCCCCGCTGAAATACTCGGTGGGGTTGTAGGGAATATTCAGGTCCGGCCCCACCTGCGCATCACCGGCGCCATTAAGCCGATGACACGCCAGGCAATTCTTCTGGAACAGCGCAAAGCCCTGATTGACCGGGTCATTCGCCGCCAGCTTCGGGTCGGGCAACAGCGCCGGAAAACGCTCAGCCACCGTCTTCAATTGCTTGATCGCGGACACCTGGAACGGCCACTGTTCAGGGCTGATGTGCCCGGCTTGTGGGTCGGTCCATACCAAGTAGAAGGGCCCGGCACTCGGTTTGCCGTCTGCCAGCGCAGGCCATGGCTGGGCCGGGTCTTCGACTGCCAGCCAGGCGCGGGCGCCGTGTTTCTCCAGCAACGGCGCAGCGGTGAGTTCGGCGGCAAATCCATCCAGGGCCACGGCTTGCAGAGGGTTCGCAGGCTTGAGTCCCTGTAGGAGAGAGGCCAGCGGCACGGCGCGATAGGTCATAGTGCGCTTGTAGGAAACGTCATCGACGATCTGCACCGTCTGCGCATCCGGGTGCTTGAGCAGGTCGGCGGTCTGCCAGGTCTTGCGGGTGTGCTCGAGTTCGATGGTCAATTGCGCGGCCGTTGCCGGCAGGGCCAACAGCAAAGCGAGGATGGCAAGGATTGGTTTCAAGGGACAGCCCGGTTCGAAGTGGCGATGACGCCTACGATAGCGGAAATCTGCACGCAAAAAGACAGCCCCTGCAACAGGACCGCTATGCGCAATGTCCCGGCAGGTGCTGCCAAAAACTGCAGTCCTGATGCTGTGTGTGCACGGAATCCGGAGGCTTAATCGTCACCCGATAACCTTGGTTAAATTGGGCAAGATCAGAATCAGTGTGGTGGCGAACAGAATAAGTCCCGCCTGACGTACTTTCGAATGTTTAAACATGGCTGACTGCCTTTTGTTGTTATTCCTGAGCGTCAAATGCGTGCCGATGTATTTCAGTATCGCGATGTGACGTTGCACTTTTCTTACAACTGCCCCAGCAAAACCCGGCAGCAGCTTCCTACTGATTCAACCTTAGAGCCCTCGTTCTTCGCGGCTTAGATCCATTTCATATCAGCTAATCAGTATTTGCGCTAAAAACGGCATGAGGCTTATTGCCATCTTGGCGCCAGCCCTAGGGCTAGACAGCTAAAACGATTAATCAGCGGTTTCCCATAGCTGCCTACCGTTCGTCCGAGCGAGGGGGTCAAAAGCAATGAGCGCATCCGTCATTGAAACCGTGTCAATCGGGCCTGAAGGTAGGCACACACGCACTGGCTGCTCGAGGATGTCATGACCCAAGCTTTGATCTTTGATGCGATACGTACGCCCCGTGGCAAAGGCAAGGCCGATGGTGCCCTGCACAGCGTCAAACCGGTAAACCTGGTGGCGGGCCTGCTGACGGCGCTGGCGCAACGCAGCGACCTCGACACGCGCCAGGTGGATGACATCGTCCTCGGCTGCGTCACCCCGGTGGGCGACCAGGGCGCCGATATCGCCAAGACCGCCGCGCTGGTGGCCGACTGGGACGTCAGCGTCGCGGGTGTGCAGATCAACCGCTTCTGCGCTTCGGGCCTGGAAGCGGTGAACCTTGGCGCAATGAAAGTGCGCTCGGGCTTCGAAGACCTGGTGGTGGTCGGCGGTGTCGAGTCCATGTCTCGCGTGCCCATGGGCAGCGACGGCGGCGCCTGGGTGCTCGACCCGCAGACCAATCTGCACAGCCACTTCACGCCTCAGGGCATCGGCGCGGACCTGATCGCCACACTGGAAGGCTTCACCCGCCAGGACGTCGACACCTTCGCCCTACAGTCCCAGCAGAAAGCGGCCAGGGCTCGTGCGGACGGTTCCTTCAACAAGTCGCTGATCGCGGTGCAGGACCAGAACGGTATTGTGCTGCTGGACCACGACGAATTTATCCGTAGCGACTCCACCCTCGAAGGCCTCGGCAAGCTCAAACCGAGTTTCGAAATGATGGGCCAGATGGGTTTCGATGCCACGGCGTTGCGGGTCTACAGCCATGTGGAGCGTATCCACCATGTACACACGCCGGGCAACAGCTCCGGCATCGTCGACGGCGCCGCGTTGATGCTGATCGGCTCCGAGGCCAAGGGCCGCGAGCTGGGCCTGCAACCGCGGGCGCGCATCGTCGCCACGGCAGTCACCAGCACCGACCCGACCATCATGCTCACCGGCCCCGCACCGGCGACGCGCAAGGCGTTGGCCAAAGCCGGTCTGCGCGTTGAAGACATCGACCTGTTCGAGGTCAACGAAGCGTTTGCTTCCGTGGTCCTCAAGTTCATCAAAGACATGGGGGTCGACCCCGCCCGAGTCAACGTCAATGGCGGCTCCATCGCCATGGGCCACCCGCTGGGCGCCACCGGCTGCGCGATTCTCGGCACCCTGCTCGACGAGCTGGAAGTGCGCCAGCAGCGCTACGGCCTGGCCACCCTGTGTGTCGGCGGTGGCATGGGTATCGCCACCATCCTCGAACGCCTCTGAGCCCAAGGAATTTGTCATGACCGAAGCCATTCGTTACGAAAAAGGCCACGACCGGATTGTGGTGCTGACTCTCGACCTGCCCGGCCAGAGCGCCAACACCATGAACGGCGTGTACCGCGAGGCCATGGCGGCCACTGTCACACGTCTTGAGGCGGAAAAGGCCGACATCGCCGGCGTCGTTATCACCTCAGCGAAGAAGACCTTCTTCGCCGGTGGCGACCTCAATGAACTGATCAAAGTCGACAAAGCCCACGCCAAGGCTTTCTACGACAGCGTGCTGGTGTTGAAGGCGCAACTGCGCCGCCTGGAAACTCTTGGCAAACCGGTGGTGGCTGCGATCAATGGCGCCGCGCTGGGCGGTGGCTGGGAGATTTGCCTGGCGTGTCATTACCGCGTGGCGCTGGATGACCAATCCACCCAGCTTGGCCTGCCGGAAGTCACCCTCGGCCTGTTACCGGGCGGCGGCGGGGTAGTGCGCATGGTGCGCATGCTCGGGTTGGAGAAGGCTTTGCCGTATTTGCTGGAAGGTAAAAAAGTGCGGCCGCAGCAGGCTTTGCAGGCGGGTTTGATCAATGCGCTGGCGGCAAACCTTGATGAACTGCTGGCCAAATCCCGCGCCTGGATTTTGGCGAACCCCGAGGCCAAACAACCGTGGGACAACAAGGGATACCAGATCCCCGGCGGCACACCGTCAAATCCAAAAGTTGCGCAAATGCTGGCCATCGCCCCGTCGATTTTGCGCAGTAAAACCAATGGCTGCTTCCCCGCGCCGGAGAAAATTCTCTGTGCGGCTGTGGAAGGTGCCCAAGTGGATTTCGACACCGCGCACCTGATCGAAACCCGCTACTTCACCGAACTGGTCACCGGGCAAGTGGCGAAAAACATGATCGGCACCTTCTGGTTCCAGCTCAATGAGATCAACGCCGGCAGCTCACGGCCCAAAGGTTTTGCACCTTATGTCACGCGTAAGGTGGGCGTGCTGGGCGCCGGGATGATGGGCGCAGGCATTGCGTATGTGAGTGCCTGTGCGGGCGTCGAGGTGGTGCTTAAGGACATTAATCTGGCGGCGGCCGAGAAGGGCAAGGCGCATTCGGCGGCGCTGCTGGACAAGAAAGTCAGCCGTGGGCAATTGACCGCCGAACAGCGGGAAAGCACCCTGGCGCGGATTCATCCTACGGCCTCCGATGCCGACCTGGCCGGTTGCGACCTGGTTATCGAAGCCGTATATGAAGACCGGGATCTCAAAGCCAAGGTCACGGCGGCGGCGCAAAGCGTGGTCGGCAGCGAGGCCGTGATCGCCTCTAATACCTCCACCTTGCCCATCAGCGGCCTGGCGACAGCGGTGCCCGATCAAGGCAAATTCATCGGCCTGCATTTCTTCAGCCCCGTCGACAAGATGCCGCTGGTGGAAATCATCAAGGGCGCTCACACCAGTGACGAAACCCTGACCCGGGGTTTTGATTTCGTCCTGCAAATCAAGAAAACCCCGATCGTGGTCAACGACAGCCGCGGCTTCTTCACTTCGCGGGTGTTCGGCACCTTCACCAACGAAGGCATCGCCATGCTCGGCGAAGGCGTGGCCGCGCCGATGATCGAAACCGAGGCGCGCAAGGCCGGCATGCCGGTGGGGCCGCTGGCGGTGTCGGATGAAGTGTCCCTCAGCTTGATGAGTCATATCCGACAGCAAACGGCGAAGGATCTGCAAGCCGAAGGCAAAGCGCTGCCGGTTCACCCGGCGACGGCTGTGATCGATCTGTTGGTGAATGAATACAAACGCATGGGCAAGGCGGCAGGCGGCGGTTTTTACGACTACCCCGCAGGCGGGCAGAAACACCTGTGGCCCGAGCTGAAAACCCGCTTCGAACAAGCCGGCAAACAGATCTCAGCGCAGGATGTGCGCGACCGTTTATTGTTTATTCAGGCGATTGAAACCGTGCGGTGCGTGGAGGAGGGCGTGTTGCTGTCCACGGCGGATGCCAACGTGGGGTCGATCTTCGGCATTGGTTTTGCCGCGTGGAGCGGCGGCGCGCTGCAGTTTATCAACCAGTATGGCCTGAACGACTTTATTGCCCGGGCGCGTTACCTGGCCGAGCAATACGGGGAGCGGTTCTCGCCGCCGGCGTTGTTGCTTGAGAAGGCTGCACGGGACGAAACCTTCCAGTGATCAAAATGTGGGCGCCGGGCTTGCCCGCGATAGCGGTATGCCAGCCACTGCAATATCGGCTGATATGACGCCATCGCGGGCAAGCCCGGCTCCCACAAGTGTTCACTCGGTGGGACTTGCTTTGCTGGGGTGTTTCAAGGCAGGCTCTGGGCTGTGCATTATTCCCATCACCGTGTCAGGTATTTTTTATGTCGCTACGCGTCTGTATCCTGGAAACCGATATCCTGCGTCCAGGCTTGATCGATCAATACCAAGGGTACGGGCAGATGTTCAAGCGCCTGTTCTCCAAGCAACCGATTGCCGCCGAATTCGTCATCTACAACGTGGTGCAGGGCGAATACCCGCCTGCCGACGAGGTGTTTGACGCCTACCTGATCACCGGCAGCAAGGCCGACTCCTTCGGCACCGACCCGTGGATCCAGACCCTCAAAACCTACCTGCTGGAGCGCTATAAGCGTGGCGACAAGCTGCTGGGCGTGTGTTTCGGCCACCAGTTACTCGCGCTGCTGCTGGGCGGCAAGACCGAGCGCGCCAGCCAAGGCTGGGGCATGGGCATCCACGACTACAAGCTCAACGCCAAGGCGCCGTGGATGAGCCCGGTGGTGGAAGAACTGACCTTGCTGATCAGCCATCAGGACCAGGTCACCACGTTGCCGGCCAACGCCACCGTGATCGCCTCCAGCGATTTCTGCCCGTATGCCGCGTACCACATCGAAGACCAGGTGCTGTGCTTCCAGGGCCATCCGGAATTTATCCACGACTATTCCCGCGAGTTGCTGGAGATTCTTCAGACAACACTCGGCGAAAAGGTCTACACCCACGGCGTGGCCAGCCTGGCGCGTGACCACCATGGCGCTACCGTGGCGGAATGGATGATGCGCTTTGTCGCCCACAAGCCAGATACGGCGGTTTAAAGCCAGCCCGAGCGTTTAAAGCTGGCCCATAAACTGGTGCAGCCCACCGCAATCAACCCGAGCACCGCAAAATAGCCGTAGTGCCATTGCAGCTCGGGCATGTTCTGGAAGTTCATCCCGTAAATCCCCGCCACCGCCGTGGGGAACGCCAGAATCGCCGCCCAGGCGGCGAACTTACGCTGCACCACGCTTTGCCGTGAAGCCTCCAGTAACACACCAATCTCGATGGTCTGGCTGGCGATGTCGCGCAGGGTGGTGAGGTCTTCCATCTGCCGCGTCACGTGAATCTGCACATCACGAAAATACGGGCGCATATTCTTGTCGATAAACGGGAAGCTGAGCTTCTGCAGCTCCTGGCTGATCTCCACCATCGGCGCCACATACCGCTTGAGGCGCAGCACATCGCGGCGCAGGCCATGCAGGTTCTGGATATCGCGCTCGCTCAGGGAACTGCACAGCACGTTGCGTTCCAGCTCATCAATCTCGGCGTGAATCGCTTCGCTCACCGGCTGGTAATTTTCGGTGACGAAATCCAGCAGCGCATAGAGTACGAAATCTTCGCCATGCTCCAGCAATAACGGTCGCGCCTCACAGCGCTGGCGCACAAAACCGTAGGACGCCGAGTGACCGTTGCGCGCAGTGATGATGTAGCCATTGCCGGCAAAAATATGGGTTTCGATAAACTCCAGCTTGCCGTTCTCGCGCACCGGTGAATAGGTGACGATAAACAGCGCATCGCCGAAGGTTTCAAGCTTGGGGCGGCTGTGTTTTTCCAGGGCGTCTTCGATGGCCAGTTCATGCAGGTTGAACTGGCGTTGCAGGTTGGCCAGTTCCTGGGCGTTGGGTTCTTCCAGGCCGATCCACACGAAGTGGTCGGGTTTGGCGGCCCAGGCGGCGCCTTCGTCGAGGGTGATATCCGTGACTTTCTTACCGGCGCTGTAAACGGCTGCCGCAACAACTCTACCCATGGTGCTGATCGCTTCTTGTTAGGAGGACAGGTGTTGGGCAGCTTAGCTGGAGGGGAGTTCTATTGTTGCGGCATTTTGCAGTTCGCGGTCCATTGCCGCGATGCAGTCTTCCATCTGCGCCTGACAGGTCTGCATCAGCGCCGGGATGTCATCCGAAGTCAGCCCACAGGTTGGAATCGGCGGCAACGAGCGTATGAGCACGCCACCGCTGTTCCAGCGATTGAGCTGCATATGCTTGACGTAAGTGCTGGCGCACACCTGCACAATCGGTACGCCGGCCGCAATTGCCATATGGAACGCGCCTTTCTTGAACGGCAGCAAACCGTTACCCAGGTTGCGCGTGCCTTCGGCGAACACCCAAATCGAGGTGTCCTCATGCTGCAAGGTCTGTGTGGTGGTGAGCATCGCCCGGCGCGCCTTGTGCGCATTGCCGCGGTCAATCAACACATTGCCCGCCAGCCAGAACAACTGGCCGAACAACGGCACCCATTTCAGGCTTTTTTTGGCGATGCACACGGTGCGATGGGGCACCACATTGCCGAATATAAACAGGTCATAGTTGGACTGATGGTTGGCGATGACCACACAGGTGCCGGGCTTGTTACGCAGCGAGTCGACATCGGCCTTCAGGTGCAGGCCCAGAATACGCATGGCAGGCAATGCATAGAGGCGAGCACACAGGCGGCTGTTGTCCGGGTTGAACGGCCGGCACACACCCAAAAGCACGCCCAATACCCCGGCGACCATAAAGTGCAGGCCCATCAACAACATACGTAACAGAAAAAGCATCGACACAGCCCATCGGGACAAAAGGTGGCGCAGTGTACGGATGTGCACTGTATTCGGCAATTGCCCCTACAGACGTAGGAGATAGGCGATGTTTAAGCACATGTTTCAACGTCTGCCGACATAGCCCTACTAGAGCGGTTAAAGGTGCTTCGGATTTATTTGTAAGAAAAAGCCCGACTCAATGTCGGGCTCCTGGCGCATCAGCTATAGGGCATCAGCCCAGGTTGTGGCCCTGATCCTGAATAATTGCATCATCCAGGGCTTCCAGCAGTGCCTTACGCACCTTCAGCTTGGTGTGCTTGTGGGCATTCATATTGATCTTCTTCAGCTGCCGCGCCGCTTCCAGGGCCGCTGCGTGCAACTCATCCGGCGCCACCACCTTATCCAGGAAGCCAGCGCCCAACGCGCCCTGCGGATCAAACATCTCGGCATTGATCACCGAACGATGAAACGCAGATTTACGCAAACGATCCCGCGCCAACTCGATACCGGCGTGGTGCATGGTCATGCCGATCGCCACTTCGTTCAGGCCAATGCTGAACGGGCCTTCCACACCAATCCGGTAATCCGCCGACAACAGCAGGAACGCACCCTTGGCCACCGCATGCCCAGGGCACGCCACAATCACCGGAAACGGGTGCGACAACAGGCGCCGCGCCAACGTCGAACCTGACGTCACCAGGCCAATGGCTTCTTTGGGCCCGGCCGTCATCACCTTCAAATCATAACCACCCGACAGAATCCCCGGCGTGCCGGTGATGATCACCACCGCCCGATCCTTCTCGGCCTGATCCAGCGCAGCGTTGAACTCAGCAACCACTGCTGGAGAAATGGCGTTTACCTTGCCGTTGCTCAAGGTCAGGGTCGCGATACCGTCTTCGAGGTGGTAGGCAATCAACTCACTCATGACGCGGTTCCTTGTAGGAATTGTTATAGATAGGCTGTTAATAGAAGCGCATGCGCAGACGTTACCCACCACGCCCGCCCCGGTAAAGCGCCGTGACTGACTACACAGTCAGACTTTTGCCGCTTGCCCAAGGGTAGACGGCCCGCAGCAGGGCACAGCCGCCGTGCCAGACGCCCACGACCAATGCCCAAGAATGGCAGATTCACCGCCCCTCACCAGGCGAGTCACGGCATAACCGTCTAAGCGCATGAAAATTCTGAAAAAAACCTTTGCCATCAGAAAGGCTTTCGACTACATTAGCGCGCCTCGACAGACTGAACTGGTTTGACGAGATACGGTGAAGTGTCCGAGTGGCTTAAGGAGCACGCCTGGAAAGTGTGTATACAAGAAATTGTATCGAGAGTTCGAATCTCTCCTTCACCGCCACATTAAGTAAACACAAACCCCCGATTTTCCTAGAGAAAGTCGGGGGTTTGTGGTTTTTGGCGTTTGAAAAAGAGCCGTTTGGGAACATGCCTGGGAATACACCTCGCCAGACAGGGCTGCGCTAGCAAGCGTACTGAGGAATCGAAAAAGCAAAACGGGGGACGGTTTTTTTATTCTTCAAGCACCCCTGTGACAAACAAAACCCCTGGTTTCGTGAGAAGTCAGGGGTTTTATAGTTTCTGACGTGTGAAAACGTGTCTTTTTTAAATCATGCGGCGCAAGGCATATCCATGCGCCGGCCTATCACGTCCAGCAAGTCGCAGCCATCGCGTAACGGGATTGAACACAGCAAGGCAAAATCACTGAGAACAACGGCATCACTGCTGATCTCGCTGCGCAGTGCAAGGTTCTCAAGGACTTGGGTGACGGCACGCAGCCGAAAACTCGCGGCGTCGAGGAGGATTTCCAGGGGGACGGTGGTATCGACAAAAAGAGCAGGGGTGGCGCTGTCGTTGCTGGTGAGGGCTATGTATTGGTTCATGCGTTAAGTCCGTTCACTTAGAGGAATATGAGCCACGCATTTGTCGCCAAACAAAAGGTGGCCGCTGTACGCAGGTTGGCGAACCGGTTTAAGAACGGACAAAGACCGGCAGACCCGAAGGTCTCCCACGCACAGCTGCCGTTGAGCAGCTTATTGCGTGCAGGCGCATCCCGCAAATCTGCCGGGAGACTTCTGCCGTCTTAATAGTCGAGTCGCCAAACCCGGCCGCCATGTGGGCGACCGAGTGACTATAGGCTCGACGATTTTGAAGTGCGAGGCCGACGCTTCTGAACGGTTTGTAGGACGTTGCCTGGATTGCTGGGCATGGGCAGTCCTACCTACGAACCCTGCAACCTTGAGAGCGGCAAATCGAGTAAGCGTTTGAAATTACACTTGTGCTAGGGAAATTTTTTCTCTAGCGTCCACCTCTATGTCGACCCTTCACAGTGGACGAAGCTGGAAATAAAAATCTATCCCGACGACCACGCACCGCCGCACTTTCACGTGCAGACGCCGGATGGCGAGTCGTTGGTTCAGATAGAAGGGCTTGTTGTGCTCGGTACGGGGGCAGAAACAAAGGCCTTGAAAGCCGCCCTGCTTTGGGCAAAAGCTCATATCGCGGATCTCAAGCGCGTATGGGATGAACAAAACCGGAGGAACTGACTTATGACCAGCAAGCTTCGCATCTCTGCTGTGCAACCAGTTGCCGGCAAGCATGCCTTACAGATCGAATGGAATAACGGCAAGCGGCATACCGTTGATCTTCTCGATCATATAAATGCCTTTTCGGTCCTCAAACCTCTTCTGGATTTGGCTCGATTTAGCCAAGTAGAAGTCGGTGAGTGGGGGTTTGATGTGACGTGGGGTAACGACCTCGAACTGTCAGCTGTCACGCTGCACCGTCTAGCATTGGAGCAATCCGGTGAGGTGATGCTGACACAGGATTTCCGGCAGTGGATGCTCAGTAACAACCTGTCCCTTTCCGCAGCGGCTGTGGAGTTGGGGTTCTCTCGCAGGACCATCACCGCCTATAGCAGCGGCGCTGCTTTGATTCCCAAGCATGTGGGGCTGGCGTGCAAGGGCTGGGAGTACGAGCATAAAGGTTACAAAGGGCACTACGCCTGAAGGTCCCGGTATTACGCAAAAAGGGCGGTCAATTGAGCCGCTCTAATTCATTTTGTTGAAAAGCTACCGTCCTGTGCGATGTGTACACATGATCAGTAGACGCGCGCAATGAGTAGGCACATACCTGGATTAAGGTAGTCCATTTCTGAAACGTTAAAACCACCCCTCTGCACGTCTTACCTACGCCGTTACGCTTTCTTATAGTCCTGCGCCTCAGCCACTTGGAGGTGCACGCATGCAGGGACCCTACGCATTTATCAATGAACATCCCCAGCCTTATCCATTGCTTAAACTAAGCCTGCGCTTGATCCGTATACACACACCAAGTTCGACACCCTCAACCAGCACATTCGCAACACGGTGGTGTTGCCGGGGCAATTGGTGATCATCGGGGATAGCCGAACCGCCGCTTGCACCGCTGAAGAAGCACAGCTGATGCGCTCGGCGCAAAATATAAAGCTCGCCCTGTTGGCGCACTCCGCAACTGACCAATTTCTGATCAAAAACTATGATCAGGTGCAGGCCATCTTGACCTATTCGTCCCTTGGCATCGGCAGTGCCAGCAGTGCATGGAGCAAGCATTTGGCGCAAGTTGAGAAGACCCTTATCGAAATCGAGGATTTGCATAAGCAGTATTTGAGCAAAGGTACCACTGGGGCGAGGGAGGAGTTTTTGGTTAAGCGAAGGTCGCTGTTTGCCAAGTTGGATAGCCAACTCTCGGGCATGGCGCGCTTTGGTACGGGGTTGAAAAACGAAGGTTCGATTAAAAAGATGTTGGGGATTTCCAGTAAAAGCTATTGGCACCACGGAGAAATTCGCGGGTACGAGGAAAGGGTCAAGCATTTGGCCAAGGCCTCGCAAATATTGAAGAAGGGGACTTACATTGGCATAGCGCTGGATGTTGGGGCGACGGCGCTGGAGATAACGGAGGCGTGTTCCACGGGGCGTGAGCAAGCGTGTACGCAGGCGACGTATGTTGAAGGGGGTAAGTTAGTGTTTGGAGTCGGTGGTGTATCGTTAGGTGGAAGTATAGGTGCCTCTGTAGGAATAGGCGCCTGCATGGTTGTTTTCGGCATACCTACAGCAGGTGCCGGAGCCTTGGGGTGTGCCATCGTTGGCGGCGCCACAGGCGGACTCGTTTTAGGCAAAGCTGCAAGCGCTCTCGGAGAAAGCACGGGAAAAGTTCTCTATGAGGCGGTGAGGGATTAAATGGTCTTCGAATACATCGGCATGTGTGCGGGCGTCATCATGCTGCTCAGCCTTCCTCTCACTTTTTTTGTCATGTTCAAAAAGCTCGATGCAGCAGAACGCTTTGTGGAGCACAGCGACTATGTAGCCATGCACAAGCGCATTTTTCGTAATGCTCCATTTGAAGGCCGACAAGTGCGCGTATTCGCCATGGCCACCATCATTCTTATGCCAAAAGTACTCCAATGGAGGCGTTTAGTGCGGGTTGAGGACGTTGAAAAAATCCCACGACATCTCAAATATTGGATGGTCATACCGACACTGATTGCTTTCACTTCCGCTACCGTCATGTGTGTCGCCTGGCTTTTTATAGAAAACTAATCCGCCTTTTTGGGCGACTGTCTTTCGCCCTTTCCCATATTGTCATCCGGTAGACTTCTGTCGTCAGGCCCTCAATGCCGATGCCGATGATGCACATCCGGAAAATGCGCATGGCTATGCCGCATCACACTATGAACATGCACATGGCTGTGCGGCTGCGCCGGGTCCCACTCAAACCCGTGCTCATGCTGATGATGTTCATCATGCACATGCCGATGCCCATGTTCCGTCGCCTCATGCAGGTGCTCATGGGCATGCCGCTCCGTCAGGTGCAGCCACACGCCCAGGGCCATCAATGCTGATGCAATCCAGAACGCCACCGTTACCGATTCCCCAAATGCCAGCAGGGCAACGGCGGCACCCAGGAACGGCGCCGTCGAAAAGTAAGCGCCCGTGCGCGCACTGCCCAACCCGCGTAACGCCAGCACGAACATGACCAGGCTGATGCCATACCCCAAAAAACCAACCAGCAGGATAGGCGCCAGCTGTGCCACACCCGGAATCTGCGCGCCGAGGTAGAGCGCCAGGCTGCCATTCACCAGCCCGGCAATCAACCCCTTGGCGCCGGCGATAAACAGCGCGTCCGAGGCCGAGACTTTGCGCGTCAGGTTGTTATCAATCCCCCAGCATGCACACGCCAGCGCCACGGCAAACGGCCCGGTCCAGTCGTGGCTGGCGCCGCCGCCGTCGGACCATGACAACACCACGCCGCCCAGCACGATCGCGAGCATGCCGAGGACGATGCGGCGGTCGGCGTTTTCTCTGAACACCAGCCAGGCGATCACGGCGGTCAGCACCGATTCAAGGTTGAGCATCAGGGAGGCAGTCGCGCCGGTGGTGCGGGTCAGGCCGAACATCAGGGCAACCGGGCCGAGGATGCCGCCGAAGGCGATGGCGCCGAGCAGCCAGGGCCATTCAGGGCGGGTCAGCCCGCTGGGTTTCCAGCCGCGATCACGGATAAGGCGCACGCAGGCCAGGCCGAGGCCGCTGCCGAGGTAGAGCAGGCCGGCAAGCAGTATGGGCGAAAGGTCCAGGCCGAGGCTTTTGGCGAGCGGGGTGCTGGCGCCGAACAGGGCGGCGGCGGCGAGTGCGTAAAGGATGCTGAGGTTCATGGGCCGTCCTCGAAAGGTTGACCCATGATACGTCGCTTGCCAGGGTCAGCGCCCTGACAACTTGAGACTTACTGCGCGGTTTTCAGCTTGATCACATCACCCGAGATCTTGGTGGTGTAACCGTTCAGGACCCAGGCCCAGAACCATTTTTCCTGCACTTGAGTGTTGATCAGCGCGTCGCCGCCTTTGGCCTTGATGGCGGCATCCTGGGCGCGCACGAAGCGGCTGTTCTGGCCGATCGGGATGATGCCGAGCAACATCACGCCGGTGGCGCTGCCTTCACTGTGGCCCAAAACGGTGTATTGGCTGCTGTCGTACTGCGGGGATTTGATGGCGGTGCCGGTGCAGCCTGCGAGGGTGAAACCGAGAACAGCTGCGGCAACTACTTTACTGACGTACTTCACTGTGAAACTCCATGGACTGACCCCCGGGATTCAATTCTCGAGGGGGCACTACTTTAATCCCCACACGGGCAGATTGAAATAAATTACCCGGATGTTTCATTTTCAGGCCTGCACGTAAAACGCGCCGTAGGACGTACGCGGGTCAGGATCTGGATTTCCAGAGTTCACCGCCGGGCATACGGGTAATGTGGGAGCTGGCCCACCGCAATCGCAGGCAAGCCAGCTCCCACCTGTTTAACCGCGTTCAGTCAGTCAGAGGTGCAGCCACGCCAGACTACCCAGCACCACTGCCACACCACCTGCGGTATAAGACATACGCTTGAGCCACTCCTTGCGCGTCAGCAACGTAATCGCCGCCAACGAAATTGCGATCTGAATCGCGGTCATCGCCTGCGCCCAGCGGTGATGCTGGTGCAGCGCCTCTTCGGATTTCTGATCCCATTCCTTGGATGTCGCCTCAAGCTTCTCGGCCTGTTTGCGCACCTCTTCCTTCTGGCCCTTGTAGCGCTCGATCTCGTCCTTGTAATGCGCGGCATCCACACCCGGAATATGCGTGGCCAGCTCCGCCAGGTTCTGGCGGCTGGATTTGGCCTGGTAGTAGTTCCACTGGTTGGCGGCTTCGGTCTTGATGATGGCGGCGTTGTTCTTGTCCATCGCTGCTTCGCTCTCGGTGGAGCCGGCCTGGTAGCTGAGCATGGCACCCAGGGTGGCCATCAATGCGGTCATTACGGCGATGCGGCTGGCGAAATTGTCACCGCGCCCGTGCGCATGTTCGGTGGTGTGTTCAAGGTGTTTTTCGTGGGGGCTGGGGACTTCGAAGGCTTCGGACATGGGGGCGTCTATGAAGGGACTGAGGGAGTCTGATTCTTTACCAGTGAAGCTGTCTCAAGCCTGTACGTAACGCTGCAAACCCTGCACCAGCGCATCGAATGTCACGCGGCAGCGCGAGCTGTTGCGCAGGTCTTCGTGCATGGTCACCCAGGTGTCCAGTTTGAGCGCAAAGCCATCGGGCAGTACCCGACGCAAACGCGGGTCGCGCTCGGCCAGTTTTACCTGGCAGCCGCCGATACCGGCACCGGCGCGGATCAGCGCCAATTGCGCCAGGTCGCTGTCGCTGCTGATGGCGAAGGCGCTGCGTTCAAAGCCCTTGATGGCCAGGCTGCGGATAAACGCGTTTTCCTGATCGAAACCGATGACGCAATGGTTGACCAGATCCTGCATGTGCAGAGGCATGCCATGCCGTTGCAGGTAATCGTCGCGGGCGTGCAAGCCGACCTCAATCAGGCCGACGCGCTGCGCCAGCAGTTGCGCCTGACTGGGGCGGACCATGCGCACGGCGATGTCGGCTTCCAGTTGCAGCAGGTCGCTGAGGCGGTTGGTCAGCACCAGCTCAACCCGCAGGCGTGGGTGTTGGCGGCGCAGCTGGGTGATGATCGGCGGCAGCACTTCCACGCCGACCACTTCGCTGGCGGACACCCTCACCACGCCGCGCACTTCATCGCCGTGGGCAGACGCGGCCCGCTCCAGGGCGGCGGCGGTGCGTTCCATGGTTTCGGCATGGGCGCGCAAGGTGTGGGCCACGGCCGTCGGCAGCAACCCGGTAGGCGAGCGGGTGAACAGCACCACGCCCAGCTCGGATTCCAGCGCAGCGATGTGCCGGCCCACTGTAGGCTGTGTGATACCGAGCTGCCGCGCAGCACCCGATAACGATCCCTCCTTGAGTACGCCGAGGAACGACCGGTAAAGCTCCCATCCAATTGTCGATGCCATGCATAAATGTATAGCGGCTGGATGGTCTTCGGCAATTTATCTATAGCAAGGCCGCACACACACTGGCCTCACCAACCCGTGTAGGAGAAGGTGATGAGCAAGGTTCTGGTGCTGGGTGCAACCGGCGGGATCGGCGGTGAAGTGGCGCGGCAACTGCACGCGTCTGGCTGGGAGGTGTGTGCGCTGACGCGGGATGTGGGCAAGGCCCGCCGGGCGAATGCCGACTTCTCCTGGGTCGAGGGCGACGCGCTCAACCGTGATGAGGTACGCGCCGCCGCCCGTGGTTGTGCGGTGATCGTGCATGCCGTCAACCCTCCGGGTTATCGCCATTGGGCTGAGCTGGTCATACCGATGATCGACAACAGCATTGCGGCGGCCATCGCCGAGGGCGCGACGATTGTGTTGCCGGGCACGGTCTACAACTTCGGGCCGGATGTGTTTCCGGTGCTGTATGAGGATTCGCCGCAGCACCCGCGAACGCGCAAGGGGGCTATTCGCGTACAACTGGAGCAGCGTCTGGAACAGGCGTCCCGCCGTGGCGCCCGTGTGCTGATTGTGCGCGCCGGGGATTTTTTCGGCGCGCGGGTGGCCAACAACTGGTTTGCCCAAGGCTTGATCAAACCCGGCAAACCGGTACACGCCGTGAGCTATCCGGGCGCGCCGGGTGTGGCGCACCAATGGGCTTATCTGCCGGACGTGGCGCGCACCATGGTCGAGCTGCTTGAACGCCGGTCAACCCTGGAGGCTTTTGCGCGCTTTCACATGGCCGGGCATATGGACACGGACGGCACGCAGATGACCCAGGCGATACAACAGGTGGTGCTGCGCAGGACCGGCCAGCAACCACGCGCAGGTCGTTTCCCATGGTGGTTGCTGAAAGTGGCTGCGCCCTTTGCCGTCACCCTTCGCGAGATGCAGGAGATGCGTTACCTGTGGCAAACCCCGTTGCGTCTGGACAACACGCGGTTGGTCGCGGCTTTGGGGCGCGAGCCGCACACGCCGCTGGAGCAGGCGGTGGAAGCTACATTGCTCGGTCTGGGTTGTTTGCCTGACGCCGTCTGATCAAGCGCACATACACCGCGATATTCACCAGCAGCACCACGGCGCCCAGCCCCAGCTGAATCTGTGGGGTCAGCCCGGCCGGGTAGATCAGTGCAAGGAGGTAATGCTCGATAAAACCGCCGCCATAACCGTCCTGCCCGGCGAGGTGACGCAGCAGGTTCTCCCAGCGGGTCAGCGGGCAGGGCAGATGGAACACTTCCACCGCCACGCCCCAGGTCGCAGCGGGCAGGTGCAGCCACATGACTGGCCGCCACTTGAGCGCCAGCAAGCCGCCAAACAGCACGAACAGGATAAAACACAGGTGGAACAGTACGAGGCTGTCGGCGGCAATGCGATAGAGCATGAAGAGGTTCGCTTTTATCAGGGCTGGCGTTGAGTTTGCAGGTAGTCGATAAACACGCGCAGTTTTTTTGGCGTGTTGCTGCGGTTGAAGTCATACAAGTACAGCGCACTGTGGGCACCTTGAATAGCGCCGCAGGGTGGAGGGCCGCCAAGGTTGCTTACCTACGCTGTAGGCCGCTATTGTGCTGAATCCTTTTAGTCCTTCCCCCAAGGTTCTGTTGCGATGAATGTACCGCGTACCGCAGTCGGTCCCATCAAGGCCGTGATTTTCGATATGGACGGGTTGTTGCTGGATACCGAAGGCATCTACACCGAAGTCACACAGATCATCGCCGAACGCTACGGCCGCACCTACGATTGGGGCATCAAGCAGCATATCATCGGCCGAGGCGCTCAGGACCTGGCCGAATATGTGGTGAAGGCACTGGACTTGCCGATCACACCGGCGGAGTTTCTGCAGATTCGCGAGCCTTTGATGAGCGAGCGTTTCCCCAAAGCCCTGGGCATGCCCGGTGCCGAAGCGCTGGTGCGGCACTTGAAGGCGCACGACATCCCGATTGCCGTGGGCACCAGTTCCTCGCGCCATTCGTTTGGCCACAAGACCACCTTGCACCGTGAGTGGTTTGGCTTGTTCGGCACTATCGTCACCGCCGATGACCCTGAAGTGGGGGCCGCCAAACCCGCGCCGGATATCTTCCTCACCGCCGCACGCCGCTTGGGTGTTGCGCCCGAGGATTGCCTGGTGTTCGAAGACTCGCCGTTTGGCGTGACCGCCGCCAAGGCCGCCCACATGACCGCCATCGCCGTGCCCGATGAAGCCATGGCCGACAGCAAGTACCAGCATGCCGACCAGATCATCCGCAAGCTGGCGGACTTTGACCTGGCGGCCTACGGCTTGCCACCGATGTCCTGACCCAACACGCTCAAAAAATGTGGGAGCTGGCTTGCCTGCGATAGCAATTTTGAGGACGCCATCGCAGCGATGCGGCGACCCGACAAGCCAGCTCCCACATTGGGTTTTGCGGTGCGGCAGAGGTTTTAAGCGCTGAAACCACCATCGATGGTCAGGCTCGCACCTGTGATGTAGCCCGCTTCCGGGCCGGCCAGGTACGCCACGAAGCTGGCAATCTCCTCCACCTGCCCATACCGCCCGACCGCCATCAACCCCATCAAACTCGCCGCAAACTCACTGTCCGCCGGGTTCATATCGGTATCCACCGGCCCAGGCTGCACATTGTTGATGGTGATGCCACGCGGTCCCAGATCCCGGGCCAGGCCCTTGGTCAGCCCCACCAGCGCCGCCTTGCTCATCGCATACGGCCCGCCACCGCCGAACGGCATGCGCTCGGCATTGGTGCTGCCGATATTGATCACGCGGCCGCCTTCGCCCATGTGTTTGGCCGCCTCCTGAGTGGCGATAAATACACTGCGCACATTGATCGCCAAGGTCTGGTCGAAGTCTTCCAGCGTGAAGTCTTCCAGTGGCGCGATGGCCAGCACGCCGGCGTTGTTCACCAGAATATCCAGGCGCCCAAAGGCTTCGACGGTGGCGTTGACCGCGTTGCGAATTGCCGTGGCATCGGCGCTGTCGGCCTGAATCGCCAAGGCTTTGCCGCCTGCGCTGATCACGCTGTTTTGCAGTTCTTCGGCCTTGGCGGCGGAGCTGACGTAGGTAAAGGCGACGGTTGCACCCTGCGCTGCCAGACGCTTGACGATGGCAGCGCCAATGCCGCGGGAACCGCCCTGGATCAATGCAACTTTGCCGCTGAGGTTGAGTGTGGTCATGTCGATCTCCAAGTAGTTGATGGACCGAGTATCGGCCTCACCCACTCCAGCCGGTAGACCGTGATTGCTATAGTCTGTGTAAACCAAAAGTTTAGAGTGGTCGATATGGAGAGCTTTGGCAGTATCGAATGTTTCGTGCGCAGCGCCGAAGGTGGCAGCTTTGCCGAAGCCGCGCGGCATCTGAGTTTGACCCCGGCGGCAGTCGGTAAAAGCGTCGCCAAGCTGGAAGCGCGCCTGGGTGTTCGGCTGTTTCAGCGCAGCACCCGGCGGCTGACGCTGACCGAAGCCGGCAAGCTGTTCCTCGAAGAAGTCAGCGCCAGCCTCACCACCATCCAGAACGCGGTGGCCAACCTGGCCAGCGCCGAAGGGCGGCCGGTGGGAACCTTGAAAGTCAGCATGGGCACGGTGGTCGGCTGTTTATACATCGTGCCGTTGTTGGGTGAGTTTCTAAAACGCTTCCCGGATATCAGCCCCGACTGGCATTTTGATAATCGCCAGGTTGATCTGATTGGCCAAGGCTTCGACGCGGCATTGGGCGGCGGTTTTGAACTGCCTCAGGGCGTGGTCGCGCGTAAGCTCGCGCCGGCGCATCGAGTGCTGGTGGCCTCACCCGATTATCTGGCGACACGTGCGAGGGTGTTGCAGCCCGACGACCTTGAGCACTGCGAAGGCATTCTGATTCGTTCGCCACAAACCGGCCGCGTGCGGTCCTGGCAACTGACCGGCCGCCACGGCGGGCACGCGCCGCTGAACCTCAAGGCGCGCATGACCATGAGCGATTCCCAGGCGGCCTGCGTCGCGGCAGGTCAAGGGTTGGGCATCGCGCTGGTGAGCATGCCGTTTGCCGTGCCTTGGCTGGCGAGCGGCAAGTTGGTACGCGTACTGCCCGACTGGTACGTCGACGATGGCAACATCTCCATTTACTACGCTGAACACAAACTGCTGCCCGGCAAGACCCGGGCGTTTGTCGACTTCATCATCGAGCAGTTTGCCGAGCAGAAACTGGGGCAAGCATTCAGCGCGATTTGATCAAGGCAATCTACCGACCTGGCCAGCCAATCACTTTCTTCGGCCTCGGCGTCGCATAAGTCCTGATCTTCGAAGTCGACAACCCCAGGCGCACCAGGGATTCGGCAATGGTCACCGCCGCCGTGACGCCATCCACCACCGGCACGCCGGTACGCTGGCGAATCTGCTCATCCAGCCCGGCCATGCCGCCGCAGCCCAGGCAGATGACTTCGGCCTTGTCGTCGCGAATGGCCAGCTCCGCCTCGCGCACGATGGCTTGCATGGCGGCCAGCGGGTTTTCTTCCAGCTCCAGCACCGCCATGCCGCTGGCGCGTACCGAGGCGCAACGTTGATACAGACCTGCGAGCTTCAGGCGGTCTTCAATCAACGGCACGGTGCGGTCCAGGGTAGTCACCACCGAATAGGCATGGCCCAGAAACATCGCCGTGCTGGCCGCCGCTTCGGTGATGTCCACCACCGGTACGTTGAGCAATTCCTGCAAACCTTCACGGCCGTGTTCGCCGTAGCCGGCCTGGATCACCGCATCGAACGGTTGATCGTAGGCCATCACCCGGTCCATCACGGCGATGGCGGCCAGGTAGCTTTCAAAGTTGCCTTCCACGGACTCGGCGCCAAAGAACGGCGTAAGCCCGACGATTTCGGTGCCCGGTGAAGCCACGGCCCGCGCCTGCTGGGCGATGGTCTCGGTGATGGATGCGGTGGTGTTGACGTTGACCACGAGGATGCGCATGGAATGTCCTTGATTAATGACTGACGTTATCGACTGCAATGCTTTCGCCGCTGACATCGGCGTAGAACCCTTGGCGCTTGGCAATCAGCAAGTACAACAGCCCTGCAATACCGGCGCCAAACAGCCAGGAAAACGGTGCCACACTGGCAAAACCCGGCAACAGCGCCAGCAGGATCGCGATGACTGCCGCCGGAATAAACGCCGCGACCGCGCGTAAATTGACCCCACGGCTGTAGTAATAAACGCCATTCGGGTCTTCGCTATACAGCTGCAGTACATCCACCTGGCTTTTACGGATCAGCCAATAATCGACCATGATCACCCCATACAGCGGCCCCAGCAGCGCACCCAGCCCGGAGAGGAAATACACGATCACCAGCGGGCTGTTGTAGAGGTTCCACGGCAGGATCAGCACCGCCACAGTGGCGCTGATCAACCCGGCGCGCCGGAAGTTCAGGTACTTGGGCGCCAGGTTGCTGAGCACAAAGGCCGGCGCGACAAAGTTGGCCATGATGTTCACCGCCACGGTAACGATCAGGAACGCCAGGCAGCCCAGCACGAGGAAGAAGGTATTGGGGATGGCCGCGATGATTTCGGTCGGGCTTTCGATCACCCGGCCATTGAGCTGGAACTGCCCGCCGCAGAGCAACACGGTGATCGCGGCAAACACCAGGATATTCACCGGCAAGCCCCAGAAGTTGCCGACCAGGATGGTCTTGCGGCAGGGCGAGGAGCGCGCGAAATCGCAAAAATTGAGGATCAGCGTGCCGTAGATGCTCAGCCACAGCGCGCCACCGGCAAAAATGTTGCGCCACATCTCGCCGCCGCTCAAAGGCTCGCGGATCGACCAGGCGATATTGCCGCCGACCTGAAAGTACATCCAGCCGGCCAGCGACGCCACGGTCACCAGAATCACCGGCCCGGCGAAGGCTTCATAGCGGCGCACCATTTCCATGCCGTAGGCCAGGATCGCCAGTTGCACAAACCAGATCGTTATAAAACACGCCCAGCCCAGGGTCGACAGGCCGAGAATCGAGTTGTGGTCATAGTCGGCAAATCCTGGATGAATCGCCGACAGCAGCACACGGAAAACCACCGAGGCCAGGTAGGTCTGAATACCAAACCAGGCAATCGCAATCACCGCGCGGATCAACGCCGGGATCTGCGCACCATGGATGCCGAAACTGATACGGCTGATCACCGGAAACGGCACGCCGGTTTTCTGGCCCATAAACCCCGACAAGTTCATGAAGAAATACACCAGTGCCGCGCCGATCCCCAGGGACAACAGGATCTGCCAGCCGCCGAGGCCCAGCGCATACAAGCCGATGGCAAACGAATAGTTGGCGATGTTGTGCACGTCGTTGGTCCACAACGCGAAGATGCTGTAACGCCCCCAGCGTCGGCCTTCGGCTTTGGTGGGCGCCAGGTCCTTGTTGTGCAGGCGTGGGCTGAGCACCAATGGGCCGAGGCTTGCCGCCTCGGGGTTCAGGGAAGAGGAGGGCAGATCCAGTGCGATGTCATTCGAGAGGCTTGTACGCATTCCGGCAGGCTCCGGCGCATCTGCAGGAACAGTGCAGATGGCAAAGTGTATGTATGTTTTGTATTTATTGTATACAAAGCGCTACTCACCTTAAGCCACATGTGTGCCAGTTTCGGGTCTATGAAAATATGGGATAATTTCGTTTTTATAGGTTAGATAAATAACTAGCTGAATTAAAAGAAATATAAATTGACCGATTGAACAGGTATTTATTTTTGACGGGGAGGCGCGCTATTGAAGCGTCGAACAGCGTGCGTAAATGGGTGTTACGTTTTGGTGCGGATGACCCCGGATTGCACACATAAATGGCACTTATGGTTACATTGATGTGTACATTTTTTATAGGCGGTGCAAAACAAAATGTGGGAGCGGACTTGCTCGCGAAGACGGCGTGTCAGTCGACTTATAAGTGACTGATCCACCGCCTTCGCGAGCAAGCCCGCTCCCACACTTTTTTACCGTGTTAGTTCTCAAGCCTTGCTGATGATATTCCCAGCATGCAGCCCACATTCCTTCTGCGTGGCTTCCTCCCACCACCAACGCCCTTCGCGCTCGTGCTGGTTAGGCAATACCGGGCGGGTGCAGGGCTCGCAGCCGATGCTGATAAACCCGCGCTCATGCAGGCTGTTGTAGGGCAGCTCCAGCATGCGGATGTAGCCCCAGACTTCCTCGCTGGTCATCTGCGCCAACGGGTTGAATTTGTACAACGTACGTTCCGGAGTCGAAAACGCCGTATCGATCTCCAGCGCCGCCACCTGGCTGCGAGTGCCGGGGCTCTGGTCACGGCGTTGGCCGGTGGCCCAGGCGTTCACGCCGGACAGCTTGCGGCGCAGCGGTTCGATCTTGCGTATGCCACAGCATTCACCATGGCCGTCTTTGTAGAAGCTGAACAGGCCTTTCTCTTTGACGAAGGGTTCCAGCTTGCTCTGGTCCGGCGAAATCAGCTCGATGTCGATCTTGTAGAAGTCGCGCACCTGCTCGATAAACCGGTAGGTCTCCGGGTGCAGGCGGCCGGTGTCGAGGCTGAACACCTTGACGTTCTTGTTCAGCTTCCAAGCCATATCGACCAGCACCACATCCTCGGCACCGCTGAAGGAAATCCACAGGTCATCGCCGAACTGGCTGAATGCCAGTTTGAGAATGTCCTGGGCGGATTTGTTGGCATAAGTCGCGGCGAGTTCAGCGACGTCGAAGGCTTGGTTCATCAGGACGGTTCCTACAGGTCAGTGGCGCTGAGCGCTCTATAGGGGAGCGATGGTATCAAAATCCGCTCTGCGTTGCGGCGCCGCGCTTGAATCGCTAGAGTTCGGCAGTCCTTTTGCTCGCTCAACTAATAACATCCAATAGGAGTGTCTTGTGGAAATTGCCTGTCTCGACCTGGAAGGGGTGCTGGTCCCGGAAATATGGATCGCCTTCGCCGAAAAAACCGGTATTGAATCCCTGCGGGCCACCACTCGTGACATTCCCGACTACGACGTGCTGATGAAGCAGCGTCTGCGCATTCTTGACGAGCATGGGCTCAAACTTGCCGATATCCAGGAAGTGATCGCCACCCTCAAGCCGCTGGATGGCGCTATCGAGTTCGTCAACTGGCTGCGCGAACGCTTCCAGGTGGTGATTCTGTCGGACACCTTCTACGAATTTTCCCAGCCATTGATGCGCCAGCTCGGTTTCCCGACCTTGCTGTGCCACCGCCTGATCACTGATGAAAATGATCGAGTGGTGAGCTATCAACTGCGTCAGAAAGACCCTAAGCGCCAGTCCGTGCTGGCGTTCAAGACCCTTTACTACCGCGTGATCGCCGCTGGCGATTCCTACAATGACACCACGATGCTGGGTGAAGCTGACCGTGGGATTCTGTTTCATGCGCCGGAAAATGTGATTCGCGAGTTCCCGCAGTTCCCGGCGGTGCACACCTTTGAGGACTTGAAGAAAGAATTTATCAAGGCGTCGAATCGGCAGTTGAGCCTGTAATACACCCAGCGCTGTTGATGGCCCCATCGCAGACAAGCCAGCTCCCACATCACCCGTGGGAGCTGGCTTGCCTGCGATGAGGTCCGTGCGGCCACTGCTTAAACCCCGGCCAGTAACCGCTCATAAGGAATGCTCAAGCCTTCGTGCAGCCGTTTGATCATCGACAGGCTCAGCTTGCGCTTGTGGTTCAGCACCTCTGACACCCGCCCGCTGGTGCCTATGAAGGGCTCCAGATCACGGGCTGTCATGCCAAGCTGTTCCATGCGAAATTTAATCGCTTCCACCGGGTCCGAAGGTGGCATGGGAAAGTGTTCCGCCTCGTACTTCTCGATGAGTACGGCGAGAATTTCCAGCTCGTCACCCTCAGGCGAGCCGATTGGCGCGCCCCAAAGCTGCTCCACACGCGCAAGCGCGGCAGCCAGGTCTTCCTGGGAATGAATAGGTTTGATGTTCATCACACGGTCTCCGCGTTGATCTGGTCATATTGCATATGGGTGCCCACGAAACGCACGAACCCCAGCTGTCGTTGATAGTCGATCGCCATGATCACTCGATACTTGTTGCCGCCCACGTTAAACACCACCCGGCTGCCCTTGAGAATACTCGCCGTTCTAAGCTCTGCCTTGAGTGCCTGTGGCGTTGTGTAAGTGGTCCCCTCCATATGGCGATACAGCTCGACCAGCGGTGTCTTGGCATCGGTATAAGCGGGATGGCTTTCCCAGAATGTCCGTAAGGTCGAGAGAGCGATTATCCGCATCGCTGTATCCTCCCAATTTGGGAGATATTAGGTGGGGTTGGTGTGAGATGCAATCTCGGAATTAATTTCTGACGAATAGGCAGTCGCTTCATGTGATCCTTCACAGGTGGCGGGTGGACGGTCTGAACCGGACGCTATCGGCCCGCTCATACTTCGTCCACAGCCGTTCTGATTCAGGTTTTTTCTGTCGCTGGGCGCCGCGTGCGAGCGCCAGGAAAGGCGGGGTGCTACAGGTTTTCCAACGTGTGTAACAAGACCCGTACTTTGGTCAGCGACTCTTGATACTCCGCCTCCCACTGCGAGTCCGCGACAATTCCGCCGCCGCCCCAGCAGTTCACGTGCCCGTCCTTGACCAGCAGACTGCGGATGGCGATGGAGCTGTCCATTTCGCCGCGTACATCCAGATACACCAGCGAGCCGCAGTACAACCCGCGCCGGGTCGGCTCCAGCTCATCGATGATCTGCATCGCGCGGATCTTCGGCGCGCCGGTGATGGAGCCGCCAGGGAAGCTGCCGGCGATCAGGTCGAGGGCGTCTTTGTCATCGGCCAGCACCCCGGTCACGCTGCTCACCAAGTGGTGCACATTGGGGTAGCTTTCCAGGCTGAACAACTCCGGCACCTTTACCGAGCCGGTGCGGCACGTGCGGCCGAGGTCGTTGCGCAGCAGGTCGACAATCATCAGGTTTTCGGCGCGATCCTTGGGGCTGGCCAGGAGTTCGGCGGCGTTGGCGGCATCCTCTTCCGGCGTCAAACCCCGCGGGCGGGTGCCTTTGATCGGGCGGGTCTCCACCTGGCGTTCGCTGATCTGCACGAAACGTTCCGGCGACAGACTGAGTATCGCGCCGTCATCCGGCAAGCTCTGAAACCCGGAAAACGGTGTAGGGCAGGCCTCACGCAGCGCGCAATACGCGACCCAGGGATCGCCGGCACAGGGCGCGCGAAAACGTTGCGCAAAGTTGACCTGGTAGCAGTCGCCTGCCTGGATGTAGGCCTGAATACGCACGATGGCCTGTCGGTAGGCCTCGGGCGTGAGGTCCGGCGCCATGGGACCGTTCAGCTTGAAGGTGTCAGATGATTCAGCCGTTGGTTGCCCAAACAGGTCGAGCAACCGAAGCCGTTCGCTGTCGGCCAACGCAGGGTGGAATACCAACTGGCTGGTCTGCGCCTGGTGATCGCTGATCAGCGCCCAGGCATACAGGCCGAAGCGCGCATCCGGCAGGTGCAGGTCATCCACGGCCCAATCAGGCAGTTGCTCCAGGTGCCGGCCAAAGTCATAACTCAAGTAGCCAATCAGGCCGCCAGCGAAGGGCAGCGCGTAACCTGTCGGCAGATCCGCTTCGCCCAATTGCGTCAGGTTTGCCCGCAAGCGTTGCAGGAAATCAGCGCCACTTTCGTCAGGCGCTACCGTCAATGTCGCGTGCGGCCAGGCGCTGAGCAGGTCATAACGCCCGCGTTCGGCAGCCGGGCGGCCACTGTCGAGCAGCACTGCGCCAGGGGCATGACGAATCGCCGCAAAGTAGTCGGCGGGGTTGGTCCGGTAGGGCAGCGGGTGTACGGAGCAGGTCGACATTGCAGGGTGGATCAGCTGTTGGCGTGGGGGTGGCGATTGTAGTCCTCTCAAGGGTTTGGTCCTAGAGGGGATGTCGGTGATAGCTGGATAGAGGTGTTGCTTGTCAGAAAGCTATCGCAGGCAAGCCAGCTCCCACATAAGAACGCGATCAACCTGTGGGAGCTGGCTTGCCTGCGATGAGGCGATCAGCCTTCCACCGCAGGAATATGCCCAAACATTTCCTGCACAAACTTCACGCGTTCTTCCGCAGTTTCCGTCACGCCAGCCGCTTTGAGTTCGTCCAGTCGCGCTTCCACCGCGTGGGTACGCAAGGTCAAACCGCAGTCATTGGCGATTTGGATATTCAGCCCCGGCCGCGCATTCAGCTCCAGGATCAACGGGCCTTTTTCCTGGTCCAGCACCATGTCCACGCCGATATAGCCCAGACCGCACAGCTCGTAGCAGCCTGCCGCGAGCTTCATGAACCCGTCCCAGTTGGGCAACTGCACGCCATCCACCGCGTTGGTGGTGTCGGGGTGTTTGGTAATGATGTTGTTCAGCCAGGTGCCGCGCAGGGTCAGGCCGGTGGCGAGGTCCACGCCCACGCCAATCGCGCCCTGGTGCAGGTTGGCCTTGCCGCCGGACTGACGGGTCGGCAGGCGCAGCATGGCCATCACCGGGTAGCCCATCAGCACGATAATGCGGATATCCGGCACGCCTTCGTAGCTGATGCTCTTGAAGATCTGGTCGGGCACCACGCGGTATTCGATCAGTGCGCGGTCGCGGTGGCCGCCCAGGGAATACAAACCGGTGAGGATGCTGGAGATCTGGTGCTCGATTTCTTCATGGCTGATGATCTTGCCGGACACCGTGCGGTAGCGCCCTTCAAACCGGTCGGCCACCACCAGGATGCCATCACCGCCCGCGCCCTGGGCCGGTTTGATCACGAAGTCGCTGCGCCCGCCGATGATTTCGTCGAGCTTGTCGATTTCCTTCTCGGTGGAAATGACCCCGTACATCTCGGGCACATGGATGCCCGCGGCAATCGCCCGTTCCTTGGTGATGATCTTGTCATCCACGATCGGGTACAGGCTGCGCTTGTTGTACTTGAGCACGTAGTCGGCGTTACGCCGGTTGATACCCATGATCCCTCGCGCTTCGAGGGCCTTCCAGGTTTTCCAGAAGCCGAACATTACGAATCAGCCTTGAGGAAGGCCTTGAAACGCACCAGCTCGGTGAGGCGATAGCCGCGATAGCGACCCATGGCCAGCATGAAACCCACCAGGATCAACAGGATGGCCGGGAAGGTGAACACAAAGTAAACCAGCTCCGGCACGCTCATGATGATGTGCGCCAGGGCAGCGGCGAACAGGGTGCCCACGGCCACTTTCAGCGCATGGTTGGCACCGCGTTCTTCCCAGGTGATCGACAGACGCTCGATGGTCATGGTCAGAATCACCATCGGGAACAGCGCCACCGACAGGCCGCGTTCCAGGCCCAGCTTGTGGCTGAACAGGCTGATGGCCGCAATCAGCACCACCACAAAGGTCAGCACCACCGAGAGCCTCGGCAGCATCTGCAATTTCAGGTGTTCCAGGTACGAACGCAGCGAAAGGCCCAGCGCGGTGATGATGGTAAACAGCGCAATGCCGAAGCCCAACTGCGTCTCGCGAAACGCCAGGGCGATCAGTACCGGGGTGAAGGTGCCCAGGGTTTGCAGGCCGATCAGGTTGCGCAGGATCAGAATCACCAGCACGCCGATGGGGATCATCACCATGATCATGAAGGTCTGCTGGGTTTGCAGCGGCAAGCCGTACAACGAGTATTCGAGGAAATTGGCGTCGGTGTTTTCGTCGGTCAGCTTGGCCAGGCGAATCGCGTTCATCTCACTGTTGTTGAGGCTGAAGGTCACCATGGCTTTCTTGCCGCCCTCCACCGAAATCAGGTTTTCATCACCGGTCCACCACAGCAGGCGGTCGGACGGCAGGCCCTGCTCGCCGGTTTCCGGGTTGAAGTACAGCCAGTCATTGCCGTTGAAGCTGCGCAGCCACAGTTCCGGGGTTTGCGGCTGGTCGGCGACCAGCCGGATAGTGTGGACTTTTTCCACCGGCACATGGGCGATCGACAGCAACAGTTCGACGATCTTGGCTTTGTGCGGCGTGGACGGGTCGCCCGCCAGCAGCAGCTTTACATTGTCGTCGTTGAGGTTGTTGGTGCGCTTGATCGCTTCGGTGATAAAGGTCTCGACGTCGGCCGAATGCTGGCGGATCGGCGCCAGCAGGGCTTCGGCGGCGATTTTTTCCGGGCCTTCGACGGCGATGCTGTCGCGGAAGGTCGGGCCTTTGACCTTGACCTTTTCGCCGCTGTAACGCTTGGTCAGCACCAGGCGGTAATACAACGTCTGGTTGCCCTTGGCGCGGCGCGCCGACCAGGTGACCTTGCGGTTGCCGTCGGCGCGGTTGACGCTCACGCCGTAATTATTGGAAATAAAACTCTCGTTAAGGCTGACGAAGTCGCGGCTCAGGGGCGGCACGAACATCGAAATTTTCACCGGGTCCTTGGGGTTGGCGACGAATTCGACCTTGGCGTCGATGTTCCACAAGTCGTCGGTGGCGTCTTCGGTGACGGGGATGCCCAGCACGAAAATCTGGTAAGCGGTGACCGAAATACCCAATACCACCAGGATGGTGATGAGGATTTTCAGGTGCAGGGTCAGAGAGCGCATTCGGTTTACTCGGCGGTATGAGCGTCGGCGGCGCAGGCGGGTTTGCCCGCTGCGTATTTAAGACTGGGGTCGACCAGCGCATCAAAGCGTTTCAACGCTTCGGAGCCGATCAGCAGCGGGTATTGGAAGGCGCTGCGGTCAGTCAAGTTCACTTCGATGCTGCGTAAAGCGGTGCCCATGCAGATATCCAGGGCAATCACTGGGCGGGCGGTGTAGTTCTTGTCCTCATCGGGGTCGTAGTCACCGGCGCGGCGCTTGATCTTGCTCACGCGGGCCAGAGGACGTTCGATGGGGTGGGAATGGGCGGTGTCGATGGCGAGATAAAAGCGAACCCAGGATTCGCCGTTGCGCTTGAAGCGCTTGATATCGCGGGCGCTCAACGAGGCGGTCTTGGCGCCGGTGTCGAGTTTGGCGGCCACTTCCAGGTCGATGCCGGCCAATTTGGCGTATTCATTCAGGCCATACACGGTCTTCTCGGCGGCAACGCCAAGGCCAGGTATGCACAGTAGACAAATAAGAAGGAAGGGCTTGAGTCTCATAGATCCTGACGCGGTGCAGTGCGATGTTCAATTCAAGGCGACTGGCATTGCTGCGCAAACTCCCTCGTGCGCCGTTTCATCAAGTGATGTCAGGCAAAAGCGGCGGGCATTCTAACATGATGCTTTTCCGGCGCCAGCGCTGGCAGGCGGCCATGCCCTGTGAAGGTGCGGCAAGGGTTATTAGACGATTGTCGACAATGTGTATTTATTCTTTGACTAACAGGGCTTGATTGGCTAGTTTTTGCGGCATTGCTTTTAAAGGTGTCGACAATATGCTGGATCAACTGGAAACGCCGATGGTGGCGCAAGACGATTCCCAGACCATGTCCGAGAACGTTTTCCGGCGCATCCAGGCCGCCATCGTCAAAGGCGAGATCGCTCCCGGCAGCAAAATCTCCGAACCGGAGCTGGCGCGCACCTACGGCATCAGCCGTGGCCCTTTGCGTGAGGCTATCCACCGCCTCGAAGGCCAGCGCCTGCTGGTGCGCGTACCTCACGTCGGCGCCAGAGTGGTGTCCTTGAGCCATGCCGAGCTGATCGAGCTGTATGAAATCCGCGAATCCCTGGAAGGCATGGCTTGCCGCCTGGCGGCCGAGCGCATGACCGACGCGGAAATCGAAGAGCTGCGCCAGGTGTTGCACACCCATGAGCGCGACGAAGCGTTCCAGGCGGGCCTGGGCTACTACCAGCAGGAGGGCGACTTCGATTTTCATTACCGGATAATTCAAGGCGCCGGTAACCGCACCCTTACCCAAATGCTCTGCGGCGAGCTGTACCAGTTGGTGCGCATGTACCGCATCCAGTTTTCCGCCACCCCTAATCGTCCACGCCAGGCTTTTGCCGAGCATCACCGCATTCTTGACGCGATTGCCGATCGCGACGGTGAACTGGCCGAGTTGTTGATGCGCCGCCATATCGGCGCTTCCAAACGCAATATTGCCCGTCACTTCCCGGACGGCGCTCCTTCATCACGAGGTGAGTCATGAGTTCCAACAATAAAACCACTCCAGGCCAGCGTTTTCGTGACGCCGTTGCCAGCGAACAGCCCTTGCAGGTGGTCGGTGCCATCAACGCCAACCACGCGCTGCTGGCCAAGCGCGCCGGTTTCAAGGCGATTTATCTGTCAGGCGGCGGCGTTGCCGCCGGTTCCCTGGGCGTGCCGGACTTGGGCATCACCGGCCTGGATGACGTTCTCACCGACGTACGCCGCATCACCGACGTGTGCGACCTGCCGCTGCTGGTCGACGTCGACACCGGTTTCGGCTCCTCGGCGTTCAACGTGGCGCGCACCGTCAAGTCGATGATCAAGTTCGGCGCCGCCGCCATCCACATCGAAGACCAGGTCGGCGCCAAGCGTTGCGGGCATCGCCCGAACAAAGAAATCGTGTCCCAACAGGAAATGGTCGACCGCATCAAGGCCGCCGTGGACGCACGCACCGACGACAGCTTCGTGATCATGGCGCGCACCGACGCGCTGGCGGTTGAAGGCTTGGAGTCGGCGCTGGAGCGTGCCGCCGCCTGCATCGAAGCCGGCGCCGACATGGTGTTCCCGGAAGCCATCACTGAGCTTGAGATGTACAAGCTCTTTGCGTCAAAGGTAAAGGCCCCGATCCTGGCTAACATTACCGAGTTCGGTGCAACCCCTCTCTATACAGTCGATCAACTGAAATCTGCCGATGTTTCCATCGTGCTGTACCCGCTCTCGGCTTTCCGCGCCATGAACAAGGCCGCCGAGAACGTCTACACCGCGATCCGTCGCGACGGTACGCAACAGAACGTGATCGACACCATGCAAACCCGCATGGAGCTTTACGATCGCATCGACTACCACACCTTCGAGCAGAAGCTCGACGCGCTGTTCGCCGCGAAAAAGTAACGAACGCGCCTCCCTGAATAACTACAAAATTGGAGAAGAACCATGGCTGAAGCAAAAGTACTGAGTGGCGCCGGCCTGCGTGGCCAGGTGGCCGGGCAGACCGCACTGTCCACCGTCGGCCAGGCCGGTGCCGGCTTGACCTATCGCGGCTACGACGTGCGCGAACTGGCCGCCGATGCGCAATTTGAAGAAGTCGCCTACCTGCTGCTCTACGGCCAATTGCCGAGCAAAACCGAATTGGCCGCCTACAGCGCCAAACTCAGCAAACTGCGCGACCTGCCGCAAGCGCTTAAGGAAGTGCTGGAACGCATCCCCGCCGACGCCCACCCGATGGACGTGATGCGCACCGGTTGCTCGTTTCTGGGCAATATCGAGCCCGAGAAAGACTTCAGCGCCCAGCACGATGTCACCGACCGCCTGCTCGCCGCTTTCCCGGCGATCATGTGCTACTGGTATCGCTTCAGCCACGACGGCAAGAAGATTGACTGCGTGACCGACGAGCCAAGCATCGGCGGCCACTTCCTGCACCTGCTGCATGGCAAGAAGCCCAGCGAGTTGCACGAGAAGGTCATGAACGTGTCGCTGATCCTCTACGCCGAGCACGAATTCAACGCCTCGACCTTCACCGCCCGCGTGTGCGCTTCAACCTTGTCCGACCTGTATTCCTGCGTGACCGCCGCCATCGGCTCGCTGCGCGGCCCGTTGCACGGCGGCGCCAACGAAGCGGCGATGGAGATGATCGAGCGTTTCGGCTCGGCCGAAGAAGCCGTCGAAGGCACCCTCGGCATGCTGGCGCGCAAAGACAAGATCATGGGGTTTGGCCACGCGATCTATAAAGACAGCGACCCGCGCAATGAAGTGATCAAGGGCTGGGCGAAAAAGCTCGCCGATGAGGTGGGCGACAAGGTGTTGTTCCCGGTCTCGGAGGCTATCGACAAAACCATGTGGGAGCAGAAGAAGTTGTTCCCCAACGCCGACTTCTACCATGCCTCGGCGTACCACTTCATGGGCATCCCGACCAAGCTGTTCACACCGATCTTCGTGTGCTCGCGCCTGACCGGCTGGGCCGCGCATGTGTTCGAGCAGCGCGCCAATAACCGCATCATCCGTCCAAGTGCCGAGTACATCGGCGTTGAGCAGCGCAAGTTCGTGCCAATCGAACGTCGCTGAGTGAAGAGCCTGGCGATCCTGAAGTGGTAACCGAATCAAAAATGTGGGAGCGGGCTTGCTCGCGAATACGGTGTGTCATTCAACACATCCGGCGACTGTTCCACCGCTTTCGCGAGCAAGCCCGCTCCCACATTTTGATCGCATTCCACCTCGGAGTCAGTCGGCACCTTGTGAACCTACCGTGACCGAGTCCTGACGATGAACACTGAATTTCGCAAACCGCTGCCCGGCAGCCGCCTGGATTTCTTCGACGCCCGCGCGGCTGTCGAGGCAATCACCCCCGGCGCCTACGCCACCTTGCCGTACACCTCGCGCGTGCTCGCCGAAAACCTGGTACGCCGCTGCGACCCGGCCACCCTCAACGCTTCCCTGAGCCAACTGATCGAACGCAAGCGCGACCTCGATTTTCCGTGGTTCCCGGCGCGTGTGGTGTGCCATGACATCCTCGGCCAGACTGCGCTGGTCGACCTCGCCGGCCTGCGCGATGCCATTGCCCTGCAAGGCGGTGACCCGGCGCAGGTCAACCCGGTGGTGCCGACCCAACTGATCGTCGACCACTCCCTGGCCGTCGAAGCCGGTGGTTTTGACCCCCAGGCCTTCGAGAAAAACCGCGCCATCGAAGACCGTCGCAACGAAGACCGTTTCCACTTTATCGAGTGGACCAAAAAGGCCTTCAAGAACGTCGACGTGATCCCGCCGGGCAACGGCATCATGCACCAGATCAACCTGGAGAAAATGTCTCCGGTGATCCAGGTGCGCGACGGCGTGGCCTTCCCCGACACCTGTGTCGGCACCGACAGCCATACCCCGCACGTAGACGCCTTGGGCGTGATCGCCATCGGCGTCGGCGGCCTTGAAGCCGAGAGCGTGATGCTCGGCCGCGCCTCGTGGATGCGCCTGCCGGAAAGCGTCGGCGTGGAGCTGACGGGCAAGCTGCAACCGGGCATCACCGCCACCGACATGGTGCTGGCGCTGACAGAGTTTCTGCGCAAACAGAAAGTCGTGGGTGCCTGGCTGGAGTTCTTCGGCGAAGGCGCTTCGGCACTCACCCTGGGCGACCGCGCGACCATCTCCAACATGGCCCCGGAATACGGCGCTACCGCCGCGATGTTCTACATCGACCAGCAAACCATTGCCTACCTGAAACTCACCGGCCGTGAAGACGAACAGGTCACGTTGGTCGAGCAATACGCCCGCCACACCGGCCTGTGGGCCGATGACCTCAAGGGCGCGCAATACGAGCGCGGCTTGACCTTCGACCTGTCCAGCGTCGTGCGTAACATGGCCGGCCCGAGCAACCCGCATGCGCGCGTGGCGACCAGTGATCTGGCGTCCAAGGGCATCTCCGGCCAGTGGGATGAAGTGCCGGGGCAAATGCCCGACGGCGCGGTGATCATCGCCGCCATTACCAGCTGCACCAACACCAGCAACCCGCGCAACGTGATTGCCGCAGGCTTGCTGGCACGTAATGCCAACCAGCTTGGGCTGACGCGCAAACCGTGGGTCAAATCCTCGCTGGCGCCGGGCTCGAAAACCGTGGCCATGTACCTGGAAGAAGCCGGCCTGGGCCATGAGCTGGACAAGCTCGGCTTCGGCGTGGTGGCGTTTGCCTGCACCACCTGCAACGGCATGTCCGGTGCGCTCGACCCGCTGATCCAGCAAGAAATCATCGACCGCGACCTGTACGCCACGGCCGTTTTGTCGGGTAACCGCAACTTCGACGGGCGTATTCACCCGTATGCCAAGCAAGCGTTCCTGGCTTCGCCGCCGTTGGTGGTGGCCTATGCGATTGCCGGTACCATCCGCTTCGACATCGAAAAGGACGTGCTGGGCCTGGATGCCGACGGCAAGGAAATCCGCCTGAAAGACATCTGGCCAAGCGACGAAGAAATCGACGCCGTGGTCAAGGCCTCGGTCAAGCCGGAGCAGTTCCGCGCCGTCTATATCCCGATGTTCGCGATCCACGAAGACACCGGCCCCAAAGTCGCGCCGCTGTACGACTGGCGCCCGCAAAGTACCTATATCCGTCGCCCACCGTACTGGGAAGGTGCGTTGGCCGGTGCGCGGCCGCTCAAGGGCATGCGCCCGCTGGCGGTACTGCCGGACAACATCACCACCGACCACCTCTCGCCGTCCAACGCGATCATGCCGGGCAGCGCCGCCGGTGAATACCTGGCGAAAATGGGCCTGCCGGAGGTCGACTTCAACTCTTACGCGACCCATCGCGGCGACCACTTGACCGCGCAGCGCGCAACCTTCGCCAACCCGAAGCTGTTCAACGAAATGGTCGTGGAAAACGGCAAGGTCAAGCAGGGTTCCCTGGCGCGTGTCGAGCCGGAAGGCCAGGTCACGCGGATGTGGGAGGCCATCGAAACCTACATGGAGCGCAAGCAGCCGCTGATCATCATCGCCGGCGCCGATTACGGCCAGGGCTCGTCCCGCGACTGGGCGGCCAAGGGCGTGCGCCTGGCCGGGGTGGAGGCGATTGCCGCCGAAGGGTTCGAGCGCATCCACCGCACCAACCTTGTGGGCATGGGCGTGTTGCCGCTGGAATTTTTGCCGGGCACCGACCGCCACACACTGAAGATCGACGGCAGCGAAACCTATGACGTGGTCGGCCAGCGTACGCCGCGTGCGCAGCTGACGCTGGTGATCAACCGCAAGAATGGCGAACGTGTCGAAGTGCCGGTGACGTGCCGCCTGGACACCGCCGAAGAAGTGTCGATCTACGAGGCGGGCGGCGTATTGCAACGTTTTGCCCAGGACTTCCTGGAATCGGCGGCGACCGCTTGAGGGGATAACCATGGCACATGCAGCGCAAATCAAGATCCCCGCCACCTACATGCGTGGCGGTACCAGCAAGGGCGTGTTTTTCAGCCTCAAGGACCTGCCCGAATCGGCGCAGGTGCCGGGTGCTGCTCGCGATGCCTTGCTGTTAAGGGTCATCGGCAGCCCTGACCCCTACGACAAGCAGATCGACGGCATGGGCGGTGCAACCTCCAGCACCAGCAAAACCGTGATCCTGGCCAAAAGCACCCGCGCCGATCACGACGTGGACTACCTGTTTGGCCAGGTCTCGATCGACAAGCCGTTTGTCGACTGGAGCGGCAACTGCGGCAACCTGTCGGCGGCGGTGGGTTCGTTTGCCATTAGCGCCGGCCTGGTTGACCCGGCCCGCGTGCCGCATAACGGTGTGGCGGTGGTGCGGGTGTGGCAGGCCAATATCGGCAAGACCATCATCGCTCACGTACCGATCACCGACGGCGCGGTGCAGGAAACCGGCGACTTTGAGCTCGACGGCGTGACCTTCCCGGCCGCCGAAGTGCAACTGGAGTTCATGGACCCGGCAGCGGAAGAAGAGGGTGGCGGTGGCTCGATGTTTCCCACCGGCAACTTGATCGACGACCTGGAAGTGCCGGGAGTCGGCACCTTCAAGGCGACGCTGATCAACGCCGGCATCCCGACGATTTTCATCAACGCCGAAGACCTCGGCTACACCGGCACCGAGCTGCAAGGCGCGGTCAACAGCGACCCGAAAGCGCTGGCGATGTTCGAGACCGTGCGGGCCTATGGCGCGTTGCGCATGGGCCTGATCAAACACCTGGACGAAGCCGCCCAGCGACAGCACACGCCGAAGGTCGCGTTTGTGGCCAAACCTTTGGATTACGTGGCGTCCAGTGGCAAGGCAATCAAGGCCGGTGATGTGGATTTGCTGGTGCGCGCACTGTCCATGGGCAAGCTGCACCACGCGATGATGGGCACGGCGGCGGTGGCGATTGGCACGGCGGCGGCGATTTCCGGCACCCTGGTCAACCTCGCGGCCGGTGGTGTGGAGCGCAACGCGGTGCGGTTCGGGCACCCGTCCGGCACCTTGCGCGTGGGCGCCGAGGCCACCCAGGTCAACGGCGAATGGGTGGTGAAAAAAGCCATCATGAGCCGCAGCGCACGGGTGCTGATGGAAGGTTTCGTGCGCGTGCCCGGCGACGCGTTCTAAAGACCAACACAATCCCTTTTGGGGAGTGGGCTTGTGTGGGAGCGAGCAAGTCCGCTCCCACAGGGGTTCAACACTATCCGAACTACCAAGGCAGGCAACCAGACCGGCCTTAACATGATCAACCGTGAGCCCGAGGACTAACCCCAACCCACTTTGGAGTACTGCCATGAGCGCCAACGTCGACCAGAACAACCGCCCCGACTACGACCAGGTCCTGCAGGACATTGCCGACTATGTCCTCAACTACCGTATCGATTCCCGGGACGCCCTGGACACCGCCCGCAACTGCCTGATGGATACCCTCGGCTGCGGCCTGCTGGCCCTGCGTTTTCCCGAGTGCACCAAGCACCTGGGGCCGATTGTCGAAGGCACCGTCGTGCCGTTCGGCGCGCGCGTGCCGGGCACCTCATTGCGCCTGGACCCGGTCAAGGCTGCCTGGGACATTGGCTGCATCGTGCGCTGGCTCGACTACAACGACACCTGGCTCGCCGCCGAATGGGGCCACCCTTCGGATAACCTTGGCGGCATCCTCGCCGTGGCTGATCACGTGTCGCAAAAACGTGTGGCCAACGGTGACGCGCCACTGACCGTGCGTGCGGTGCTGGAAGCGATGATCATGGCCCACGAAATCCAGGGCGTGATTGCCCTCGAAAATTCCTTCAACCGCGTTGGCCTCGACCATGTGTTGCTGGTGAAAGTCGCCTCCACGGCGGTCACCGCCAAGCTGATGGGCGCCAACCGTGAACAGCTGCTGTCGGCGTTGTCCCATGCCTTTGTCGATGGGCAGGCGCTGCGCACCTATCGCCACGCACCCAATGCCGGTTCGCGCAAATCCTGGGCGGCCGGGGATGCATCGAGCCGTGGCGTGCGCCTGGCCGATATCGCAATGCGCGGCGAGATGGGCATCCCCGGTGTGCTGAGCGCGCCGCAATGGGGTTTTTATGACGTGCTGTTCAGCCACACCAACAAAGACCTCGCACTCAAGCCTGAGGACAAGCGTGGGTTCAGCCTGCCCCAGCCTTATGGCACCTATGTGATGGAAAACGTGTTGTTCAAGATCAGCTTCCCGGCCGAGTTCCATGCGCAAACGGCCTGTGAGGCGGCGGTGGCCTTGCACCCGCTGGTCCAGGAGCGTCTGCATGAAATCGAACGCATCGTGATCACCACGCATGAGTCGGCGATTCGCATCATTTCCAAAGTCGGGAAACTGGCCAATGCCGCCGACCGCGACCACTGCCTGCAATACATGACTGCCGTGCCGTTGGCCTTCGGCAATCTGGTGGCCGAGCAGTACGAAGATGAGTTCCACGCGGCGCACCCGATCATCGATGAGCTGCGCGACAAGATGGAGATCGTTGAGGACTTGCGCTACAGCCGCGAATACCTGGAGGCCGACAAGCGCTCCATCGCCAATGCCGTGCAGGTGTTTTTCAAGGACGGCACCCACACCGAGCAGGTCGTGGTGGAATACCCGATTGGGCATCGTCGCCGTCGGGTGGATGGGATTCCGTTGTTGGAGGACAAGTTCAAGGCCAACCTAGCCACGCGGTTTACCGCGCAGCGCAGTGGCGAGATTTTTGCGTTGTGCAAGGATCAGGCGCGGCTTGAGGCCACGCCGGTGAATCGGTTTGTGGACCTGTTCGTAATCTGACAAACACCCAAAAACTAACTGGGGAGCCAGCTCCCACATTGTTTCGGTGTTGCTCAATAGAAAATGGTCGACTTCACGCCGTTACATACTGCCTTCCACATCATCCAGGCTAAACGTCTCGGTATGGTCGTCATACGAAAAAATCTCCGCATAACGCCCCCACGCAATCACGCTTTCGAGGGTTTTTTCCACGAATGCTTCGGTCATCGAGTCTTCCAGCTCCTGTTCGAAGCGCACCCGTGGCGCGCGGTGCCCGCTGCGCTCAAGCAACACCTGATGAATCCGCGCGGCCAGGGGCACGTGTTTGATCAAATGCTCGGCGAACAGGGTTTTGCGTTCCTGGGTGCCGTAGTCGGCGAACAGCTTGCCGGCGTCGGTGAGGGTGATGTCGGCGCCCTTGAGTTCAGCGAAACCCAAATGCTCGAGCATCTCGGCCACCGGAAACAGGTCATCGACCTCCAGCAAGCGCCGTTCGGCCACGGTGGGCAAACCGGCGTGGCCGTTGTAAGGCTCGGCGGCCAGGGTTTCGATCAGGCCGGCCATCAGGTTGGTGGACACCTCCGGCAGCAGGCTGCCCATTTTCAGCTCGGGTATGCCACGGCTGGCATCGGCGCTGCGTCGGTCGGTCATCAGGGCGTAGATGTCATCGACCATTTGCCGGAACGTCGGGTCCAGGCGGTTGCGCGGGTGTGCGAACGGCACTTTGATCTCGGCGACCACGCGGCCGGGGTTGGATGACAGCACCAGGATGCGGTCGCACATCAGCACCGCTTCTTCAATATTGTGGGTCACGATCAGGATCGACTTGATCGGCAACTGCTTGCCGCTCCACAAGTCCAGCAGGTCGGTACGCAGGGTTTCGGCGGTGAGCACGTCAAGGGCCGAGAAGGGCTCGTCCATCAGCAACAGCGTCGGGTTGACCACCAGGCCACGGGCAAACCCCACGCGCTGGCGCATGCCGCCGGACAGCTCGCGCGGGTAGGCGTTTTCAAAGCCGTCGAGGCCGATCAAGTCGATGGCGGCCAAGGCGCGCCGGCGGGTTTCCTTGCGCTCGACTTGCAAGGCTTGCAGGCCGGCTTCGACGTTTTCCAGCACGGTGAGCCAAGGGAACAGCGCAAAGGTCTGAAACACCATGGCCACGCCTTCGGCCGGGCCGTTGAGCGGCGCGCCGTTGTAGCGCACTTCGCCGGATGACGGCTGGATCAGCCCGGCGATAATGCGCAGCAGGGTGGATTTGCCCGAGCCGGAGCGGCCAAGCATGCCGACGATCTCGCCTTCGTGCAGGCTCAAGTCGACGCCGCTGAGTACTTGCAGCTCGTCTTTACCTTTGCCGAACACTCGGTTGACGTTTTTCAGCGAGTAGATTTGCGGGGTATCGGCAGTGTTTTCGGTGTAGGTAGTCATCACAGCGAATCCCATCAATTCAGACGAAGTTTGTTTTCAGCGATGGCGTACATCGGCCGCCAGACCGCGCGGTTGAACGCCACCACGAAGATCGACATCACCACCACGCCCAGGGCAATTTTCGGAAAGTCGCCAGCGGCGGTGGTTTGCGCGATGTAGGCGCCCAGCCCATGGGCGACCACGTTGTCCTGGCCCCAGGACACGTACTCGGACACGATGCTGGCGTTCCAGGCACCGCCCGAGGCAGTAATGGCGCCGGTGACGTAATAGGGGAAGATCCCCGGCAGCATCACCTTGCGCCACCACAGCCAGCCGCGAATGCGGAAGTTGGCGGCGGCTTCCTTGAAGTCATTGGGGAAGGCACTGGCGCCGGCAATCACGTTGAACAGGATGTACCACTGGGTGCCCAGCACGATCAGCGGGCTCAGCCAGATATCCGGGTTGAGGTTGTAGTGCAGGATCACGATCACAAACACCGGGAACAACAGGTTCGCCGGGAAGGCCGCGAGAAACTGCGCCAACGGCTGGATTTTTTCCGCCAACGCAGGGCGCAAGCCGATCATCACGCCCAACGGCACCCAGATCAGCGAGGCGATCAGGATCAGCCCGGCCACCCGCAGCAAGGTGATCAGGCCCAGTACAAAGACATGGCCGACTTCGGCGAAGGTCACTTCGGTGCCGACGTATAGCACGATGTGGTACAGCGCATACGCGGCCAGCAGCGCAATCAGCGTGCCCCACACCCAGTCGATCACTTTTGACGCCGCCGGTGTTTCAGCCGGCAACGCCTTGAACGCACCGCCCGCCAGGCTGAAACGCTTATTGCCGATCCGGCTGAAGGCACGGGTGATGGGGCGCAGGATGCGCTGCACGATGCGCGTGCGCTGGATCAGGTTCAACAGCCAGGATTGTGGCGCCGCGCCCTGGGATGCGGTGGTTTCCATGCGGAACTTGTCAGCCCAGGCCACCAGCGGGCGGAACAGCAACTGGTCGTACAGCAGGATCACCACAATCATCGCCAAAATCACGTAACCCACGGCGTGCAGGTCTTTCTGGGCGATCGCCAAGGCCAGGTACGAACCGACGCCCGGCAGGGTGATGGTCTTGTCGCCGACGGTGATGGCTTCGGAAGCCACCACGAAGAACCAGCCGCCGGACATGCTCATCATCATGTTCCACACCAGCCCAGGCATGGCGAATGGCACATCGAGCTTCCAGAATTTCTGCCAGCCGGAAAGCCGCAGGTTGGTCGACACCTCCACCAAGTCGTGGGGCAGCATGCGCAGCGACTGATAGAAGCTGAACGTCATGTTCCAGGCCTGGCTGGTGAAGATCGCAAAAATCGCCGCAAGCTCGGCGCCGAGTACGCGCCCGGGGAACAGCAGCAGGAAGAACGTCACCGTGAATGAGATGTAGCCGAGTACCGGCACCGATTGCAGGATATCGAGCACCGGCACCAGCAGCTTTTCAGCGCGCCGGCTTTTGGCCGCCAGGGTGCCGTACAGCAAGGTGAACACCAGCGCCGCGACCATGGCCGCGAGCATGCGCATCGTGGTGCGCATTGCGTATTCCGGCAGGTTGGCCGGGTCCAGGGAAATGACTTCACTCTGCAACGTGGCGATGGGCGCCCAGGTTTCCCGGGCCGTGAGGGAGAAAAACAGCAGAAAGCCGATCACCAGCGGCAGCGCGACCAGATCCCAGCGGTTGGGCAGCAAGCGCAGAGTGGATGCCGGCAGGTAATCGCGGAACACTTTGTTCATAGGCATTCAGTCCTGCAGCGTTCAGGTTCAGGGGCGTAATGGGGGTGAGCTTAGCTGCTGCACGAATGCCCCACCGAGAAGGGCGGGCGCTGTGTTCGTGAGTCAGGGGCAACGAGAGGTTGCAGGCGGGATTGTACGTTTCTGAATGTTACAAGCGCATAAATTTGCTGTCAGTTTCCTGTACGAACTGCGGCTTGGGCATCCGTTTTGCGTGAGTTGATCAACCTTCAGGAAAGGGCTGATTGCGCTGCCGACATAATTAGCTACCCACACATCCTGTATTTCAGGAACCGCTTTCAGACAAATGCCAATCAATGGGTCAGATCGCTTGCCGCAGCAAGTCTCTGCCAACCCACCACTCAGCATTATCTGGATTTGAGAAAGCATCTTATGATTAGCGTAAATACCCCGCCACAAACGAATTACCCTGTGGGCCACGAAGCGTCTCAACATTCGAAGCCGCCCCGTCAGGACAGCAAGGCCGATACCTCAAGTGATGTCGGCACACAGGGCGATGCTGCAGCGCCTCGGCCCCCCATGACGCCAGAGCAGCGCGGTCAGTTATCGAGCCACAGCACCCTCGTTAACCCGCCGCAATTGCAAAAGGCGGGCTCACAGGATGAGACGCTGGAGTTGGTGGGTAAAAATAACCAGCTCCTGATCGACTTCAAGGCGTTTATCACAGAGTGCGAGGGCAAAATCGTCAAACTCAAAAACGAAATTGTCGAACTGCGTGAGCAACTGAGTGCTCCACGCAAAGGCGCCGATGAGGCTCCCATCGAACTGCCTCAAACGTCTCAGGAACCGGTTAACCCGGTTGTTCCGGACGGCCAGACAACTGAAGTTCCCCAGGGTCAGGATCTTGAGGAGGCACTCAAGCTGAATACGCAGTTACGCGCAGATATCAGCAGGCTGATGCAGCAGATGACGCAGGCCTTTGAAGCGTTGGGCAAGGAGCTTAAAAGTATGACTGAGCACGTCAAGACGATGAGCACAGCTGAAACCCGGACGCCGACGGATAAGTCCATGATGACCACCCGCGATGAGCCGGCGGATTCGCCCAGCGAGTCACCCACGCAGGCAGCGCCCACCTCTGATCAATTCAGGGTGGACAACGCTAATATCGAAGCGGGTATTGCTGAGATGAAGTCCTATTACAGCACGCAAATTTCAATGCTTGAGGAACAGGTAAAGGTGTTGAGAAAACACCTTGATGAGGCGAAACAGTAGGGCTTAGCTTCACTGCGGCAAGCGTGGTCTCCGGCGCCCACGCTTGGCCGAATTGCGTACTTTATCCCTCAAACCGCAGGATCACCCGGCGGTTGTGCTTGCTCTTCTTCTCGATTTTTTCGCAGAACACCCGGCCGATTTCTTCGGTGTTGATCACATGGGTGCCACCGCAGGGCTGGATATCGATCCCGGCGATTTCTATTACCCTCACTGAGCCCTGGATGACCGGTGGCGCCACCGCCTGGGTGCGGGTGATCTGCAGCAGGGTCGAGTATTCCGAAGCGGGCATCGACAAGGTTTTCACCCCATGGGCTTGTTCGATCAAGGCATTGAGGTCGCGGGTGATGCTGTCCTTGTCGAGGGTCATTTCCGGTAAGTCGAAGTCCAGGCGGCCTTTGTCTGCGCTGATGCTGCAGCCGGTGACGGGCGCATCAATGATCGAGCACAGCAGGTGCAGGCAGGTGTGCATTTTCATGTGCTGGTAGCGCCGTTCCCAATCCAGGCCGGCATCCACCTGTACGCCGGCCGTCAATTGCTCGGGGCAATGTTCAACCTGGTGCCAGATGATCGAGCGCAACACCGGGTCGCGCACGGTGCCGGTCACGTTGACCCGCGTGCCATCGGCCAGGGTCAGGTGCCCGGTGTCGCCCGGCTGCCCGCCGCCGGTGGGGTAGAACAGCGTGTGTTCCAGGGCAATGCCCTGTTCGCTGACGGCAATCACCCGGGCGTTGAAAGCGTTCTGGTAGGGCGCGCTGTCAAACAGCGCCAGGGTTTCCATGGTATGCACGGACATGTTCAACCTCCGACGATCAGTGGGCTGGCTTGCAGCAGGTGACGCACCATTGCGCTCAAGCCAGGCGGGGAGAGCAGGGTGATCTCAAATTCGGGGCCACAGACTTTCAGGTTCAGCGGCAAGCGGGGCAGATGGTCGCCGGTGTCCAGGCGACGCAGGCGAAACTGCAAGTGATGACGCTCCTTCACCGTGGGCTCCAGCATCAGCCCGTGCAAAGGGTGAAAGTCGGCATCCAGCACCGTGACCTTGTGGCTGGCGCTGACTTCGCCGACCACGTGCAAACGCTCATCCAGCGCGAAAGCCCCCAGGTAATTGCTGTGATCCGATTCGGCGTTCTTTTGTAACTGGATCTGGTTGACCACCTTGACCTTGGTGCCCGCCGGTACATCCTGGGTGATCACACACGAAGGGCTGATAAACACGTTGTCGCCGATCTGCACATAGCCCAGCACGCGCGCGCCGGAGCCGACCTCGACGTTATTGCCCAGGCGCGGGTGGCGTTTGCCGTCCGGGTTGTTGGCAATGCCTCGGGCACCGAGGGTCACGCCGCAGAGGATGTAGCAATCGTTGCCGATCTCGCAGGTTTCGCCGATCACGGTGCCGAAACCGTGGTCCAGCACAAAGCGCCGGCCGATCCGGGCTGCAGGGTGGATTTCGGCGCCGGAGAGGATTTTGCCCTGGTTGCTGAGCTTGAGGGCCATGCGTGAGAACAGACCGTTGGCCTGGTCGGGGAAATTCCACACCAAGTGTGCCAGCCGGTAGAACAACACCGCCTTGAACGAGGCGTAGGACTCCAGGATCAGTTCGCCCCGCCCACGGGATGCCGGGTCGCGGTAGGCATAGGCAATCAAGTCCTCTGCCACGGCCTGGGCGGCATTCTGGATCAATGGCGCCAAATGCGGTTCCAACTGCTTCATCTGCGCAGGCGTCAGGGTCTGGATGAGGTGGGTCAGCAACTCATCGTGCAACTGTTGCATGTCGATAAAGCCCCCCATGGAGGCACCCCCACAGTCTGGTTGGTTGAAAAACCGGTTATTCGAAATTGGGCAGGTAGCTGTCGGCATTGTCGTAGACCATGGTCAACACCACCGTTTCGGGCGGGAGTTCGGGGGCGAGTTGGGCGATGGCCACCATGTTGGCGGCTGAAGACAAACCCAGGCTGATGGCGTCGGTGCGCATGATGCGTTTCATCATGTCGATGCAGGCCAGGCGCGAGACCTTGAGCATGCCGTCAATGACACCCAGGTTAAGAATGCTCGGGATCAAGCCGATCGACAGGCCCTGGATATGGTGCGGCGCGTGCTGGTCCTTGAGCAGGTCGCATTCTTCCGGCTCCACGCCCATGACGCGCATCGCAGGCCAGGTCGCCTTGAGGGTTTCTCCGATGCCGGTGATATGGCCACCGGTGCCGATGCCGCTGACGAAATAGTCCACGCGCTGTTCACCGAAGGCGCGGAGGATTTCCGGTGCGGTGGTGTCGCGGTGGGTCTGCGGGTTGGCGCCGTTGCGCTGCTGGTTGAGCATCACGAAATTGGGGTTTTCCAACTGCAGTTCCATGCACTTTTCGCCGTGGGAATTGTTCCCGAGGCGGCTGTCCGACAGCACCACCTTGGCGCCGTACAGGCGCAGCAGTTTCTGCTTTTCGGGGCTGTAGTTGTCAGGGATCACCAGCACCACTTTGTAGCCCAGCACATTGCCGGCCATCACCAGGCCAATGCCGGTATTGCCGCCGCTGGGCTCGATGATGGTTTGCCCGGAATCGCGAATCAGCACACCTCGACGTTCTGCGTCGAGGATCATGCCCAGGGCGATACGCGCCTTGTGGCTGCCGCCAGGGTTGAGGGATTCGAGCTTGGCGTAGACCTCGATGCCGAGGTCTTCGGAAAACTGCGCCAGGCGCACGATCGGCGTATGGCCGATCACGTCGAGAATGGAGTTATGCAACATCGCTCAGCCCCCGGATCAGTACAAAGGCATGTCGGGTTCGACGTCGCGAACCCAATGTTTCATGCCGCCCTGCAGGACTTTGGTATTGGCGAAGCCGGCGGCCAGCAGAGTGCTGGCCGCTTGCTCGGCGCGGGTTCCGGCGTAGCAAATCAGGTAATGGGTATTGTCGCGGCTCAGGCTGCCCAATTGCCCGTCCAGTTCGGCCAGCGGGATATGCACCACGCCCGGCAATTTGCACACTTCCAGCTCGCTGGCGTCGCGCACATCCAGCAACACGTCGGCGCTGCGTGGGTGTTCGAGCAGTTGCTTGAGCACGCGTGGTTTGATGTAGCGCTCTTCGGCCAATGCGGGCCGGCTCGGAACGGCATCCGCGCAAACGGCTGGCGCGACGTTTTCGCTGTGGCGCAGGTCTGAGCAGCATGGGCAGTCGGCACGGCGTTTGAAGCGGATCTCGCTGAACTTCATGGCCAGCGCGTCGAAGCGCATCAGGCGGCCCGACAGCGGTTCGCCGATGCCGATGAGCAATTTGATCGCTTCGGTGGCCTGGATCATGCCTACCACACCCGGCAGCACACCGATCACGCCACCGGCGCTGCAATTGGGTGCCAACTCGGCCGGCGGTGCTGAAGGAAACAGGCAGCGGTAGCACGGCCCGCCTTTGTAGTTGAGCACGCTGATCTGCCCGTCGAAACGGTAGATGGCGCCGTACACCAACGGCTTGCCCAATTGCACGCAGGCATCGTTGACCAGGTAGCGGGTGTCGAAATTATCAGTGCCGTCGATCACCAGGTCATAAGCGCCGACCAGCTCCAGCGCATTGTCGGCGTTGAGGGCGGTGTTGTGGGCATTGATCTGGATATGGCTGTTGAGGTCTTGCAGCCGCCGCTTGGCCGACTCGACCTTGGGCATGCCCAGGGTGCTGTTGCCGTGCACGATCTGGCGTTGCAGGTTGCTGCTCTCGACCACATCGAAATCCACCAGGCCCAGGGTGCCGATGCCGGCTGCCGCGAGGTACAGGCTGATGGGCGAGCCCAGGCCGCCGGTGCCGATGATCAGCACCTTGGCTTTTTTGAGGTTCAACTGGCCTTCACGGCCGACGCCGGGCAGGGTGATATGGCGCACATAGCGCTGGACTTCTTCATTGCTCAGTGCGTCGACATCCATGCCGCCGGAGGTGGCCAGCAGCACTTCGATCCTGGCCTTTTCCGGCAAGGGTTCATCGGCGCCGATCAATGCTTCTTCGGCGGTGAACAGGAAGTGTTCCTTGAGCTGGTTGTTGTTTTCGTGGAACAGGTGCGAGCGCAGCTGCGGGTGGCTGCTGCAGAGGTTTTCAATGACTTCGCGCAATGTCGATCCAGTGCCCTCAAGGGTCGATTCCGGCAGCTTGGCCACGCGAACCAGGATATCGGGGAAAGAGACAGCGTTCATGGACAACTCCGTGTGCAGGTCGTTGAAGGGTTTAAGGGCGAATTGCTTGCCATCCCAGGCAAACAGCTTTGAGCCCAGGGCCTGGCCCTGGCGCACGTCCACCACCAGGTAGCTGACGGGGTGGATCGGCTCACCCAGGAACAGGGCCTTGTCCTGGTCTTCATCACTGAAATAGGCGCCGACGTCCGGGTGGGAGTGGTAAATCACCACCACCGGGTTGTCGCTGCGAAACGCCTTGTTCAGCAGCAGGGTGTCGGCCACCGAAAAGGTATAGCCATTGGCCGCGCTGCGCGGGTACATCTCGGGGTTCTTGTGGTGCAGCTCATTCTGGATATTGTTGCCCAGGTACACACTGCCATCGGCGAAGACAAAACCGCAGCATTCGTCCGGGTAGCTGCAGCTGGCATGGGCATAGATCTGTTCCAGAGCGGTGGGGCGGAGGACTTCCATGTTTCTCTCGCGTTGTTGTCGTTGTGGTTTAAGGGTCAATTTTTTTTGGCCAGGAGTTTTTCAACCGGCAACTTGGTGATCGCAAAACCCGCCAGCAGGATGGCCGAGTACAGCATCAGGTCACGGGAAATTTCTACGCCTTCGTACCAGGCGCCGATGATCACCGCGAACACCGGGAAAATAATGAACACGAACGACAAAATGATCGGGCTCAAACGTTTGAGCAGCATGAAATACACAATAAACCCGCCCACCGACGCCACCAGCCCGAGGTAGAACAGCGCACTCCACGAGCGCAGGGTGATGTTTTCGAAGGTCGGTGTTTCAAACCACAGGCCGGCCACGAACAGCATCAGCCCTGCGATACCGATGGGCAGTGTGTTGTAGGTAATCACGCTGATGGCGCTGCCTTTTTGCTTGGTGATGACGTAGCACAAGGCATGCATGATCGCGGCGGTCAGAATCGCCAGCACGCCGAAGAATTCGGCGTGGTCCAGGTGCAGGCCCTGGCTCTTGATGATCATGTAGAGGCTGCCGAAACCGATGCCGATGCCGACCACCTGGGAAAAGTAGATGCGTTCGCGCAAAAACAGCGCGGAGAAAATCAGGATGAACACCGGCATGCAGCTGAACAGCAGCGCGGTGAGGCCGGACGACACATGCATTTCGCCGTAGTTGAGCAAGTAATAGGGAACGCTGAAATACGACAGGGTCACGAATACGAAGAACCAGCGGCTTTCACGCGGGAACAGGATCGGCTCGCGGCGCACCAGGGCAAAACACAGGAACAACGGGAACGCGATCAGAAAGCGCAGCCCGGCAGACGTCAGCGGCGGCACGCTTTCGACGGCGATCTTGATGCCAAGCCAGGTGGTGCCCCAACTCAGGCACACGATAAGAAACATCACGCTGGTGACCAGGCCGGCCAACCACTGTTTCTGATTTTTTGTTTTTGTAGTGTTTTCAAGAACGGCGGACATTGGCATCGTTTATTGCTTCCCTGAGCCGGAATTGAACTCTATATTGACTGTGTATTAAGTTGTTTCATCCGGTGATTGAACCCGTAAAAGCACACTATTAGGGCGAATGATGGCTGTCAAAACAAATATTGACATGGTGTCAATTATGCGTGAGGGGTTGGCCAGCGGTCAGGGCGTGAAGTACAAACGCCTGTCCGATGTGATGGAGCGGGGCATCCTTGAAGGCTTGATTGAGCCGGGGCGCAAACTGCCGCCCCATCGGGTGCTTTCCGATAATCTCGGCGTGACCATCGGCACCATCAGCCGCGCCTACGGCGAGCTGGAGCGACTGGGATTAGTGGTGGCGCGTGTCGGTGACGGCACCTTCGTGCGCAAGCGTGGGATGGAGCGTCAGCGTGATGAAGGCTTTCGCAACGTCAGCGAAGAGCCGCGCCAGTACTTCGACATGAGCCGCAACATGCACATTCCAGGGCAAGAAACGGTGTTCCTGGCCCAAAGCTTCCAAACCTTGTCGACCAACGCCAAGTTCCTCCAGGACATCAGCGCCTATACGCCGGACGCCGGTTTGCCGCGCTACCGCGAGGCCGGTGCGCAATGGCTGGTGCAGCGCGATTTTCATCCGATTCCCGAGCAGGTCATCTGCGTCAATGGCGGCCAGCATGGCCTGCTCTGCGCCATGATGGCGTTGCTGCGGGCGGGGGATACGGTGGTCACTGAGCAACTGACTTACCCAGGGCTTATCACCGCCGCACGCATGCTCGGTGTACGGCTGATCGGCCTGGAGATGGATGATGAAGGCGTGCTGCCCGGTGCGCTGGATGAAGTCTGTCGTAATCACCGGGTTTCGGCGTTGTACTGCACCCCGACGATCCAGAACCCGACCACGGCCGTGCTGTCCGTTGCACGCCGGGAAGCGCTGGCCAAGGTGTGCCGCGAGCATAATCTGCTGATTCTGGAAGACGAAGCCCACGGCGTGTTGGTGGAAGATCGCCCGCCGCCGCTGAGTTTCTTCGCGCCCGAGCGTACGATTTTGATCAGCAGCCTGAGCAAGGCGGTGTCTGCCGGTTTGCGCGTGGGGTATGTGCATGCGCCACCGGCCTTGGTCAGCCGGATTTCAGCGGCCTTGCGCTCGACCTGCTGGATGGCCACGCCGGTGACGCTGGAGCTGGCGACACAGTGGATCGAAAACGGCACGGCGGAATACCTGCTGCGCCAGCAAATCAACGAGATCAGCCGGCGCAAGGCCCTGGTGCGTGATCTGCTGGTGGGTCTGGAATACCGCACTCACCTCAACAGCCCACACTTCTGGATTGAAGTGCCGGAGCCCTGGCGTGCGTCGGAAATCGAGGCGGAGCTCAAGCAGAATAATTACCTGATCGCCACCGCAGAGGCGTTTGCCGTAGGGCAGACGGCGGTGCCGCAGTTTATTCGGGCGAGTATCTGTAATACGTCGGGTGACGATCAGTTGCTGCGTGAGGGCTTTGACGCGCTCGCCACCGCGCTGGGGCAGGGCGGTGACAGGTTTCAGCTGTAGGCAAGCATATACACCGACCTAATGTGGGAGCGAGCAAGCCCGCTCCCACATTTTGAATGCGGTGTTACTTGAAGCGGCGTTCCACACCTTTCTCCACCAGAATTTTCGCCGAAATCTCTTCCACCGAAAAATGCGTGGAATTGATGTGCGCAATGTTCTCGCGACGGAACAGATTTTCCACTTCGCGCACTTCGAATTCGCACTGGGCATAGCTGGAGTAGCGGCTGTTGGGCTTGCGCTCGTTGCGGATGGCGGTAAGACGGTCCGGGTCGATGGTCAGGCCGAACAGCTTGTGGGAATGCGCACGCAGGGCGGCAGGCAGCGTCAGGTGCTCCATGTCGTCTTCGGTGAGCGGGTAGTTGGCCGCACGGATACCGAATTGCATGGCCATGTACAGGCACGTCGGGGTCTTGCCGCAGCGAGACACCCCTACCAGGATCAGGTCGGCCTTGTCATAGTAGTGGGTGCGAGCGCCGTCATCGTTGTCGAGGGCGAAGTTCACCGCCTCGATACGCTCCATATAGTTGGAGTTATGGCCAATGGAATGGGACTTGCCCACGGAATAGGAGGAATGTTCACTCAGCTCCTGTTCCAATGGCGCCAGGAACGTGGAGAAGATGTCGATCATGAAACCATTGGAGGTTGCCAGGATCTCACGAATGTCCTGGTTGACGATGGTGTCGAAAATGATCGGGCGAAAACCGTCTTTTTCAGCCGCCAGATTGATTTGTTGTACCATGGCCCGCGCTTTATCCACGCTGTCTATATACGGCCGCGTGAATTTGGCGAAGGTAATGTTTTCGAACTGCGCGAGCAGGCTCTGGCCCAATGTTTCGGCTGTAATGCCGGTGCCGTCGGAAATAAAGAAAGCAGATCGTTTCATTTGAGCCCTGGGCCTTAAGCTGATGGCGAATCTTGGATATGATAGGCGCGATTTTGCCGTCCCGCAGTGGGCCGCATTCTCACTTATTTTCCAGGTCCAGGCCACAAGCGCTGGCGTTTGCTCCTACTGAGCCGCCGGCGTCCTGAGCTTTTCCAACACAGAAAGTGGAGAGATCACCTTGGTAGAGTACGTAGTTTCCCTCGATAAGCTCGGCGTCCATGATGTAGAGCATGTGGGGGGCAAGAACGCATCCCTCGGCGAGATGATCAGTAATCTTGCAGGCGCTGGCGTCTCGGTGCCCGGTGGTTTCGCCACCACGGCCCAGGCTTACCGCGATTTCCTCGAGCTGAGCGGCCTCAACGCCCAGATCCACGCCGCGCTGGACGCTCTGGACGTCGATGACGTCAATGCCCTGGCGAAAACCGGCAGCCAGATCCGCCAATGGATCATGGACGCCGAGTTCCCCGAGAAGCTCAACGAAGAAATCCGTACCGCCTTCGCGGCACTGTCGGCCGGCAACCCGGACATGGCCGTTGCCGTGCGCTCCTCGGCCACCGCCGAAGACTTGCCGGATGCTTCCTTTGCCGGCCAGCAGGAAACCTTCCTGAACATCCGCGGCGTTGAAAACGTGATCCGCGCCGCCAAGGAAGTGTTTGCCTCGTTGTTCAATGACCGCGCTATTTCCTACCGCGTACACCAGGGTTTCGACCACAAGTTGGTGGCCCTGTCTGCCGGTGTGCAGCGCATGGTGCGTTCGGAAACCGGCACCGCCGGCGTGATGTTCACCCTGGACACCGAATCGGGTTTCCGTGACGTGGTGTTTATCACCGGCGCCTACGGCCTGGGCGAAACCGTCGTACAAGGCGCGGTCAACCCGGACGAGTTCTACGTCCACAAACACACCCTTGAGGCCGGCCGCCCGGCCATCCTGCGCCGCAACCTGGGCAGCAAGGCCATCAAGATGATCTACGGCGACGAGGCCAAGGCCGGTCGCTCGGTGAAAACCGTTGAAGTCGACAAGGCCGAACGTGCGCGTTTCTGCCTGACCGACGCAGAGGTCAGCGAACTGGCCAAACAAGCGATGATCATCGAAAAGCACTACAAGTGCCCGATGGACATCGAGTGGGCCAAGGACGGTGACGACGGCAAGCTGTACATCGTGCAAGCGCGCCCGGAAACCGTGAAGAGCCGCACTTCGGCCAACGTGATGGAGCGCTACCTGTTGAAAGAAACCGGCACCGTGCTGGTGGAAGGCCGCGCCATCGGCCAGCGCATCGGCGCCGGCAAGGTGCGGATCATCAAGGACGTGTCCGAAATGGACAAAGTCCAGCCCGGCGACGTGCTGGTCTCCGACATGACCGACCCGGACTGGGAGCCGGTGATGAAACGCGCCAGCGCCATCGTCACCAACCGTGGCGGGCGTACCTGCCACGCAGCGATCATTGCCCGCGAACTGGGGATCCCGGCGGTTGTGGGTTGCGGCAACGCCACCCAACTGTTGAAAGACGGTCAGGGTGTGACGGTGTCCTGCGCCGAAGGCGACACCGGCTTCATCTTTGAAGGTGAGCTGGGCTTCGACATCAAGCAAAACTCCATCGATGCCATGCCGGACCTGCCGTTCAAGATCATGATGAACGTCGGTAACCCCGACCGCGCCTTCGATTTCGCACAGTTGCCGAACGCCGGTGTGGGCCTGGCCCGTCTCGAGTTCATCATCAACCGCATGATCGGCGTGCACCCCAAGGCCCTGCTGAACTACGACGGCCTGCCGCTGGAGATCAAGGAAAGCGTCGACAAACGCATTGCCGGCTACAACGACCCGGTGGGTTTCTACGTCGAGAAGCTGGTGGAAGGCATCAGCACCCTGGCGGCGGCGTTCTACCCGAAAAAGGTCATCGTGCGCCTGTCGGACTTCAAGTCCAACGAGTACGCCAACCTGATCGGCGGTAAGCTCTACGAGCCCGAAGAAGAAAACCCGATGCTGGGCTTCCGTGGCGCTTCGCGTTACATCAGCGAAGCCTTCCGCGACTGCTTCGAGCTGGAATGCCGTGCCCTCAAGCGCGTGCGCAACGAGATGGGCCTGACCAACGTCGAGATCATGGTGCCGTTTGTACGCACCCTGGGCGAAGCGAGCCAAGTCGTCGACCTGCTGGCTGAAAACGGCCTGACTCGCGGCGAAAACGGCCTGCGCGTGATCATGATGTGCGAACTGCCGTCCAACGCCATCCTGGCCGAAGAGTTCCTGGAGTTCTTCGACGGTTTCTCCATCGGCTCCAACGACCTGACCCAGCTGACCCTGGGCCTGGACCGTGACTCGGGGATCATCGCGCACCTGTTTGATGAGCGTAACCCTGCGGTCAAGAAGCTGCTGGCCAATGCTATCCAGGCCTGTAACAAGGCCGGCAAGTACATCGGCATCTGCGGCCAAGGCCCTTCCGACCACCCGGACCTGGCCAAATGGCTGATGGAACAGGGTATCGAAAGCGTTTCCTTGAACCCCGACTCCGTGCTGGAAACCTGGTTCTTCCTGGCGGAAGGCCAAGCGTCCGCTTAAAGGCGTGACGTCAAAAGTGCCGGTCCCCCAGCCTGGGTGACCGGCATTCTTATCTGTACAGGGCGGAACTCCATCCGGACGCCGCCCTTTTTTGTGCAAGAGCATTATGCAAAGCAGCAGCAACCTATTTCCCGTCGCCTTGATCAGCGCTGAACGTCGTGGCGACCTGAGTGAAGATGTGTACCGTCTTAAACCCGGTAACAGCCCCGACGGCACCGTCGAGCTGGCTGTGACCCGTTTGGGCCTGGCGGATGCCCCGGAAAACCGGGGCACGCCGGTTATTTTATTGCACGGCAGTTTTTCCAATCGGCGCTTCTGGTATTCGCCCAAAGGCATCGGCTTGGGCGCTTACCTGGCGCGTCAGGGATTTGATGTATGGATCCCGGAAATGCGCGGCCATGGCCTGTCCAAGCGCAATCAGGCCTACGCCAGAAATCGCGTCGCCGATTACGCGCGTTACGATTTGCCGGCGATCGGCGCATTTGTCCGAGAACAAAGCGCACAAATCCCGCACTGGGTAGGCCACTCCCTGGGCGCCACCGCCCTGGCAGCGGCCCTGGGCGGTCAACACCTTGGCGCGCCAGCCGTGGCGTCGGTGGCGCTGTTTGGTTGCCAGGTCAGCCGCACCCACTGGCCGTTGAAGATTCCGCCGCTGGAGTGGACCGGCCGGTTGCTCTTGAAACGTTTTGGTGAAGTATCCGGCGTACGGCTCAAACGCGGCCCCGAGGACGAACCGGCGGGCGTGATGATCGAAGCGATGCGCTGGAATGGCCTGTTCGGTCGTTTTGGCGATGGCAAGCAGGACTGGTGGAAAGGCCTGGCCGATGTCGACGTGCCGCTGCTGGCGGTCAGCGCTGCTGGCGATCAACAGGATCCGGACTGGGCGTGTCGCAAATTATTTGAACAAGTGGGCTCTGAGCACCGCCAATACCTGTGCCTGGGGCGCAAGCAAGGTTTCAGCGGGGATTTCGGACACGTCGAGATGCTGGTCAGCAAGGCCGCCCAGGCTGAAGTGTGGCCGTTGGTGGCGCAGTGGTTGAAAGACCCGCTGACACCGTTGTTCGCGGCAGAGCCGCAGGTCATCGCAATGGTTTGACGCAGGCGCTCTGCCAGGGGCGTTTCACTCGCGCGAGGTTGCGGCTAAGATATGACGCGGCAAACGTTTCTGGTCATATTCAGTCGTGCAGTGACTATTGCGTTGCGACGGTGTGAGTCTGATCATGGCCGCGACTGACGAGAGCGCACTTAAAGTTCAACCGCTGTGACGCGTTTTTCTGATGTACACCCTGGGATGTTCGACCTCTTCCTTGATGACAGGAGTTTCCCGATGATCCATTACGTGACGCCCGATCTGTGCGACGCCTACCCGGAGCTTGTGCAGGTAGTTGAGCCGATGTTCAGTAATTTCGGTGGCCGAGACTCCTTTGGCGGTGAAATCGTCACCATCAAGTGCTTCGAAGACAACTCGCTGGTCAAGGAACAAGCCGACCAACCAGGCGCCGGCAAGGTGCTGGTGGTCGACGGCGGCGGTTCCCTGCGTCGCGCGCTGCTGGGCGACATGATCGCCGAGAAAGCTGCAAAAAATGGCTGGGAAGGGTTGGTGATCTACGGTTGCGTGCGTGATGTCGATGTCCTCGCCCAGACTGACCTGGGTGTGCAGGCGTTGGCGCCTCACCCGATGAAGACCGACAAGCGCGGCATTGGCGACCTGAACGTGGTAGTGACGTTTGCCGGCGTGACCTTCCGCCCGGGGGAATACATCTATGCCGACAATAATGGCGTGATCGTTTCGCCAAGCCCGCTGAAAATGCCTGAATAAACCGCAGTAGCCGAAAGGGGTGAGGATGTTCGAGGAAGAAAACGCGCAGTGGGGGCTGGTGCATGCCCTGGTGCTGGACGGTAAAGGCGGTGCGCGTTCGATTGCCCGGACTGAGCTCGACGATTTGCAGCTGCAGCCCCGGGAAAGCCTGTGGCTGCATTGGGATCGCAGCCATCCCCAGACCCAGACCTGGTTGCGTAAATCCAGCGGTCTGAGCGAATTCGCCTGCGACCTGTTGCTGGAGGAAAACACCCGCCCGCGCCTGTTGCCGCTGCCGGACAGCGAATTGCTGCTGTTTCTGCGCGGGGTCAACCTCAATCCGGGCGCCGAACCGGAAGACATGGTTTCGGTGCGTATTTTCGCGGCCGCCAGCCGCGTGATTTCCCTGCGCTTGCGCCCATTGCGGGCTACCGACGAGCTGCTGGTGCAACTGGCGGAGGGCAAAGGGCCAAAAACCGCCTCTGAACTCATCCTTTATATGGCGCAGTACCTGACCAATAAAGTGCAGGATCTGGTCACCGACCTGTCCGAAGTCGTCGATTTAGAGGAAGAAAAACTCGATGCCGACGAACGGTATACGCCGGAGCACGGCAACGTGTTGCAGATCCGCCGACGGGCTGCCGGATTGAAGCGTTTCCTGGCGCCGCAGCGGGATATTTTTGCCCAGCTGACGCGGATCAAATTGCCGTGGTTCTGTGACGACGATGCTGACTACTGGAACGAATTGAACAACAGCCTGACCCGCTACCTGGAAGAGCTCGAACTGACCCGGGAGCGCGTGGGGCTGGTACTTGAGGCCGAAGACCGGCGCTTGAGCGTGCGCATGAATCGCACCATGTACCGCTTCGGGATCATCACCGGGATCTTCCTGCCGATGAGTTTTCTGACCGGTTTGCTGGGCATAAATGTGGGCGGGATTCCCTTCTCCGCCAGCCCCTACGGATTTGTGATTGCCTGCTTGTTGATGGTCTCGGTAGCACTGGGGCAATGGTGGCTATTTCGACGATTGCGCTGGGTTTGACCTGAATATGACCTGAACGCAGGCAGGGTCACATGTGACCCCAAGAATTTAACCCTCGTCTTTTAACTCACTTGCGAGAGGTCTTTATGCACGATCCGTTCGAACAGTCTTTGCGTGACATGCTCAATGCTTCGCCATCCAACCGTGATGACGATGCCTGCCTGGGCCGCGTGTTGAAAACCGCCAACCGTCAGGTGGGGGCGGGTGACCTGTTCGGGCTGCTGGGTCGTTGGTTGCCGGCGTTGATGATGGCCCTGAACAATGGTTCGGCCCACGTATCGCCGGTTTCGCGTCGTAAACCTCTTGCTCGCACTGCTGATAAGGCTGATTGAATATGGAACTTGATCTCTGGACCCAGAGCCTGGTCACCGCGATGACCGCATTGTGGACCAAGGTGGCGAATTTCATTCCCAACCTGTTTGGTGCTCTGGTTTTGGTGTTGCTGGGCTTTGTCGTGGCCAAGTTGCTCGATACCCTGCTGTCCAAGTTGCTCGCAAAATTGGGGCTGGACCGCTTGATGGCGGGCACGGGCCTGACTAAGCTGCTGGGCCGCGCCGGGTTACAGGTGCCGATCTCTACCCTCATCGGGAAGATCGTTTATTGGTTCGTTCTGCTTATTTTTCTGGTTTCTGCGGCGCAATCCCTTGGACTTGAGCGAGTTTCAGCTACGCTCGACATGCTGGCGCTGTATTTGCCGAAGGTTTTCGGCGGCGCGCTGGTGTTGCTGGTAGGTGTTTTGCTGGCGCAACTGGCCAACGGGCTGGTGCGCGGGGCCGCTGAAGGCGTTGGGCTGGACTATGCTGCGGGCCTGGGGCGAATCGCCCAGGGGCTGGTGATCATCATCAGTATTTCCGTCGCGATCAGCCAGTTGGAGGTCAAAACCGACCTGCTCAACCACGTGATTGTGATTGTTTTGATTACCGTTGGTCTGGCTGTTGCACTGGCCATGGGGTTGGGAAGCCGGGAAATTGCCGGTCAGATTCTTGCGGGAATCTATGTGCGTGAGCTGTATCAGGTTGGGCAACAGGTGCGTGTGGGCGAGGTCGAAGGGCAAATCGAGGAGATCGGCACGGTCAAGACGACGGTGCTGACCGATGACGGTGAGCTGGTATCGCTGTCCAATCGGATTCTCCTCGAGCAGCAGGTCAGTAGCCGCTAACCCGGCAAATCCTGCTAATGTACGCCGCCGCAAACCCGGGTGACCGGGCTGTAGCGGACATTGACCTGACTGTCGGCACGACTTGTTTTGAATAAAGCCCAAACGCTGTCCACGCGCTATGACCCCCGTGAGCTCTCTGATGAGGAGTTGGTCGCGCGCTCGCACACGGAGCTGTTTCACATAACACGCGCGTACGAAGAATTGATGCGCAGATATCAACGCACTCTGTTCAACGTTTGTTCAAGGTATTTGGGGAACGATAGAGACGCCGATGATGTCTGTCAGGAAGTGATGCTCAAGGTGCTATACGGCCTGAAGAACTTTGAGGGAAAATCGAAGTTCAAGACATGGCTCTATAGCATCACGTACAACGAGTGCATCACGCAGTATCGTAAGGAACGGCGAAAGCGTCGCTTGATGGACGCTTTGAGCCTGGATCCCCTTGAGGAGGCGTCTGAAGAAAAGGCGCCGGTACCCGAGGAAAAGACCGGGCTTGATCGCTGGTTGGTGCATGTGAATCCGATTGACCGTGAAATTCTGGTGCTACGATTTGTCGCAGAGCTGGAGTTTCAGGAAATTGCTGACATCATGCACATGGGTTTGAGTGCTACAAAAATGCGTTACAAGCGTGCTCTTGATAAATTACGTGAGAAATTTGCGGGCGAGACTGAAACTTAGTGCGTGGCAAATATCTCTTACGTGTAGGCAAGTTCTGTTAGACTTGTCGCCGAGTTGTCCCCCGGTTTGTGGGACTGCTTTACAATCACCAGATGGGGATTTAACGGATGAAACTGAAAAACACCTTGGGCTTTGCCATTGGTTCTCTTATTGCCGCTACTTCTTTCGGCGCACTGGCACAAGGCCAAGGCGCAGTTGAAGGCGAGCTGTTCTACAAGAAGCAGTACAACGATAGCGTCAAGCACATCGAAGACGGCTTCAACCCAGGCGCTCGCATTGGTTACTTCCTGACCGACGACCTGTCGTTGAACCTGTCCTACGACAAAACCAACCACACCCGTTCGAACGACGGTACTGGTAGCCAGAAGATCGGTGGCGATACTAGCAGCGTGACTGCTCAGTACCACTTCGGCCAGGCTGGCGTTGACAGCCTGCGTCCATACGTAGAAGGCGGTTTCGGCCACCAAAGCCGTGGCAACGTCAAAGCTGACGGCCACAGCGGTCGCGACCAGTCCACCCTGGCTATCGCCGGCGCTGGCGTGAAGTACTACTTCACCAACAACCTGTACGCTCGTGCCGGTGTTGAAGCTGACTACGCGCTGGACAACGGCAAGTGGGACTACTCCGCACTGGTCGGCCTGGGTGTGAACTTCGGCGGTAACGCCGGCGCAGCTGCTCCGGCTCCTACCCCAGCACCAGCTCCAGAGCCAACTCCAGAGCCAGAAGCTCCAGTTGCTCAGGTTGTTCGTGTTGAGCTGGACGTTAAGTTCGACTTCGACAAGTCCGTTGTTAAGCCTAACAGCTACGGCGACGTGAAAAACCTGGCCGACTTCATGGCTCAGTACCCAGCTACCAACGTAGAAGTTGCTGGTCACACTGACTCCATCGGTCCAGACGCTTACAACCAGAAGCTGTCCCAGCGTCGTGCTGACGCTGTTAAGCAAGTCCTGGTTAAAGACGGCGTTGCTCCTAGCCGCATCACCGCGGTAGGTTACGGCGAATCCCGCCCAGTTGCTGACAACGCAACTGAAGCTGGTCGCGCTGTTAACCGTCGCGTAGAAGCGTCGGTTGAAGCTCAAGCTGCTCAGTAATTACTGAGTAGTAGAAAAAGCCCGGCTTAGGCCGGGCTTTTTTTTGCCTGAAATTTGCCTCAGGCGCTCGCTGACACGGCAATGCAGGCGGCTTGCTCTGCGCCAGCAACACTGCCGATCACCAGGATCGCCGGGCTTTTCAGAGCAAATACCTGTGCATCGGTGTGCATGTGCGCCAGAGTGCTGCGGCACTCGCGTTGCTGAGGCAACGAAGCGTTCTCGATCATCGCTACCGGCATATCCGCTGCCATTGCGCCCTCCAGCAATTGCTGACGAATCTCCTCCAGCTTCGCCACGCCCATATACACCACCAATGTCGTACCGCCCTCGGCCAAGGCGCGCCAGTTCAGGCTGCTGTCATCCTGGGTATGCGCAGTGACCAGCGTCACACCGCGACTGACCCCGCGCAGCGTCAGGGGAATATCGCAGTTCGTTGCACCCGCCAGGCCCGCGGTAATCCCGTTGACCAATTCCACTTCAATCCCGTGTTCACGCAACCACATCGCCTCTTCGCCGCCGCGGCCGAAGATACACGGGTCGCCGCCTTTGAGCCGTACCACGCATTTGCCTTGGCGCGCATAGCGCAACATCAGGCGCTGGATAAAATCCTGGGGGGTCGAACGGCAGCCGCCGCGCTTGCCCACGGTGACTACCCTGGCGTCCGGGCAGTGTTCCAGCACCCTAGCGTTGACCAAGTCATCGATCAGCACCACATCGGCCGCGTGCAGGGCGCGTACCGCTTTGAGGGTTAACAGCTCCGGATCACCGGGGCCTGCGCCTACCAGCCAGACTTTTGCGCTCATGTTTATCCCCTCACACACTGATTGCGATTGGCAGCGATGTGCTGGCCAAAAGACGTTTGATTTCCGGAACGCAGGAGCCGCATTGCGTGCCGCACCCCAGTTCCTGTTTAAGCCCGGCCAGGTCCAGGCCACGGCCAATACCGGCACATACCGCGCTTTCACTGACGTTCTTGCAGTTGCACACAATTTTGCTGCTGGCCGCTGCGCCTCCCGGGGGTGCACTGAGCGGCGCAAGTAACCAGCGCCGAAGTTGATCGTCGGCACGGCCTTCCAGCCACAAACTCTGCAGCCAATGTCGCGCCAGGGTTTCGCCGGCCAGGCGCAGTGCGGTAATGCGGCCTTTTTCGATTTTTACCCGCTTGCCAATCGAACGGCGCGGATCGTCATAGGCCATGACCAGGCCGTCATTGAGGCCCAGCAGTTCGTCGATACGGGTTAACAGGTGCAAGTCGGGCGCTTCGGTATGGGCTGCGCGCAGCAGAAGAGCCGGCCGTTCACGCCCGGCCAGGCTTACGCTGACGTAGGCAAAGCCCTCACACAGCGGACGTAGCGCGTCAAAGTGTTGCTGCACGTTTCCTTCGATCAACGCGAACAACTGCCACGGTAGTTGCACGGCCTCCAGGCGCACGCCGCTGTGTTTGAGTTCGGGCTGTTTCGACAAGGGATCGAACGCCGGCTGGGTAAGGGCATTAACACCGCCCTTGAGAAAGCGATCGCCCCAATGCATGGGCAGGAACGCCTGGCCTGGGCGCACGCTGTCATCACTGCTGACGGCGACAATCACACTGGCGCGACGGCTTTTCAGGCTGACCAGATCGCCGTCTTTGAAACGATGCCGACGCAACTCATCCGGGTGCAGGCTCAGCAAGGCTTCATTGACATGCCCGAACAATTGCGCGGCCGTGCCGGTGCGGCTCATGCCGTGCCATTGATCGCGCAGGCGCCCGGTGATCAGGGTCAGTGGGAAGCGGGCATCACGTTGTTCTTTGGCGGCGCGGTAAGGGTCGGCGATAAAGTGCGCGCGGCCGCTGTCTGTCGGGAACACACCCTCGGTGTACAGACGCGGCGTGCCAGCGTGTGCGCCCTCTGGAAATGGCCATTGCTGCGGGCCGAGCCGGTCGAGCAGGGCATGGCTGATACCCGACAAGTCGAGGTCGCGGTGGCGGGTCAGCACCTTGTATTCATCAAAGATCTGCGCCGGCTGCTCGAAAGCGAACAAGCTCGGCAACCCTGGACGCAAGCGTTGCTCCAGGCGCTGTGCGAAATCCACGGTAATCGCCCAGTCCGGTCGTGCTTCCCCAGGTGGGACGATGGCGCGGCGTACGTGGGAAATCCGCCGTTCGGAATTGGTCACCGTGCCTTCTTTTTCGCCCCAACTGGCGGCGGGTAACAGCAGGTCGGCGTAGGCGGCGGTTTCGGTAGTGCGAAAAGCTTCCTGCAATACCACGAATGGGCAGGCCGCTAATGCCGCACGCACGCTGTTCTGGTCCGGCAAGGATTGCGCGGGGTTGGTGCAGGCAATCCACACGGCTTTGATCTTGCCGGCCTGGATCTGTTCGAACAGTTCGATAGCCGTCAGCCCGGTAGGCGCCGGCAACGTTTCGACGCCCCAATAAGCCGCGACTTCGGCCCTGTGTTCAGGGTTGGCCGCCTCGCGATGCCCCGGCAGCAGGTTCGACAAACTGCCGGTTTCGCGCCCGCCCATGGCATTCGGTTGGCCGGTCAGGGAAAACGGCCCGCAACCCGGCCGACCAATAGTGCCGGTGGCCAGGTGCAGGTTGATCAGCGCACTGTTTTTGGCACTGCCGGCGGTGGACTGGTTGAGCCCCATGCACCACAGCGAGAGAAAACTGCTGGAGGTGCCGACCCACTCTGCACACAGGCGCAACTGCTCAACGCTGATGCCGCACAACTGCGTGACCATCTGCGGCGTGTAGTCATGCACCAGTCGCTTCAACTCGACCAACCCATCGGTATGTGCCTGGATAAAGTCGCGGTCGATCCAGTCTTCCCACAGCAACAGGTGCAAGATCCCATGGAACAGCGCCACGTCTGTGCCCGGCAGGATCGCCAGGTGCAAGTCAGCCAAATCGCAGGTATCCGTGCGCCGTGGGTCGATCACCAGCACTTTCATTTGCGGACGCCGTGCCTTGGCTTCCTCAAGGCGTCGGAACAGTACCGGATGGGCGTAGGCCATATTGCTACCGACGATCATCACGCAGTCACTCGACTCCAGGTCCTCATAGCTGCATGGCGGCGCATCCGCACCCAGGCTGCGTTTGTAGCCGACCACCGCCGAAGACATGCACAGCCGCGAATTGCTGTCGATATTGTTGGTGCCCACCAGTGCGCGGGCCAGCTTGTTGAAGCTGTAGTAGTCCTCGGTCAGCAACTGGCCGGAGATGTAAAACGCCACACTGTCCGGCCCATGTTCGGCAAGGGTGTCGGCGAACACATTGGCCGCGTGGTCCAGGGCGCTGTTCCAGTCGGTGCGGGCACGGGCCAGGCCTTTGCCCAGGCGCAGTTCCGGGTACAAGGCGCGGGCCTCCAGGTCGCCGGTCAAGTGCAGGCTGGCGCCCTTGCTGCACAACTTGCCAAAGTTTGCCGGGTGGCTCGGGTCGCCTTGCACACCCAGGATCTGCGTGCCGTGATGCTCAATCAGCACGCCGCAACCCACCCCGCAATAACAGCAGGTGGACGCGGTGGTCTGGCGGTTCATCAACCGGCGTCCCGCAGGGCCAGCATCACCCGGCCGTTTTCCACTCGGGCGGGGTGATGATGGGCGCAGCCGATGTCCGGCGCCTGAGCTTCGCCTGACGCCAGGTCGATCTGCCAGTTGTGCAGCGGGCAGGCCACGCGTTTGCCGTAGATCAAGCCTTGGGACAGCGGCCCGCCTTTGTGGGGGCAGCGGTCATCGAGTGCGAAAACCTCATCGTCACTGGTACGAAAAATCGCAATATCGCCTTTTGGCCCATTGATGATGCGTGAGCCCAGGGCGTTGATCTCATCGAGGGCGCAGATATCCAGCCAGTTCATAGCGACACCTCCAACTGCTTGACGGGGATGACTTCGAATTCCTTTTTCAGCAGCGGCTGTTCCAGGCGTTCTTTCCACGGGTCTTGTTCGAATGACAGCGAGAATTGCAGGCGTTCGTTGAGGGCTTGGCGCCGGGCCGGGTCTTCCAGTACGGCTTTTTTGATGTGCTCCATGCCCACCCGCTGCAGGTAGTGCACGGTGCGTTCCAGGTAGAAGGCTTCTTCGCGGTACAACTGTAGGAAGGCGCCGTTGTATTCGCGCACTTCCTCGGCAGTTTTGAGCTTGACGAAGAACTCCGCGACTTCAGTTTTGATCCCGCCGTTGCCGCCGATGTACATCTCCCAGCCGGAGTCGACGCCGATAATGCCGACGTCCTTGATGCCCGCTTCCGAGCAGTTGCGTGGGCACCCGGACACCGCCAGCTTGACCTTGTGGGGCGACCACATGTTGAACAGGTCGTGCTCCAGCTCGATGCCCAGCTGTGTGGAGTTCTGCGTGCCGAAGCGGCAGAACTCGCTGCCCACGCAGGTCTTCACGGTGCGGATGGATTTGCCATAGGCGTGGCCGGAGGGCATGTCGAGGTCCTTCCACACACCGGGCAAATCCTGTTTCTTGATCCCCAGCAGATCGATGCGCTGGCCGCCGGTGACCTTGACCATCGGCACGTTGTACTTGTCGGCCACGTCGGCAATGCGCCGCAGCTCCGACGGATTGGTCACACCGCCCCACATCCGCGGGACTACGGAGTAGGTGCCGTCTTTCTGAATATTGGCGTGGGCGCGTTCGTTGATCAGGCGCGATTGCGGGTCGTCCTTGGCCTCGCCGGGCCAGGTGGAGATCAGGTAGTAGTTCAGGGCCGGGCGGCAGGTGGCGCAGCCGTTGGGGGTGCGCCAGTTCAGGTAGCTCATGGTGCCGGCGATGGTCAGCAGGTGCTGGTCGCGGATGGCCTGACGGATTTGCCCGTGATTGAGGTCGCTGCAGCCGCAGATGGCTTTTTCGCTTTTGGGTTTGACGTCGGCGGCGCCGCCCACGGTGTTGATCAAAATCTGTTCCACCAACCCCGCGCAGGAGCCGCATGAGCTGGCGGCCTTGGTGTGTTTTTTGACGTCATCGACACTGAACAATCCGTGTTCCTGGATCGCCTTGACGATGGTGCCTTTGCACACGCCGTTGCAGCCGCAGACTTCGGCGTTGTCGGCCATGCTCATGGCTTTGTCCTGGCCTTGGTGGCCGACATCGCCTAAAGCATTTTCGCCAAACATCAGGTGATCACGTATCTCGCCAATTGCGTGGTTCTCGCGGATCTGGCGGAAATACCAACCACCGTCGGCGGTATCGCCGTACAGGCACGCGCCGACCAGGATGTCGTCCTTGATCACCAGCTTCTTGTACACGCCGCCAATCGGGTCGGAGAGGGTGATGGTCTCAGTGCCTTCGCCACCCATGAAATCCCCGGCGGAAAACAGGTCGATGCCGGTGACCTTCAGCTTGGTCGAGGTCACCGAGCCTTTGTAAGTGGCAAAGCCCAGTTGGGCCAGGTGATTGGCGCAGACCTTGGCCTGTTCAAACAGCGGCGCCACCAGGCCGTAAGCGATCCCACGGTGGCTGGCGCACTCGCCGATGGCATAGATGCGCGGGTCGTAGGTTTGCAGCGTGTCATTGACCAGAATCCCGCGGTTGCAGGGGATGCCGGATTTCTCTGCCAGTTCGGTGTTGGGGCGGATGCCGGCGGCCATCACCACCAGGTCGGCGGGGATGATGTCGCCATTCTTGAACTGCACCGAGCCGACGCGACCATTGCCGGCGTCATGCAGGGCCTGGGTTTGCTCGCACAGGCGAAACACCAGGCCACGGCTTTCCAGTTCGGTTTGCAGCAACTGGCCGCTGGTCTTGTCCAGCTGGCGCTCCAGCAGCCATTCGCCGATGTGCACCACGGTCACGTGCATGCCGCGCAACATCAGGCCGTTGGCGGCTTCCAGGCCGAGCAGGCCACCGCCGATGACCACCGCGTGCTTGTGGGTTTTGGCGGTGTCGATCATGGCCTGGGTGTCGGCGATATCGCGGTAGCCGATCACACCCTGCAAGGTATTGCCGGGGATTGGCAGGATAAACGGCGTCGAGCCGGTGGCAATCAACAGGCGATCGTACTCGGCCTCACTGCCGTCCTCAGCGATGACGATGCGTCTTACGCGGTCGATCTGCACCACTTTGCGGTTTAGCAACAGCTTGATGTGGTTGTCCAGGTACCAGTCGAGGTCGTTGAGCACGATCTCTTCGAAGGTCTGCTCGCCGGCCAGCACCGGTGACAGCAGGATGCGGTTGTAGTTGGTGTGGGGCTCGGCGCCGAACACCGTGATGTCGTACAGGTCGCTGCTCAGCTTGAGCAATTCTTCAAGGGTGCGAACCCCGGCCATGCCGTTGCCGATCATCACCAATTTGAGTTTTTTCATGTCGTTCTCCGCAATGGCTCGACAAATCGTGCGCAAACAAAAAAGGCGCCCCCACCAGTTACCTGGCGAGGACACCTTTGTCCGGTCCCGTTCTCTCGGGAAGCTCGACCCTTCGACGTTGAAGGGGCGGCTATATGTGAGTTGTTGGTGAAGCTAATGCAGCGGTTGTGCCAAGTCGCCAGGCGCCCGTTTTATTGGGATGGCCATCGTTACTGTGTGGGAAATCGCCCCCTAGTGGTGCAGCAGCCAGTACAACAGCACCAGATTGACCAGCAGCGAGACGGTCGCCAGGGTTTGCCAGACCTTGAGCGGCTCGCGCTCCAGCAAGGGTTTGGGTCGCACGCTCAATTCACGGCGGTCGGCCTGTTCCAGCACCAGCAACCATTCCTCGGCGGTTTCATAGCGCTCTGCGGGCTGTGCGGCCACAGCGCGTTCCAGGCTTAACGGCAACCAGTCCGGTAAATCGGGGCGGTAACGACTGGCGCTGACGGGCTGGGCGAAACGTGGCCGTTGGAAGGCTTCGATTTCACCGTAGGGGTAATGCCCGGTGAGCAGGTAATAGAGCGTGACACCGACACTGTATAAATCCTGTTGCGGCGTAGGACGTTCGCCACTGAAGGCTTCGGGCGCGATAAAACTCGGGGTGCCAGGCAGCAAATGGGCGCGGTCCTCGGAAAGCCCCGGGCAGTAAGCCAGGCCGAAATCCAGCACACGCAACTCGCCATCATCGCCCAGCAGCAGGTTTTCCGGCTTGATGTCACGGTGCAGGATCTGCCGTCGATGCAGCAGGCCCACTGCCCGCAGCAAACGCTCGGCAATGGACTGCCATTGCGCCAGGGGCAGCGGGCCTTGTTGCTGGAACAGTTGGGCGAGGGTCTGCCCCGAATATTCACGCATCACGTAGTACAAATGCTGACGCCCGCTGGCTGCATGCACTTCAGGAAATGCGCGGCCCGCCACTCGGCGCAGAAACCATTCTTCCGACAGCAAGGCTTGGCCGGCATCGGTGTCATCGTCGCGGTTGAGCGGCAAGGTTTTCAACAGCCAAGGTTGCTGCTGGGCATCGCGCACGCGGTACAGCAATGACTGTCGGCTTTGCGCCAGCAGGCTTTCAACCTGCCAGCCTTCAAAGCGTTGCCCGGGCTTCAGGGGCGGTGGCAGCGGCCATTGCTGCAACTGCACCAGCGCATCGCCCAGGGTCGCGGCGCCGAGCTGGTCGATACGCACCAGCAGCGCGCTGGCATTGTCCTGGCTGGCGGCCAGGTGCGCGGCATTCACTAGGGTGTTCACCGCCGCGTCGAGATCGGGTTGTTCGCGCAGGATCGCGCTGATGCTGTGGTCGCCCAACGTGGCCCACACGCCATCGCTGAGCAGCAGGAAGCACTCGCCTTCGCGCAGTTCACCGTCGAGAAAATCCAATACCAGGTGTTGATCCAGGCCGAGGGCGCGCTTGAGCACGTGCTGCATGCCCGGTTGCTCCCACACATGGTCTTGCGTGATGCGCTGCAACTCGCCATCCAGCCAGCGATACACCCGGCAATCACCCACATGCGCCAGGGTGAAGCGTTGGCCGCGAAAGACCAGGGCGCTGAGGGTGGTCAGCAGCGGCTGGCCACCGCCGTTGGCCTGCAACCAGCGGTTCTGCGCCAGTAACAAGCGCTCCAGGGCCTGGGCCACGCCCCAGGTTTGCGGCGTGGCGTAGTAGTCCAGGGCCAGCGCCTGCAAGGTCGAACGGGCGGCCAGGCCACCGTCGGCGCATTGGCTGACACCATCGGCGATGGCGCACAGGTAACCCTTGCTCGCGGCCAGTTCCGGCATGGGCGTGACCACCCGCAGAGCGTCCTGGTTTTGTGCGCGCGGGCCGATGGCGCTGGCCTGGGCAACGCTCAGTTGCAGGCTCATCAGACGCGTGCGGCGGTCACGGCGGCCGAGCCCCACGTCGTTCTCCAGCGACGCTTGACGCCGTGCAGGCCGAACCAAGCCAACACGCCCAGGCTGGCAAACAACCACAAGGCCAGCTGATAACTGCCGGTGCTTTGTTTGATTGCGCCCATGCCTGCCGCCAGGGCAAAGCCGCCGATGCCGCCCGCCATGCCGATCAGGCCGGTCATCACGCCGATCTCGCGGCGAAAACGCTGGGGCACCAGCTGGAACACCGCACCATTACCTGCGCCAAGGCCGAGCATGGTGCAGACGAAAAGCGCCAGTGCGGCGTAGGAACTGGGCAGGTTGAAACCCACGGCGGCGATGCAGATCGCTGCCACGCCATACATGCCGAGCAGGGTGCGGATTCCGCCGAAGCGGTCGGCCAGCGCGCCGCCCAATGGGCGCATCAGGCTGCCGCCAAATACACAGGCGGCGGTGTAGTAACCGGCGGTCACCGGGCTCAGCCCGTATTGATCGTTGAAGTAGCCGGGCAGGGCGCTGGCCAGGCCGATAAAGCCGCCGAACGTCACGCTGTAGAAGAACATGAACCACCAGCTGTCGCGGTCGCCCAGGGCCTTGAAGTAGTCGGCCATGGATTTGGCGTTCGGGCGCTCGGGCGCATTGCGCGCCAACCAGGCGAACACGATCAGCGTCAGCACCAGTGGGATCAGCGCGAAGCCGAACACATTGCTCCAGCCAAATGCGGCGGCCAGCACCGGCGCCAGCAATGCGGCAAACACGGTGCCGGAGTTGCCGGCGCCGGCGATACCCATGGCTTTGCCTTGGTGCTCGGCGGGGTACCACTGGGAGGCCAACGGCAGCGCAACGGCAAAGGAGGCACCGGCCATGCCCAGGAACACGCCCAGCAACAGGGCTTGTTCGTAGCTATGGATGCCGAGTTTCCAGGCGCCGAACAGGGCGGCAATCACAATCACCTGGCCGATCAGCCCGGCGGTCTTGGGCGACAGCTTGTCGGCCAGCATGCCCATCAAAAAGCGCAGCACCGCACCCGCCAGAATCGGCGTGGCCACTACCAGGCCGCGTTGCTGGGTGGTCAGGTGCAGGTCGGCGGCAATCTGCACCGCCAGTGGCCCCAGCAGGTACCAGACCATGAAGCTCAGGTCGAAATACAGGAACGCGGCAAACAGGGTCGGGGTGTGCCCGGATTTCCAGAAGCTTGATTTCATCACGCACCTCAACGGTTGGGGGTCTTGTCAGAAGGCCTGTTGGCCCCATTCGCCGGGGCCAAAACGAAAAAAAACGCCGCCATCGAGTTCGCGAGTGCAAACCGGATGGGCGACGTCTTTGTCGTAGAAGGGGCAACCGCCGTTGGCTACCTGTGTTGAATGCTTAGCAAGAGCTGCGCCAGTTCAGCCGAGCAGTTCGCTCATGGCGATGATCTGCTCGGCCACCTGGATCAGTTTCTGCTGGCGGCTCATGGCCTGGCGGCGCATCAGGGTGTAGGCCTCGTCCTCATTGCAGTGCTTCATTTTCATCAGCATGCCCTTGGCCAACTCGATGCGTTTGCGCTCGGCCAACTGTTGGTCGCGGGCCTGGAGCTGGGCGCGCAAGGCCTGGTCGCTTTCAAAGCGGGCCATGGCCACGTCGAGAATCGGCTGCAGGCGCTGGGCCTGAATGCCTTCGACGATGTAGGCGCTGACCCCGGACCGGATCGCCTGGCGCATCACATTCGGGTCGTGCTCATCGGTGAACATCACGATTGGGCGCGGCTGGTCGCGGCTGACCAGCACCACTTGCTCCATCACATCGCGGCCAGGTGACTCGGTATCGATCAGGATCACGTCCGGGCGCACCGTTTCGACGCGCGCCGGCAGGTCGATGGTCAGGCCGGACTCATCGATCACCTCGAAACCGGCTTCGGTCAAGGCGGCTTTGAGGCGCCCGACCTTGCGCGGGGTGTCGTTGATCAACAGGATTCGTAACATAGTCGTGGTCCTGTCAGCGCAGTGCCTGGCGGCTGGTAAGGTCCGCCAGGGCATGCAGGCGGAAGCTGCGGGCGTAGGCGGCGGGGTCGGAGCCGTCCCAGATTTTGCCGTCGATCAACTGGCTGCTGCGCATGTCTGGGGCGCCGGCCGGGACGCCAACCGCAGCCGCGGCTTGGCGGTACAGGTTCAGTTGCTGCACCTGGCGGGCCACGCCCAGGTAGTCCGGGTCTTCGCGCAGCAGGCCCCAGCGGCGAAACTGAGTCATGAACCACATGCCATCGCAGAGGTAGGGCAGGTTCACTTCGCCATCGGCAAAAAAGCGTAGGGCGTGCGGGTCTTGCCACTGGCTGCCGAGGCCGTCGTCATAAGCTCCCAGCAGGCGCGGTTCGATGCAGTCGAGCGGCGCATCGAGGTACTCGCGGGCGCTGAGCAGTTGTGCGGTGGAGCGGCGGTTTTCCTGGCTTTGTTCGATGAAACGGCTGGCCTCGAGGATCGCCATGACCAGTACGCGGGCGGTGTTCGGGTATTGATCGACGAATGCCTGGGTGCAGCCGAGCACTTTTTCTGGATGGTTCGGCCAGATCGACTGGGTAGTGGCCAGGGTGAACCCCTGGTTTTGCTTGACTGCACTGGCGCACCAGGGCTCCCCGACACAAAAACCGTCAATGCGCCCGGCTTGCAGGTGCGCGATCATCTGCGGCGGCGGCACCACCACACTGTCGACATCTTGCAAAGGGTGAATGCCTTGGCTCGCCAGCCAGTAATACAGCCACATGGCGTGGGTGCCGGTGGGAAATGTCTGTGCGAACGTCAGCTTTGTCCGGCTTTGGTGCACATGGCGGTCGAGTGCCTCAGGAGTGGTCACGCCCTGCTGTTGCAGGCCGTGGGACAGGTTGATGCTCTGGCCGTTCTGGTTGAGGCCCATCAGCACCGCCATATCGGTGGGCGCTACCCCGCCGATGCCCAGGTGCACGGCATAGATCAACCCATACAGGCTGTGGGCGGCGTCCAGTTCACCGCTGACCAGTTTGTCACGCAGGCCGGCCCAGGATGATTGGCGCTTGAGGTTAAGCGTCAACCCGTAAGGTTGGGCAAACCCCTGGGTGGCGGCGACCACCAGCGAAGCGCAGTCGGTGAGTGCCATGAAGCCCAGGTCCAGGCTGCTCTTTTCCGGGGCGTCACTGCCGTTGACCCACGCCAGTGGGGTGTTCACCGGGCTGTTGCCGACCGAGTCGTTCATCAACACCTACCTTTTCTGTCAAAAAAAAAGCATCGCTCCTTCGCATGGCAGTGCAAGCCATTGCCGGGTAACGACGCCTTTGTCTGTAAGCCTGCTCCGACGTTGGTGCGGGCTCTGATGCAGAGTTCATAGCAAGGCACATGCCACGGGTAGACGGGCGTGGGCTGTCGTCACCTTTCCATCAAGATTGAAACTCGAGTGCCTTTCAGTATGGCCGCTTCTTTGCGCCAGACTGCCAGGAACCCCGACGGTGTCTTTCGATTCCGCGATCATCATGCACGAGCATCAAGAGCGACCACCGATGAGTTACCCACGGCTATGCCGCTGGCTGCTGTGCTGTGCAGTGCTGTGGGCCAATGTTTCCGCCTGGGGGCAGAGCTATCAGGCGCGGGATGAAAGCCTGCATACCTTTTTTACCGCGTTGTCGTTGCCCCTGGGGTTGCCGGTTGTCGTCAGCCGTGAAGTGGCGCGTAAACGCCTCACGGGCACTTTCGATCTGGAGGCTGCGCAGCACACGCTGATGACCGTGGCCGAGCAACAGGGCCTGATCTGGTACAGCGATGGGCTGGTGCTGTACGTGTATGGCGCGGGCGAAGCGAAAGGCTCGGCGGTGTCGCTGCGGCACATTCCGGTCGAGCGATTGCGCGGGTTCATGCGCCGCTCGGGGCTGGATGAATCACGTTATCCCCTCAGGGAAAGCGGTGCGCGCACGTTCTATGTGTCCGGGCCCCCCAACTATGTGGATCAGGTGCTGCACCTGGCTCAACTGATGGACAGGCCGCGCTCCGAAGTACGGGTGGGCAAGCAGGCTTTCGGGGTGGTTCAGGTGTTCAATACTCACGTGGCCGACCGTCAGTACGTCATGGGCGACGAGCAGGTCAATGTGCCGGGAATGGCCACGATTATTGAAAACCTGCTGGCCATCGAACAGCAGGATGCCACGCAGCGCCCCCCAGGCCTGCTCGCTGACAAGAGCCTTTTGGTGATGGCTTATCCTGACTCCAACAGTTTATTGATCAAGGGCAAGCCTGATCAGGTCAAGGCGATCGAAGAGCTGGTGGCGGAACTGGACAAGCCCAAGCGGCCGATCGAAGTAGCGCTGTGGCAGATTGATGTCGACCGCCGAGCATTTGACAAGATGGGCGCGGCCTGGGCGCAGGAAACCAGCTTCGGGGCCGCCGTGACACGCGTATTGGAACCTTTGGATGACAGCCGTTTAATGGCACAACTGGGTGTGCTGGAGCGTCGGCGCAAGGCCCGGGTCACTGCATTCCCGGTGATCCTCACCCAGGAGAATGTGCCGGCGGTTTTCCAGGACAACCATACTTTTTACCTGCCCAGGCCCGGCGCCGACAGTGGCGATTGGCGGCCGGTGGGGTATGGCACCAAAGCCAGTGTGCTACCCCGCTTTGCCGCAGCCAATCAGATTGAAATGCAGTTGGTCCTTGAAGATGGCCGTCAACTGGGCAGCGTACACAAGCCCGATTCGGCGGGGGCAGTGGGGCGAGTAGGCATCAGTACGGTGGTGCGGGTGCCCCAAGGCAGGCGCCTGTGGCTGGGTGGTTTTCCTCGTGAGGGCGACGCGAGTCAAGGCCGACGAGCCGAAGTCCGTCTATTTGTGATCCAGGCCCGAGCGGTTGGCGGCGAACCACGGATGTTGGCCGGTGCCGTTGGGCCCCCGCCACTGACACAAAGCCAGCATGCGCGCGTGCAACGCGCATTCGTGCGCGAAGCCCCCGAAGTCCCTGACAGCAACTAACCCTTTGAGCGCCTATCAACGTTTTGACGGGCCTTGGCTGCCGATAGTCGAGAAAAGTCCTACGCACTTCCCGCCGAAAGCTTCGATTTCATAGGGTTTTTCCTAACGTTGTTCTGCTGCCAGCTTTTTATAGTCGCGGGGTTGGCGTATCGGCCGTTTCTGGAAACAAGGAATTCAATGTCAGTAGTCAGGTGCAGAGGTGAATATGACCCTCGTGGATGAAGGGCTGACGGCCGCATGGTTTTTTGCCGGGTGGACCCTGCAGGCAGATGGCCGTTTGACGGGCGAGGGTGTGGATATTCAGCTGCCGCCCAAGGAGTGGCAGGTACTGCGGTTGCTGCTGGCATCCGATGGTGTGCTGATGACCAAGGATCGTTTACTTGAGCAGGCCTGGTCCCGTGGCGAAGTCGCGGAGGAGTCACTCACCCGTTGTATCTACGAATTGCGCAAGCACTTGAGGAAAGACAAGGGCTTTATCAAGACCATATACGGCAGGGGTTATCGCTTTACCTGTGCCGTCACCGTCCGGCACCACCCAGGGGCGGGGCGCGTGCAGCGCGTCTGTTCGGCCTGTGGCCAGGTGCAACGTGATTAGACGTCTGGGCAAGGGCGTGCTGTTGAGCCTGCTGATGGGCAGTCATCAGGCCTGGGCCAGTTGCTGGGATGACGTTGCCCGTCGCTACGACATCGAGCCGGAGCTGTTGCAGGCCATCGCTGTCGTGGAGTCGGGCGCACGCGGCGGCGCGATGAACCAAAGCAATAGTGATGGCTCGCGGGATATAGGCCTGATGCAAATCAATAGCATGCACTTGCCGCGTCTGGCCAAGCAGGGGATTACCGAAGAAAGGTTGCTGAGCGACCCTTGTTTATCGGTCGAAGTGGGCGCTTCGATCCTGGCCGACTTCATCCAGCGCTTCGGTTACAACTGGACAGCCGTGGGTTCCTATAATGCCGGGCCGGCACCTGGGCGCGAGGCATTGCGCCTGCGGTATGCCGAAAAAATCTGGGCGCAGTATGAGGCGTTGGTTGCACAGCGCCCGTGATGATTGGGCGGCACGCCTCGCACCCGGCGTGCCACCCCGGCTATAATCGCGCCACCTTTCGCCGCCATCCGAGTCTAGCCCGCCCATGTATACCCTGGCCCGCCAGCTGTTGTTCAAACTTTCCCCGGAAACCTCCCACGATCTGTCCCTGGACCTGATCGGTGCCGGTGGCCGCCTGGGGCTCAATGGCCTGGTATGCAAGGCGCCGGCAAAAATGCCGGTGTCGGTGATGGGGCTCGATTTCCCCAACCCGGTCGGGCTGGCTGCCGGCCTGGACAAGAACGGCGCGGCCATCGATGGTTTTGCGCAATTAGGGTTCGGTTTTGTCGAGATCGGCACCGTGACGCCCCGTCCGCAGCCGGGCAACCCGAAGCCACGTATCTTCCGTTTGCCCGAAGCCGAAGCAATCATCAACCGCATGGGCTTCAACAACCTGGGTGTTGATCACTTGCTGTCGCGGGTTCAAGCCGCGAAATACAACGGCATTCTCGGCATCAATATCGGCAAGAACTTCGACACGCCGGTCGAGCGCGCTGTGGATGATTACCTGATCTGCCTGGACAAGGTCTACGCCCACGCCAGCTATGTCACGGTCAACGTCAGTTCGCCCAACACGCCAGGCCTGCGCAGTCTGCAGTTTGGCGATTCTCTCAAGCAATTGCTCGAAGCCTTGCGCCAGCGCCAGGAAGACCTGGCCGTGCGCCATGGCAAGCGTGTGCCGTTGGCGATCAAGATTGCCCCGGACATGAGCGATGAAGAAACCGTGCTGGTTGCCCAGGCCCTGGTGGATTCGGGCATGGATGCGGTGATCGCTACCAACACCACCTTAAGCCGCGTCGGCGTTGAAGGGCTGGCCCATGGTGACGAAGCGGGCGGCCTGTCGGGCGCCCCGGTACGGGACCAGAGTACCCATATCGTCAAGGTGCTGGCGGCCGAGCTGGCGGGGCGTTTGCCGATTATCGCCGTGGGCGGGATTACCGAAGGCAAGCACGCAGCCGAGAAAATCGCTGCCGGCGCAAGCCTGGTGCAACTCTATTCCGGCTTCATCTACAAAGGCCCGGCGTTGATTCGCGAGTCGGTGGATGCCATCGCGGCGTTGCGCTGATAGATCAGCCAATTTCCGCGCATTAAAAAGGGCTCCAAAAGGAGCCCCCTGGGCCGAAGCCCGCCGCCCGGATAGGACGTGCGTGGTTAAGTCGTTACAAAATCTTCAAGGTGGTTGTCGGATTAAGTGCCCCGTGTCAGCCGACGGCGTGAAGTTCGTTGAGTCTGTGGATTCCCGCAGTGCCAGTCATACCGTCCCAGTTGTCGCCGCGTCCTTCTCGCCAGCCGTTGATCCAGGCTTGGCGTACCGACGGTAGAGTAAATGGGCAAAGCTCACGGGATTTACCATGAACGCCATATTGATATCCGCGTAAAAATGCTCTTTCCAACGGATCACGCTTAAGTCTTCTCATAGGGTGTTTCCCTCACTTGTTGACTGTCTAGATATCCTTCGGCCCCGCGTGGGGCCGGGCAGGGTTTTCCTGCCGTTGGTGGGCTCGCTGCCGGCGTGGCGAGCCTATGTGTCGGCGTCGTTACGGCGCCAACCTGTGTTGAGTTCTAACCAATAGGTCACATGGATTCAATGATCGTTTTGTCATAAGCACGTAACGATAACGATGCTATAGCCATAAGCTGGGATGGCTTTTCGCCCCATTTAATAGGCAAACCCAGCTATGATGTGCCCTGCATAGAGGATGGGTTTAATCCTTTAGTGAGAATGCCCGCCCGTTGCAGTCGGTTATTATTCGACGAAGGGTCGGAATATTTCTTTTTGTTGCGATGATTTATTTATCTGCCCCGGCAATAAAGGCTCAAACGCCCGGCAGCCGGGGTGGAACGGCACATTCGTGCCACGCGAGCACTCTTCAAGAAAAGTGCTTGATTGAAAACCGAGCCGGCGATGCGTCGCCCGTTCATTTATTGCTGAAAAGCCTGGAATGCCCCATGTCGGACCGTTTTGAACTCTTCCTCACCTGCCCCAAGGGCCTCGAAGGCCTGCTGATCGAGGAAGCCGTCGGGCTTGGCCTTGAAGACGCGCGCGAGCACACCTCGGCCGTGCGCGGCATGGCCGACATGGAAACCGCCTACCGCCTGTGCCTCTGGTCGCGCCTGGCCAACCGCGTGCTGCTGGTACTCAAGCGCTTCCCGATGAAGGACGCCGAAGACCTCTACCACGGCGTGCTGGATATCGAATGGGCCGACCACATGGTTCCGGACGGCACCCTGGCCGTTGAATTCAGTGGCCACGGCTCGGGCATCGACAACACCCACTTCGGCGCGCTGAAGGTCAAGGATGCGATTGTCGATAAGTTGCGCACCCCGACCGGCGAACGTCCGTCCATCGACAAGATCAACCCGGACCTGCGCATTCACCTGCGCCTGGACCGTGGCGAAGCCATCCTTTCCCTTGACCTGTCCGGCCACAGCCTGCACCAGCGCGGTTATCGTCTGCAGCAGGGCGCCGCACCGTTGAAGGAAAACCTGGCCGCCGCGATCCTGATCCGCGCCGGCTGGCCGCGCATTGCGGCCGAAGGTGGCGCGCTGACGGACCCGATGTGTGGCGTGGGCACCTTCCTGGTGGAAGGCGCAATGATCGCCGCCGACATGGCGCCCAACCTGAATCGTGAACTGTGGGGCTTCACCACCTGGCTCGGTCACGTGCCGGCGCTGTGGAAGAAGCTGCACACCGAGGCCACCGAGCGTGCCGCCATCGGCATGAACAAACCGCCATTGTGGGTACGTGGCTACGAAGCCGACCCGCGCCTGATCCAACCCGCGCGTAACAACATCGAACGCGCAGGCTTAAGCCACTGGATCAAGGTGTACCAGGGCGAAGTCGGCACTTTCGAGCCGCGCCCGGACCAGAACCAGAAAGGCCTGGTGATCTGCAACCCGCCCTACGGCGAGCGCCTGGGTGACGAAGCCAGCCTGTTGTACCTCTACCAGAACCTTGGTGAGCGTCTGCGCCAGGCGTGCATGGGCTGGGAAGCCGCAGTGTTCACCGGCGCGCCGGACCTGGGCAAGCGCATGGGCATCCGCAGCCACAAACAGTATTCGTTCTGGAACGGCGCGTTGCCGTGCAAGTTGCTGCTGATCAAGGTCAACCCCGACCAGTTCGTCACTGGCGAGCGCCGCACTCCGGAACAGCGTCAGGCCGAGCGTGAGCAAGCGGCTTACGATCAGGCCCCGACCGAGCCGGTCGAGCGCCAGTACAACAAGAACGGCAACCCGATCAAGCCGGCTCCAGCCCCGGTGGTTGAGCAGGCGCGCCTCAGCGAAGGCGGGCAGATGTTCGCCAACCGCCTGCAAAAGAACCTCAAGCAGTTGGGCAAATGGGCCAAGCGCGAAGGCGTGGACTGCTACCGTGTGTACGACGCCGATATGCCGGAATACTCCATGGCCATCGACCTGTACCACGATTGGGTGCATGTGCAGGAATATGCCGCGCCCAAATCCATCGACCCGGAAAAAGCTTCTGCGCGTATGTTCGATGCGCTGGCTGCGATTCCCCAGGCGCTGAACGTCGACAAGAGCCGCGTGGTGGTCAAGCGTCGCGAACGTCAGAGCGGCACCAAACAGTACGAACGTCAAAGCGCCCAAGGCAAGTTCACCGAGGTCAGCGAAGGCGGCGTGAAGCTGCTGGTCAACCTCACCGACTACCTGGACACCGGCCTGTTCCTCGACCACCGCCCGATGCGCATGCGCATCCAGAAGGAAGCGGCCGGCAAGCGTTTCCTCAACCTGTATTGCTACACCGCCACCGCGAGTGTGCACGCAGCCAAGGGCGGCGCGCGCAGCACCACCAGCGTCGACTTGTCCAAGACTTACCTGGACTGGGCACGTCGCAACTTCTCCCTTAACGGTTTCTCTGACAAGAACCGCCTGGAGCAGGGTGATGTGATGGCCTGGCTGGAGGCCAGCCGTGATGAGTTCGACCTGATCTTCATCGACCCGCCGACCTTCTCCAACTCCAAGCGCATGGAAGGCATCTTCGACGTGCAGCGTGACCACGTGCAGTTGCTCGACCTGGCCATGGCGCGCCTGGCGCCCGGCGGCGTGCTGTACTTCTCGAACAACTTCCGCAAGTTCGTGCTGGAGGACAACCTCAGCGAGCGCTACGCGGTCGAGGAAATCAGCGACAAGACCCTGGACCCGGATTTCGCACGTAACGCGAAGATTCACCGGGCGTGGAAAATCACCGCGCGCTGATTGCCACACTCAAGCTGCACCAAAAAGCCGCAAGCCCGGACTATTCCGGGCTTGCGGCTTTTTTGCACTGGTCAAACGCCGGCCTCATGGCTATAACTTAACGCCTAGCCAAAGTGACACCCCCCGCACGCTGGCGTTGTGAGTGTTGCCTATGCCGATGCAAGCCGTTCGCCCGAAAATACTAGGCTTTATCAGTGAGCAGGCGTCGGCTTGGCTGGTGGCATTGGTGGTGTTATTGGCAGGTGGGGCGCTGACGGTCATCGTCGCCTGGGCGACCGCCGACCTCTACCAGCAGCAAGTGCGCCAGCGTTTCCAGTTGTTGGTCAACGAGCGCTACACCCGCCTTCAGGAGCGTTTCGAAGACCAGGAGCAACGCCTGGCCAGCCTGCAGCGTTTCTTCGTCAATTCCAGTGACGTGTCCCGCGCCGAGTTCGATGGTTTCGCCAAGCCTTTGCTTCTGCGCGCCCGCGCCTATGCCTGGGCGCCGCGTATATTTCGCGAACAACGCAGTGCTTTTGAACAGGACATCTCGCGTCAGCGGGGTACACCTTTCGCCATTCGAGAGTTGAACGCTGCGGGTGAACTGGCGCCTGCACCCGAGCGCGACGAGTATGTGCCGGTGTTGTACAGCCAGACCCAAAGCTTGCTGGGGTCACCCTTGGGGTTCGACCTGTTGGCCCAGCCCCTGCGCCGTTCGGTGCTTGAGCGGGTGCAAAGCAGCGGCCGGCCTGCGGTGTCCCAGCCCATGCAGTTGGTGGGCGTAGAACCGGCTTATGCTGCCGGCGTTTTGCTGGTGGCGCCCGTGAACAAACCCGCCGACACCGAGCCCTATGGTTATGTGATGGCAGTGATCAGCATGCGCCAACTGGTCGCCGATGGTTTGCCCAAGCCCGGCCGCGACAACCTGGTGATGCAGATCGTCGACACCTCCGACACCCAGCAACGTGTGCTGTACGCGTCCAGCAACGCGGTGGGCGACAGCGGCCTGGTCGCCACGCGCCGCCTCACCCTCGGCGACCATGTGTATGCCTTGAGCATTCGCGCCAGCCAGGTGTTCGACCAGGCCAATCACTCCTCGATGCACACCCTCCTGGCCATGGGCGTGCTCCTCAGCCTGCTGCTCAGTGCGTTGCTGTATGTGTTGGTCAGCCAGCGCCAGCGTGCGCTCAAGCTGGTGGAACAACGCACACAGCAGTTGCACCTGCGTGAGCAGGAGCTTCGCGCCGCCCACGGGCAATTGCGCAGTGTGCTGAACGCCGCCACCCATGTTGCGATCATTGCCACTGACCTGCGGGGTGTGATCAACACCTTCAATGCCGGTGCCGAGAAAATGCTCGGGTTCAAGGCCGAGGCGGTGGTGGGGCGACTGACTCTGGAAGGCCTGCATCTGGCCCATGAACTCGAAGCGCGCGCGGCCAGTTTAAGTGTGGCCCTGGGCAAGCGTATTCCGGCGAGCCAGGCGATGCTGGTGGAAAGCCCGGACAACCTGCACGAGGCGCGCGAGTGGACATTATTGCGTGAGAATGGCAGCTACCTGACGGTGAATATGCTCACCACCGTGTTGCTGGACGACTACGGCCTGTGGATCGGGCACTTGGCGATCTACCTGGATGTGACCGAACAAAAACGCGCCTACGAGGCGTTGGCCGCGCGCGACCGTCTACTGAAAAAACTCAGTGCCCACGTGCCTGGCGGGATCTTTCAGTTCACCCTTGAACCCAAGGGGAAAGGGCGTTTCATCTATGCCAGCGATGGTATGCGCGATATCTATGAAATCGACACGGGCGTATTGCAGCAAAACGCGGACAAGGTGTTCGAACGCATTCATCCGCAAGACGTGGAACGGGTGCGCCTGTCGATCCGGCTGTCGGCGCTGCAGTTGAGCCATTGGCGCGAAGAGTATCGGGTGGTGTTGCCGCAACGCGGCCTGCGCTGGATTCGCGGCGAAGCCACGCCGGAGGAGTTAACCGGCGGTGGCACGTTGTGGCATGGCTACGTGTCGGATATCTCCGATCTGAAGCGGGTCGAAGAGGAGCTGCGCGCGCTGTCGATTACCGACTCGCTGACGGGCATTCATAACCGCCGTTATTTTCAGGATCGCCTCAAGGCCGAGATGCTCCGGCGCAACCGAACCACGGGCGCATTGTCGTTGATCATGCTCGATATTGATCACTTCAAACGCATCAATGATCAGCACGGGCATGCGGTGGGCGATGGGGTGTTGCAGGAAGTGTGCAAACGCATCGGCCAGCGCCTGCGCCGCACGGATGTGTTTTGTCGTTTGGGCGGTGAAGAGTTTGTGGTGCTGTGCCCGCATACCGATGCCGAGCAGGCTTATTGCCTGGCGATGGAGTTGTGGCAGTCGCTGCGCACCGAACCGATGGAGGTGGTGGGCGTGGTGACCGCCAGCTTTGGTGTGGCCAGCTGGCGGATCAATGAAGGGATTGACGGGCTGCTGCTGCGCGCAGACTCGGCGGTGTATGTGGCCAAGCAAGCGGGCCGCGACCGGGTGGAAGCCGAACGCTTGCGCGTCTGAAGGTGGGCGCTGTGTGGCCTTTAGAGCACTGGCGCTGCGGCTGTCAGCTTCGGCTGGCGATACAAATCCAGCAGCACCTGATCGAGCACCGACGAAGCACCCCATGGCTTCGAGTCGTTGAGGATTGCCACCACCACCCAGGTGTTGCCGTTGTTATCGCGGCTGAACCCGGCAATGGCGCGCACGGTGTTCAAGGTGCCGGTCTTGACGTGAGCCTCACCGCGCAGGGCCGTGGTTTTCAGGCGTTTGCGCATGGTGCCGTCGGTGCCGGCAATCGGCAGCGAACTGATGTATTCCGCCGAGTACGGGCCTTTCCACGCCGCTTGCAGCATGGCCGCCATTTCGCGGGCGCTGACGCGTTCGGCGCGGGACAGGCCGGAGCCGTTCTCCATCACCAGGTGCGGCGCGGTGATGCCTTTTTTCGCCAGCCACTGGCGCACCACACGTTGCGCAGCCTTGGCATCATCGCCATCGGCGTCGTTACGGAACTGCGCGCCCAGGCTCAGGAACAACTGCTGGGCCATGGTGTTGTTACTGTATTTGTTGATGTCGCGGATGATTTCCGCCAGGTCCGGCGAGAACGCACGGGCCAGCACTTTAGCGTCTTTGGGCACCGGCGCCTGGATATCACGGCCCTGGATGGTGCCGCCCAACTCCTGCCAGATCGCACGCACGGCGCCGGCGGTGTAGGTGGCGTGGTCGAGCAGCGACAGGTAAGTCTGGGAGCTGCAGCCATCGCCCAACTGGCCGCTGACCGTCACGGTGACGCTGCCATCGGCGGCGGTGACCGGGCTGTAGCGCACGTCCCCGGTGCATTGCTTGGCGTTGGAGACTTTGACCTGGTTGTCGATGCGGATACTCGCAATCGGCGGCTCGACCGACACGATCACCCGGCCCGAGTCATTGCGGGTAACAAAGCGCAGGGCCTTGAGGTTGACCAGCAGGGCGTCCGGCTTGACCAGGAACGGCTTGTTCTCGTCGTTACCGTCGTCATTGAATTCAGGCAATTGCGGCTGGTTGAAGAAGCTGCGGTCCAGCACCAGGTCGCCGGTGACTTGCTGCACGCCATTGGCGCGCAGGTCACGCATCAACAGCCAGAGTTTTTCCATATTCAGCTTGGGGTCGCCGCCGCCCTTGAGGTAGAGGTTGCCGCGCAACACGCCACCGCTGAGGGTGCCGTCGGTGTAGAACTCGGTCTTCCATTGATGGTTGGGGCCGAGCATTTCCAGGGCTGCGTAGGTGGTGACCAGCTTCATGGTGGAGGCCGGGTTTACCGAAACATCCGCGTTGAACACGGTCGGCGTGCCAGGCCCGGTGAGGGGCAGCATCACCAGCGACAGCGAAGTATTGGGTATTTTGGCTTTCTGCAGTGCCTGCTGAACATTCGGCGGCAGGGTGTTGTTGATCGGCGCGGCGGTGACGGAAAAGGCCAGTGGTAGAAGAAAACCGGCAAGGAGTACTGAACGAAAAGAGTTGATCATAAGGAATAAAACCCTACTGCTGAGAAGGGTGAAAAAGGTGAGGGGTATGGAAGAAAATCCCTCATTGGTCACGAAAGTGTCGGCATTATGCCCCAAGGTGCATCCAGTTGTAGCTGAACGATAGCGGGTATTTCGGGTTTTTTTGCAGACCAATGCCCGCCCGTCCCATAGAGTCGGGCAAAGGTCGGCTTAAACTGCTAAAGTGCCGGCCGTTATTACTTATGAGGATTGTTCCAATGGCGACTAACCGTTCCCAGCGTCTGCGCAAAAAACTGTGCGTTGATGAATTTCAAGAGCTGGGTTTCGAACTGAACCTGGACTTCAAAGAAGACCTGAGTGAAGAAGCTACCGATGCTTTCCTCGAAGCATTCATCAAAGAAGCCATGGAAGCCAACGGTCTGGGCTATGTCGGCGGCGATGACTTCGGTCTGGTTTGCCTGCAGAAGCGTGGCTCGGTCAACGAAGAGCAACGTGCAGCTGTTGAAAGCTGGCTCAAAGGCCGCAGCGAGCTGAAAAGCGCTGAAGTCAGCCCACTGCTGGACGTGTGGTATCCGGAAAAGCCGATCAACGCGGCTAAGTGATACTAAAAAAACGGCGACCTTAGGGTCGCCGTTTTTTTATGCCTTGCGCCAATTCAGAATCAGCAGCGTCAACACCCCCGCCACAATCCCCCAGAACGCCGAGCCGATGGAAAACAGCGTCAAGCCAGACGCGGTGACCATAAAGGTGATCAGCGCCGCTTCCCGTTCCTTGGGCTCATTCATGGCGATACTCAAGCCGTTGATGATCGAGCCAAACAGCGCCAGGGCCGCAATCGACAGCACCAGTTCCTTGGGCAGTGCAGCGAACAACGCCGCCAAGGTTGCGCCGAACACCCCGGCAATCCCGTAGAACACCCCGCACCACACGGCAGCGGTGTAGCGCTTGTTGCGGTCTTCATGGGCGTGTGGCCCGGTGCAGATCGCCGCGCTGATCGCGGCCAGGTTGATGCCGTGGGAGCCGAACGGCGCCAGTACCAGCGAGGCCAGGCCGGTGGCGGTGATCAGGGGCGAGGCGGGCACGGTGTAGCCGTCGGCGCGCAGCACGGCAACGCCGGGCATGTTCTGCGAGGTCATCGCCACCACGAACAACGGGATGCCGATGCTGATGGTCGCGGCCAGCGAGAAGTGCGGCGTGGTCCACACCGGTGTGGCCACTTCCAGGTGAAAACCGCTGAAATCCAGCAAGCCCATCAGCCCCGACAACAGGGTGCCGATGACCAGCGCGGCCAGCACGGCATAACGCGGCGACAAGCGCTTGATGATCAGATAGGTGAAAAACATCCCCAGCACCAACCCGGTGCGATGTTGCGCGGCGACGAAAATCTCGCTGCCGATCTTGAACAGAATCCCCGCCAGCAGCGCCGCCGCCAACGAGGCGGGAATGCGCTTGACCAGTTTTTCAAAGCTGCCGGTCAGCCCGCACAGCGTCACCAGCACGGCGCAAGTGATATACGCGCCGATGGCCTCGCCGTAGCTCACGCCGCCCAGGCTGGTGATCAGCAGCGCGGCGCCGGGCGTAGACCAGGCAATGGTGATCGGCGTGCGATAGCGCAACGACAGGCCGATGCTGCACACCGCCATGCCGATAGAGATCGCCCAGATCCACGAAGAAATCTGCGCGGTGGTCAAGCCGGCGGCCTGGCCGGCCTGGAACATCAGCACCAGGGAGCTGGTGTAGCCGGTCATCATGGCGATGAAGCCGGCGACGACGGCCGACGCAGAAGTGTCGGCCAAGGGGCGCAAAGGCGCTTGGGTGGCGTCGGTCATGGAGAGGTGTTCCTTTTACCTGGGAAAAAGCGAATTCAAGCCTAAACTCAAACGTAACCACTCATTGCAATACAGCCGCCACCACAAATAGCCGTACAGTGTGTTGGCGCATTGGGTTGTGTACAATGTGCCCTGTTTTTAGGTGATACTTGCCAGCAACACGCTGTTGACGTATTACCGTTAATTCGCCGCCGTTCTCCAAACCCGAGTGCCCATGAACGAACAGTTGCAACCTCTCAAGAAACAACCGCGAGCCGGCAAGGCCGGTCGCAGCGGAACCCAGGACGATATCGTCTACGCGCATATCTTCGAGGCGATCCTCGAACAACGCCTGGCGCCCGGTACCAAATTGAGTGAAGAAGCACTGGGCGAAATCTTCGGCGTCAGCCGCACCATCATCCGCCGCGCGCTCTCGCGCCTGGCCCATGAAGGTGTGGTACTGCTGCGGCCCAATCGCGGTGCGGTGGTGGCAAGCCCGAGTGTCGAAGAAGCCCGTCAGGTATTTCTCGCCCGGCGGCTGGTGGAGCGGGCGATCACTGAGCTTGCGGTGCAGCACGCCACGGCCGAGCAATTGGCCGAACTGCGCCAGATGGTCAACGATGAGCGCGACAGCTTCTCACGGGGTGATCGTGGTGCCGGTATCCGCCTCTCCGGCGAATTCCACTTGAAGCTCGCCGAAGCCGCGAAGAATGCGCCGCTGATCAGTTTCCAGCGCAGCCTGGTGTCGCAAACCTCGTTGATCATCGCCCAGTACGAAAGCGGCAACCGCTCGCACTGTTCCTACGATGAGCACACCCAGTTGATCGACGCGATCGAAGCACGCGACGCGACCCTGGCGGTGAATTTGATGATGCATCACATGGATCACATCGACAGCAAGCTCAACCTCGACGAGGAAAGCGCGTCGGATGATTTGCACGCGGTGTTCTCGCATTTGTTGCAGACCAAGAAGCCAGGGCGTTCTTCAGTCAAACTGTAATTTTCCAGGTTCGCCTGGGACTAAAAGTGTGGGAGCTGGCCAGCTCCCACACAAGCCAGCTCCCACATTTTTTTGTGGTGTGGCTCAGATCAGCGTTGATGCACCAGATTGCCGGCCGCGTAGGTCTGTAGAATCGTCCGGTCATCCCCCAACGTCATCAACACAAACAACGTCTCGGCAATGTTATTGGCCTGCTTCAAGCGATAGCTGAGCAGCGGCGTAGCGTTGTAGTCCAGCACCAAAAAGTCCGCATCCGTGCCCGGCTGCAACGTGCCGATCTTGTCTTCCAGGCGCAGTGCCCGCGCACCGCCCAAGGTGGCCAGGTACAGCGACTTGAACGGGCTCAACCGCGCACCCTGCAACTGCATGACCTTGTAGGCTTCATTCAGGGTTTGCAGCAGCGAGAAGCTGGTGCCGCCGCCCACGTCGGTGCCCAGGCCCACATTCAGCTTGTGCTTCTCGGCCATCGGCAAGTTGAACAGGCCGCTGCCAAGGAAGAGGTTCGAGGTCGGGCAGAACGCCACGGCCGAACCGGTCTCGGCCAACCGTGCGCACTCGTCATCACACAGGTGGACGCCGTGGGCAAACACCGAGCGCTCGCCCAGCAGTTTGTAGTGGTCGTACACGTCCAGGTAGCCGTTGCGCTCCGGGAACAGCTCTTTTACCCACTCGACTTCCTGTTTGTTCTCGCTGATGTGCGTCTGCATGTACAGGTCCGGGTATTCGCCCAGCAGTTGCCCGGCCAGCGCCAGTTGTTCCGGGGTGCTGGTCGGCGCAAAACGTGGCGTGACGGCATAGTGCAAACGGCCCTTGCCGTGCCAGCGTTCGATCAGCGCCTTGCTTTCCTGGTAGCCGGATTCGGCGGTGTCGGTCAGGTAGTCCGGCGCGTTGCGGTCCATCATCACTTTGCCGGCGATCATGCGCAGGTCGAGTTTCTCGGCGGCTTCAAAGAATGCATTCACCGACTGCGGGTGCACGCTGCCGAACACCAATGCTGTGGTGGTGCCGTTGCGCAGCAACTCCTTGATGAAGATATCCGCGACTTCTTCGGCGTGGGCCTTGTCGGCGAACTGGCTTTCACATGGGAAGGTGTAGGTGTTGAGCCAATCCAGCAACTGCTCGCCATAGGCACCGACCATGCCGGTTTGCGGCAGGTGAATGTGGGTGTCGATCAGGCCGGGCGTGATCAGCGCATCCTGATAATGGGTCACGTCGATGTCGGCGGGCAGGGTTGGCAGCAAATCGCTGGCGTGGCCCAGGGCGCTGATCTGGCCGTTATCGATCACCAGCAGGCCGTCTTCGAAATACTCATAGGAGGCTTCGATCCCCACTTCGGCGGGGTCGGCGATGCTGTGCAAAATGGCGGCACGGTAGGCTTTGCGAGTCAAAGGCATGGTGATCTCAATGGTTTAGATAGCTTGGCTGCGACGCGAGGCGGGCAGCAGTTTGGCAATAGGTTCGGCGCTCGCACTGTGCTGGCCGAAATTCGCGTTATAGGTGGCGATGATTTCGCCGGCGATGGAGATGGCGATCTCCACCGGCAGTTTGCCCTTCACCTCGGTGAGGCCCATGGGGCAGCGCATGCGTTGCAGTTGCGCGGTGTCGAAGCCGCGATCACGCAGGCGGTGTTCGAACTTGACCCGTTTGGTTTTTGAACCGATCAGGCCGAAATAGGCGAAGTCATTGCGCTTGAGCAGCGCGGCCGTCAGTTCCAGGTCCAACGCGTGATTGTGGGTCATCACGATGCAGTAACTGCCCACCGGCAGGTCGGCAATTTCGTCGACCGGCTCTTCGCTGACGATTTTACGCACGCCCTGAGGGATATGTTCCGGAAACTCCTGATCACGCGAATCAATCCAGCGCACCCGGCACGGCAGGCTCGCCAACAACGGTACCAGGGCGCGGCCGACATGGCCGGCGCCAAATACCGCGATCTGCGCCTGCACCTGGCCCATGGGTTCGAACAGCAACACCGTCACGCCGCCGCAGCATTGGCCCAGGCTGGCGCCGAGGCTGAAGCGCTCCAGATGGGTGTTCTGCTGGCCACGCACCAGCATGTCGCGGGCGATCTGCATCGCTTTGTATTCCAGGTGCCCGCCGCCGATGGTGTCGAAGGTGTGCGCGGCGCTGATCACCATTTTTGAGCCAGCGTTGCGCGGCGTGGAGCCAAGCTCTTCGATGATGGTCACCAGCACGCAGGGTTCACCCTGGTTCTGCAGGTCGGCGAGGGCGCTGATCCAGTTGTTCATAGTCACCTCCAGTCAGATCGTTCCCACGCTCCGCGTGGGAATGCATACCGTGACGCTCTGCGTCACAACAGCGGACGCAGAGCGTCCAAGGCGGCATTCCCACGCAGAGCGTGGGAACGATCAAGCCAGTTCAGTCTCAACGGCTTTTGCAGCGCTCAACTGCCGCATCTGCTCACAGCCCCACAACACCCGCTCAGGCGTCGCCGGCGCATCAATCTGCGGCTGATGGCGATAGTCGCCCAAACTCGCCACGGCATCCTTGATCGCACACCACGACGCAATCCCGAGCATGAACGGCGGCTCGCCCACGGCCTTGGAATGGAACACCGTGTCTTCCGGGTTCTTGCGGTTTTCCACCAGCTTCACGCGCAAATCCAGTGGCATGTCCGCCACGGCCGGGATCTTGTAGCTGGCCGGGCCGTTGGTCATCAGCTTGCCCTTGTTGTTCCACACCAGCTCTTCCATGGTCAGCCAGCCCATGCCCTGGATAAAGCCGCCTTCGACCTGGCCGATGTCGATGGCCGGGTTCAGCGAGGCGCCCACATCGTGAAGGATGTCGGTGCGCAGCATCTTGTATTCGCCGGTCAGGGTGTCGACGATCACTTCGCAGCAGGCCGCGCCGAATGCGAAGTAGTAGAACGGCCGACCCCGCGCCTGGCTGCGGTCGTAAAAGATTTTCGGCGTCTTGTAAAAACCGGTGCTCGACAGCGAAACCTGAGCGAAATACGCCTGCTGGATCAGCGCCTCAAAGGTCAGGATCTGATCGCGCACGCGCACGTGGCCATTGTGGAACTCAACGTCCGCTTCACTCACGTCGTACTTGCGCGCAGCAAACTCCACCAGGCGCTGCTTGATGGTTTCGGCAGCGTTCTGCGCGGCCTTGCCGTTCAAGTCGGCACCGCTGGAGGCGGCGGTTGGCGAGGTGTTGGGCACCTTGTCGGTGTTGGTGGCGGTGATCTGCACGCGGTCGATCTCGACCTGGAATATTTCAGCCACCACCTGCGCGACCTTGATGTTCAAACCCTGGCCCATCTCGGTGCCGCCGTGGTTCAGGTGGATGCTGCCGTCGGTGTAAATGTGGATCAGCGCACCGGCCTGGTTGAGGAAACTGGCGGTAAACGAAATACCGAATTTCACTGGCGTCAGTGCCAGGCCTTTTTTCAGAATCGGGCTGTGGGCGTTGTACAGGCGGATCGCTTCGCGGCGCTCGGCGTACTGGCTGCTGGCCTCAAGCTCGGCGGTCATTTCCTCGAGCATGTTGTGCTCGACGGTCTGGTAGTAGTGGGTGACGTTGCGTTCGGTCTTGCCGTAGTAATTGACCTTGCGCACCGCCAACGGGTCCAGCGCCAGATGGCGCGCAATGGCGTCCATGACTTCCTCGATGGCAACCATGCCTTGCGGGCCGCCAAACCCACGATACGCGGTGTTGGACGCGGTGTTGGTCTTGCAGCGGTGGCCGTTGACGGTGGCGTCGCCCAGGTAATACGAGTTGTCGGAGTGGAACATCGCGCGGTCGACAATCGAGTTGGACAGGTCCGGCGAACAACCGCAGTTGCCCGCCAGGTCCAGATTGATGCCGTGCAGGCGGCCGTTGTCGTCAAAGCCCACGTCGTATTCGATATAGAACGGGTGGCGCTTGCCGGTCATCAGCATGTCTTCGACACGCGGCAGGCGCATCTTGGTCGGCTGGCCGGTCAGGCGTGCAACCACCGCGCACAGGCACGCGGGGCTTGCGGCCTGGGTTTCCTTGCCGCCAAAACCACCGCCCATGCGGCGCATATCCACGACGATTTTATTCATCGACACGTCGAGTACTTCGGCTACCAGCTTTTGCACTTCGGTGGGGTTTTGCGTGGAGCAGTAGACGATCATGCCGCCGTCTTCGGTGGGCATGACCGAGGAAATCTGGGTTTCCAGGTAGAAGTGTTCCTGGCCGCCGATATGCAGGGTGCCCTGGATACGGTTTTTCGCGGTGGCCAGTGCGCCCGCCGAATCACCGCGTTGGTGGGTGTGACTGTCGAGCACAAAGTGCTTGTTGCGAAAGGCCTCCACCACATCCAGCACCGGTTCCAGGTCTTCGTATTCGATCACCGCCGCCATGGCCGCTTTGCGCGCGGTTTCCAGGTCGCGGGCGGCCACCGCCAGTACCACTTGGCCGACAAACTGCACGGTGTCGATGGCCAGCAACGGGTCGCCGGGCATCAGCGGGCCGATGTCTTTAAGGCCCGGCACATCTTCGTGGGTGATGGCGATGCGCACGCCGTCAAAGGCGTAGCAGGGCGCGGTGTCGATGCTGATGATGCGTGCGTGGGCGCGGTCGGACATGCGCGCATACAGGTGCAACTGGTTAGGAAACTCCAGGCGATCATCGATGTACTGCGCTTCACCGCTGACGTGCTTGGCGGCGCTGTCATGCTTGACGCTGCGGCCGACCCCGGAGGTCAGGTCCTGGGCAAACAGCTCGGCGAGTTCGGCCTGGGTTTTAACGACGGCGTGATGGTTAGACATAAGCGGTCACCCGAGTCTCGATGTGCGGTGTTTGCAGTTCGATGAAGTATTTGCGCAGCAGGTTCTGTGCGCTGAGCAGGCGGTATTCCTTGCTGGCGCGGAAGTCCGACAGCGGGGTGAAATCCTGGGCGAGGGCGGCGCAGGCTTTCTCCACCGTGGCGGCGTTCCAGGTCGCGCCCACCAATACGGTTTCGCAGCTGTTCGCGCGTTTGGGCGTGGCGGCCATGCCGCCGAACGCCACGCGGGCGTCGCTGATCACACCGTTGTCGATCTTCAGGTTGAAGGCCGCGCACACGGCGGAAATATCATCGTCCAGGCGCTTGGAAACCTTGTAAGCCCGGAACAGCGCGTGGCCCTTGGGCACGATGATCTTCTCGATAAACTCACTGTCCTGGCGGGCGGTGACGCGGTAGTCGATAAAGTAATCTTCCAGCGCCAAGGTGCGACGGGTGTCGCCCTTGCACAGCACGATCTGCGCGCCGAGGGCGATCAGCAATGGCGGCGAATCGCCGATGGGCGAGGCGTTGCCGATATTGCCGCCCAGGGTGCCCTGGTTGCGGATCTGCAGCGAGGCGAAGCGGTGCAACAAATCGCCGAAGTCCGGGTATTCGTGGTGCAGCGCGCTGTAGCAGTCGGACAGCGGTGTGGCCGCGCCGATTTCCAGGCGGTCGTCGAACGACTCGATGCGCTTCATCTCTTCAATGTTACCGACGTAGATCATCACCGGCAGCACGCGGTGAAACTGCGTGACTTCCAGCGCCAGATCAGTGCCGCCCGCCAGCAAGCGCGCCTGCGGGTAGGCGTCGTAGAGGTCGGCCAGGTCGGCCACGGTGAGCGGCACCAGGCAGCGTTTGTCGCCGCTGTTGAGTTCACCGGTTTGCGTGGGCGCGATGGCTTTGAGACGGGCGATGGTCTCGGCCTGGCGGCTGTCGAACTGATCCACCGGCTTGTTGCAGCAGGCCTGTTCGGCGGCGGCCAGAATCGGGCGATAACCGGTGCAACGGCACAGGTTGCCGGCCAGCGCTTCATGGGCTTTCTGGCTGTCGGGGGCGTCGCTGTTCTTTTGCAGGGCAAACAGCGACATCACAAAGCCTGGGGTGCAAAAGCCGCATTGCGAGCCGTGGCACTCGACCATGGCTTGCTGCACGCTGTGCAGTTGGCCTTGATGCTTGAGGTCTTCGACGCTGATCAGTTGTTTGCCGTGCAATGACGACACAAACGTCAGGCAGGAATTGAGGCTGCGATAGCGGATCTGCTCCGCACCTTGAGTGTCGGTGTGCAATTCGCCGACTACCACGGTGCATGCACCGCAATCGCCGCTGGCGCAGCCTTCCTTGGTACCGGATTTGCCCAAATGCTCGCGCAAATAGTTGAGCACGGTCAGGTTGGGGTCCAGGGCGTGCTCGCTACGGAGTTCCTGGTTAAGTAAAAACTGGATCACGGAAGGCCTCGCAGACTCATTATTGTTGTTAACCGCTTTGCGCCGAATCTAGTCATGTCTGACTTTTCGGTCAACGATTTTCTGACCAGAAGGTCAAGAAATTGCGATCGCAACCCTTTCAATTATGGTCCAGTCTTCTGGAACCGGTGTTTTTGCTGGCTTTTGGCTTTTCAGCGTTGCTTATTTCATGCCACATTCGCGCCTGTGGGCGTAGCGCCATCAGCCAGCCAATGCGCTACACTGCCGCGCTTGTACCGATAGCAGATTTTGAAGGGAAAACATGACGTTCAAGGCGCCGGACAGTCTCGCCGAGCAAATTGCTCACCACCTCGCCGAACGTATCATTCGCGGCGATCTCAAGCCTGGGGAGCGGATCCAGGAACAGAAAGTCACGCTGGCACTGAATGTCAGCCGTGGCTCCGTGCGTGAAGCTTTGCTGATTCTCGAGCGCCGCCACCTGATCGCGATCCTGCCGCGCCGTGGCGCCCACGTCACCGAACTCACCGCGCACAAGGTGCAGAGCCTGTGCACGCTGATGGGCGAGTTGTACATATTGCTCGGCAATTCGGTGGCTGAAGGCTGGAAGGTCCAGGCCGACATGGCGCCGTTCCTGCAGATCCAGCAACGGTTGGTGGCCAGTTTCGAGCGTCAGGACATCCGTGCCTTCGTCGAAGAAAGCTTCAGTGTGATGCGCGCCGCGTACCCCTTCGCCAACAACCCGTATTTGCAGGAAACCGTCGAAAACCTGCAGCCGGCGATGAACCGTGCCTATTACCTGGCCCTGGACCAGCGCAAGGCGGAGATGAGTGAGTACCTGACGCTGTTCGAGCACCTGCTCGCGGCGGTGCTCGCCCGTGACCTGCCGCAGATCCGCCAGGTGCTGTCGGCCTATTGCGAGCGCAGCAGCTCGCTGGTCATCGCTGCGTTGGCAGGCGCCTAAGCGTGCGGCTCAAGTGCATCAAACTGGCGGGGTTCAAATCCTTCGTCGACCCGACCACGGTGAACTTCCCCAGTAACATGGCGGCGGTGGTCGGGCCCAATGGTTGCGGCAAGTCGAACATTATCGATGCCGTACGTTGGGTGATGGGCGAGAGCTCGGCAAAAAACCTGCGTGGCGAGTCGATGACCGACGTCATCTTCAACGGCTCCACCAGCCGCAAGCCGGTGAGCCAGGCCAGCATCGAACTGGTGTTCGATAACTCCGATGGCACCTTGATCGGTGAATATGCGGCCTACGCGGAAATCTCGATTCGCCGCAAAGTGACGCGCGACAGCCAGAACAGTTACTTCCTCAACGGCACCAAATGCCGTCGACGTGATATCACCGATATTTTCCTCGGTACCGGCTTAGGCCCGCGCAGCTACTCGATCATCGAGCAGGGCATGATCTCCAAGCTGATCGAAGCCAAGCCCGAAGACCTGCGCAACTTTATCGAAGAAGCGGCCGGCATCTCCAAGTACAAGGAGCGCCGCCGCGAGACCGAAAACCGTATCCGCCGCACCCACGAAAACCTCGCCCGCCTGACCGACCTGCGTGAAGAGCTGGAGCGTCAACTCGAACGCCTGCACCGCCAGGCCCAGGCCGCCGAGAAGTACCAGGAATACAAGGGCGAAGAGCGCCAGCTCAAGGCGCAGCTCTCGGCCCTGCGCTGGCAGGCGCTCAATGATCAGGTCGGCCAGCGCGAAGCGATCATCGGCACCCAGGAAATCAGCTTTGAAGCGCTGGTGGCCGAACAGCGTAATGCCGACGCCAGCATCGAGCGCTTGCGTGACGGTCACCATGACCTGTCCGAGCGCTTCAATCTGGTGCAGGGGCGGTTCTACTCGGTAGGCGGCGACATTGCCCGGGTCGAGCAGAGCATCCAGCATGGCCAGCAGCGCCTGCGGCAGTTGCAGGATGATTTGAAAGAGGCCGAACGCGCGCGGCTGGAAACCGAGTCGCACCTGGGCCACGACCGCACCTTGCTGCTGACGTTGGGCGAAGAGCTGGACATGCTCACGCCCGAGCAGGAAATCACCAGCGCCGCCGCCGAAGAGGCCGCCGCCGCCCTCGAAGAAGCCGAAACCACCATGCACGGCTGGCAGGAACAGTGGGACACGTTCAACCTGAAATCCGCCGAGCCGCGCCGCCAGGCTGAGGTGCAGCAATCGCGCATCCAGCAACTGGAAACCAGCATGGAGCGCCTGGCCGAACGCCAGCGCCGCATGCAGGAGGAGCGCGCGTTGCTCGCCGCCGACCCGGAAGACGCGGCGATCATGGCGCTGAGCGAGCAACTGGCCGAAAGCGAGATGACCCTGGAGGAGCTGGAGGCCAGCGAAGAACAACAAGTGGAGCGCCTGGAGCAATTGCGTCAGCAACTGCAACAGGCGACCCAGGCCCAGCAGCAGGCCCAGGGCGATTTGCAGCGGCTCAACGGGCGCTTGGCGTCGCTTGAAGCCTTGCAGCAGGCCGCGCTGGACCCAGGCACCGGCACCGCCGAGTGGCTGCGTGACCAGCACCTGGCCGAGCGTCCGCGCCTGGCCGAAGGCTTAAAAGTTGAAGCGGGCTGGGAGCTGGCGGTCGAGACCGTGTTGGGCGCCGACCTGCAAGCCGTATTGGTGGATGATTTTGGCGGTTTCGACCTGGCCGGCTTTGCCCAGGGCGATTTGCGTTTGCTCAGCCCCGCAGCCGATGGCACGCGGGTGCCGGGCAGTTTGCTCGACAAGGTGGAGGCGGCGATTGATCTGTCGCCATGGCTGGGCCAGGTCAAACCGGTTGAATCATTGGAGCAGGCCCTGGCCCAGCGCGGCCAATTGGGCGCCGGCGAAAGCCTGATCAGCCGAGACGGTTATTGGGTGGGCCGGCATTTCCTGCGCGTGCGTCGCGCCAGTGAGGCCGAGAGCGGCGTATTGGCCCGAGGCCAGGAAATCGTCAACCTGAGCGCCGAACGCGAAGAGCGCGAGGCCACCCTCGAAAGCCTGGAAACCGAACTGCAAACCCTGCGTGCCACTCAGCGCCAACAAGAGACCGGCCGCGAACACCTGCGCCGCCTGTTGCAGGACGAAGCGCGCCAGCAAGGCGAATTGAAAGCGCAGTTGTCGGCGAGCAAGGCGAAGGCCGAGCAACTGACCCTGCGCCGCACCCGCCTTGACGAAGAAGTGGCCGAGATGGGCGAGCAGCGCGCCCTCGAACACGAACAGATCGGCGAGGCGCGCCTGCACTTGCAGGAAGCCCTCGACAGCATGGCGCTGGATACCGAGCAGCGCGAGCTGCTGCTGGCCCAGCGCGACAGCCTGCGTGAACGCCTCGATCGCGTGCGCCAGGAAGCCCGTCAGCACAAAGATCACGCCCATCAGTTGGCAGTGCGCCTGGGCTCGTTGCAGGCCCAACACACCTCCACGCGCCAGGCCCTTGAGCGTTTGGAGATGCAGTCCGAACGCCTGACCGAAAAGCGTGAGCAACTGAGCCTCAACCTGGAGGAGGGCGAAGCGCCGCTGGAAGAATTGCGCCTCAAGCTCGAAGAGTTGCTCGACAAACGCATGACCGTCGACGAAGAACTCAAGACCGCGCAAATCGCCCTGGAAGACGCCGACCGCGAACTGCGCGACGCCGAGAAGCGCCGGACTCAGGCCGAGCAGCAATCCCAGCTGATTCGCGGCCAGCTCGAACAACAGCGCATGGAGTGGCAAGCCCTGACCGTGCGCCGCAAGACCCTGCAAGACCAGCTGCTCGAAGACGGCTACGACCTGCACGGCGTGCTCACTACCTTGACCGCCCAGGCCAACGAAAAAGACGCCGAAGAAGAACTCGAGCGCATCGCCGCGCGTATCCAGCGCCTCGGCGCGATCAACCTCGCAGCCATCGACGAATACCAGCAGCAGTCCGAACGTAAACGTTATCTGGACGCCCAGGACGCCGACCTGGTCGAAGCACTGGACACGCTCGAGAACGTGATTCGCAAGATCGACAAGGAAACCCGTAACCGCTTCAAAGATACCTTTGATCAGATTAATGGCGGTTTACAGGCGTTATTCCCGAAAGTTTTCGGTGGAGGCAGCGCCTACTTGGAACTGACGGGCGAAGATCTACTCGATACAGGGGTGACGATCATGGCGCGGCCGCCGGGCAAGAAGAACAGCACTATCCATTTGTTGTCCGGTGGCGAAAAGGCCCTGACCGCATTGGCCCTGGTATTTGCGATCTTCAAGTTGAACCCGGCGCCGTTTTGCATGCTCGACGAAGTTGACGCGCCGCTGGATGACGCTAACGTTGGACGCTACGCTCGGTTGGTTAAAGAGATGTCCCAGACCGTGCAGTTCATCTATATCACCCACAACAAGATCGCCATGGAAATGGCCGATCAGTTGATGGGCGTGACGATGCACGAGCCGGGTTGTTCGCGATTGGTGGCGGTGGATGTCGAAGAAGCGATGGCGATGGTGGAATCCTGAGCCGGGCCTGGAAAGGATTTTGGTAGGGCGATGTAAGGCGATTTACCGGTCTGGCAAAAGTGGCAAATGGACATATTTGTTCAAGGCATTTTGACAGACGGTGTAAAGTTATCTTGGGTCGTGCTAGTTTAATGTCAAATTTTCGTATGCGTGGGCAAAACGTCAGTCAGAACATAGAGTTGGCGCCACGTTTTAAAGCGGTTTGGACGTTGCTAAACCCCTTATTTTTCAGCATTTTTTATTAGAGGCACGGGATTACATGGAAATCGGTCTGCGCGAGTGGCTGATCGTCATCGGCATTATTGTCATTGCCGGTATTCTTTTTGATGGCTGGCGCCGCATGCGCGGTGGCAAGGGTAAGCTCAAATTCCGTCTGGACCGTAACCTGTCCAACTTGCCCGACGACGACGGCAGCGCCGAGCTGCTGGGGCCGCCCCGTGTGCTGGATACCCATAAAGAACCGCAACTGGACGAGCATGACTTGCCGTCGATGAGCGCGCCGGTGCGTGAAGCCCGCGAGCCGTCGTCCAAGCGAGGCAAGCGCGCCAGTGCCGCTGTGGCCGAGCCGCATCAGGGCGACCTGAACCTCGACGTTGACGAAGGCCCGAGCTTCAGCAGCCGTGATGATGACTTCCCCGATGAAAACGTCGGCAAGCCTGCAGCGCGCCAGTCGGTAAACGATCAGCCGGCCGCCGAAGAGGTTTTGGTGATCAGCGTGATCTGCCGCGACGCCGCCGGCTTCAAAGGCCCGGCACTCTTGCAGAACATTCTCGAGAGCGGCCTGCGTTTTGGCGAGATGGATATTTTCCACCGCCACGAAAGCATGGCCGGTAACGGCGAAGTGCTGTTCTCCATGGCTAACGCGGTCAAACCGGGTACTTTCGACCTGGACGATATCGACCTGTTCAGCACCCCGGCGGTGAGTTTCTTCCTTGGTCTGCCAGGCCCGCGTCACCCGAAACAAGCGTTCGACGTGATGGTGGCCGCAGCCCGCAAGCTGTCCCAGGAACTCAACGGCGAGCTCAAGGACGACCAACGCAGCGTTCTGACTGCCCAGACCATCGAGCATTACCGTCAGCGCATCGTCGAGTTCGAGCGTCGTGCCCTGACACAAAAACGCTGAGGATTGGTCTTCAGCGTTGTCAGTAGAATAAGCGCACTAACATATTGAGCAGCTTCGGCTGCTCTTTTGCTTTATGAGAGAACACCCATGACCGCCGCCCACACCCGCATCCTCGAACTGCGCGCTGAACTGGATCAGCACAATTACCGTTACCACGTTCTCGACGAGCCGAGCATTCCGGACGCCGAGTACGACCGGCTGTTCCATGAGCTCAAGGCCCTGGAGGCCGAGCACCCGGAACTGGTGACGCGTGATTCACCGACGCAGCGGGTCGGCAGTGCGGCGCTCTCGGCGTTCACCCAGGTCAAGCACGAGATACCGATGCTCAGCCTGGGCAACGCCTTCGATGAAACCACCATGCTCGAATTTGATCGCCGGGTGACCGAAGGTCTCGACCTGCCGGTGGGTGATCTGTTTGGCGGCGGTGCAGCGGTGCAATACAGCTGCGAGCCCAAGCTGGACGGCCTGGCAGTCAGCCTGCTGTATCAGGACGGCGAGCTGGTGCGCGGCGCCACGCGCGGCGATGGCACCACTGGCGAAGACATCAGCGTCAATGTGCGCACCGTGCGCAATATCCCGTTGAAACTGCACGGCAGCGGTTGGCCGGCAACCCTGGAAGTGCGCGGCGAAGTGTTCATGTCCAAGGCCGGCTTCGAGCGGCTGAACGCCTCGCAACTGGAAGTGGGCGGCAAGACCTTCGCCAACCCGCGTAATGCCGCCGCCGGCAGCCTGCGTCAGTTGGACTCGAAGATCACCGCCAGCCGTCCGCTGGAGTTCTGCTGCTATGGCGTGACCACCGACATCAGCGACACCCATATCGGCAACCTGCAGCAACTCCAAAAGTGGGGCATGCCCATCAGCCATGAGCTGAAGCTGGCCAAGGGCATTCAGGATTGCCTGGCCTACTACCGCGATATCGGCGAGCGGCGTAACAGCCTGCCGTATGAGATCGACGGCGTGGTGTTCAAGGTCAACAGCATTGCTTCCCAGAGGGAGTTGGGCTTCCGCGCCCGTGAACCACGCTGGGCCATCGCGCATAAATTCCCGGCCATGGAAGAGCTGACCGAATTGCTCGACGTGGAATTCCAGGTGGGCCGCACCGGCGCTGTAACCCCGGTGGCGCGCTTGAAGCCGGTCAAGGTCGCCGGTGTAACGGTGTCCAACGCAACCTTGCACAACATGGACGAAGTCGCGCGCCTGGGCCTGATGATCGGCGACACGGTGATCATCCGTCGCGCCGGTGATGTGATCCCGCAAGTCGTCTCGGTGGTCACCGAGCGCCGCCCGGAAAACGCCCGCGCCGTGCAAATCCCCGAAAGCTGCCCGGTGTGCGGCTCCCATGTGGAGCGTACGCAACTGGTCAAGCGCAGCAAGGGCAAGGAAACCGTCAGCGAAGGCGCGGTTTACCGCTGCGTCGGGCGCCTGGCCTGTGGCGCGCAGCTCAAGCAGGCGATCATCCATTTTGTGTCGCGCCGCGCCATGGACATTGACGGCCTGGGCGACAAAACCATCGAGCAACTGGTGGATGAAAAACTTATCGGCTCGCCAGCTGACCTCTACAAACTCAAATACGAGCAGATCATCGACCTGGAAGGCTTTGCCGATATTTCCAGCAAGAAGCTGATCACCGCCATCGAAAACAGCAAGACCCCGACCCTGGCGCGGTTTATCTACGCCTTGGGCATACCGGATGTGGGCGAGGAGACCGCCAAGGTGCTCGCGCGTTCGCTGGCGTCCCTTGAGCGCGTGCAGCAGGCCTTGCCCGAAGTGCTGACGTACTTGCCGGACGTGGGCCTGGAAGTGGCCCACGAGATTCACAGCTTCTTTGAAGACAGCCATAACCAGGACGTGATTGGCGCGCTGCTGTCGCCGGATGAATGCGGCCTGCAATTGCAGGATCAGGGCGACCTGAGCGCCGAATTCGCCGCCAGCACCACCCTGGGCGGCTTGCTCGACAAGCTGCACGTACCCAGCGTAGGGCCTGGCGCCGCGCAAAAACTCGCCGACAAGTTCGCCAGCCTCGAAGGCGTGATCAAGGCCGACTGGCTGGATATGCGCCAGGCGCTGCCCGAGAAGCAGGCCAAGGCGGTGCGCGAGTTTTTTGATAACCCGGACAATGCCAACCATGCCCTGGCCATCGAGCAGCAGCTCAAAGACTTCGGTATGCATTGGCAGAGCGAGAAGAAGGTCGTCGAAGGCTTGCCGGAAGCGGGGCATACCTGGGTGCTGACCGGCTCCCTGGAGCTGATGAGCCGCGACGTGGCCAAGGACAAGCTCGAAAGCCTGGGCGCCAAGGTGGCCGGTTCTGTCTCGGCCAAGACCCACTGCGTGGTCGCCGGGCCGGGCGCGGGCTCCAAGCTGGCCAAGGCCGCCGAGCTGGGCCTTAAGGTGCTGGACGAAGAGGCCTTTGTCGCTTTCCTGGCCAAACACAACATCACCGTCTGATGATCGTTCCCACGCTCCGTGTGGGAATGCAGCCCTGGACGCGCTGCGTCTGCTCTCGAACGTCGTGACGCAGAGCGTCACCGCAGGCATTCCCACGCAGAGCGTGGGAACGATCCTTCACGGTAAATGATCTAGTCTTGGTCACCCAGGGAGAGATCACCATGTTCCGCTACTTCGAGCAACTCAGTACGCGCATCGCCGCACCGTTCATGGCCGGATCCTCGCGCAGCAGCAAGGTGTGGCAATGCCGCTGCGGCCAGTCGCTGTTTTTTCGCAACAGCCAGTGCCTGGTCTGTTCTGCGCTGTTGGGCTATCAACCCCAGCAAAGCCGGCTGTCGTCGCTACAGCCCGGCCCAGTCGCCGGCACATGGCTACAGGACGATAACCTCGACGCCGGCGCCTTCCGTCGCTGCGCCAACCTCGACACCCCAGCCGCCTGCAACTGGCTGATTCCGGCCCACAGCACCGCGCCGCTGTGCGTGGCGTGTAGCCTCAACCGCACCATCCCTGACCTGTCGATCCCGGAAAACCCCGAACGCTGGCGCAAAGTCGAAACCGCCAAGCGCCGGTTGGTGGCGCAACTGATCAGCCTGGGCCTGCAAGTGGTGCCCAAAAGTGTTGACGAAGACAGCGGCCTGGCCTTCGATTTCGTCGGCATCGACCTGGAAGGCAACGCACCCACCACCGGCCACGCCAACGGCCTGGTCACCCTCGATATCAAGGAAGCCGACGACGCCCACCGCGAGAAAGTCCGTGTGCAAATGCGCGAGCCGTATCGCACGTTACTTGGCCATTTTCGCCACGAAGTCGGCCATTATTACTGGGACCGGCTGATCGCCAACAGCCATTGGCTTGAACCGTTTCGTAGCCTGTTCGGCGATGAACGCGCCAGTTACGCCGAGGCGCTCGACCAGCATTACCAAAACGGCCCACGCCCCGACTGGCAGCAAACCTGCGTCAGCGCCTACGCGACCATGCACCCCTGGGAAGACTGGGCCGAAACCTGGGCTCACTACCTGCACATGATGGACGCCGTCGATACCGCGCTGGGCTTTGGCATGAGCGCCCGCGAGATGGACCTGGATTACCAGCCGTTCCCGCTGACCACGCTCTTTGAGCCCGAACACCCTGGCGGCCCGGCCTTCCTGTCGTTCGTCAACGCCTGGATCGAACTGGCCGGCATGCTCAACGAACTGTCGCGCAGCATGGGCCAGCCGGATTTCTACCCCTTTGTGTTGCCGCCTGCGGTGATCGCCAAGCTGCACTTCATTCACTTGGTGATTCAGGAGGAGGGCGGCAGGGCCGATGAAGTGGTGCAAGCACAGTAATCCGCCCGATGTGGGAGCTGGCTTGCCTGCGATTGCGCTGTGTCAGTCAACGAATGCCCCAACTGATACACCGCAATCGCGGGCAAGCCCGGCTCCCACAGGGTTCTGCAGGGTTATCGAGGTGGTGGACAAGTGCTTGAGCCCCTTCATATTTTTAATCGGGAACAACGGTTGTAACTTCCGATGAGATCGGTACAATGGCGCGGCTTGCCGAGAGGCCAGCGTCGTTATGGTGACCCCATCGGTCCCCCCGCAACGATTACCCGTGAACCTGGTCAGAGCCGGAAGGCAGCAGCCACAGCGGGAACATTGTGTGCCGGGGTGTGGCTGGTGGGGTTGCCTCCATAACGCTCTTCCTTGTTTTCACCCTTCCTGTTTCAAATCAAACACTCTTTCACTCGCTCATCTGCCATTTTTTGCGCAGCGTGACGGCTTTGTGCTGGAAAACTTTCAGTTGCCTGCTAGCGTCATTCTTGTAAGCGACCCTGTGCTGGAGTAGTGAAGATGTGATGGCACTCCTTTGATCCATTAAGGTGATTGCCATGCCTGCACTTCTCAGTGCTTCAGTCGGTACCCCAGGCAAGGCGCGTAATGTGCCTGCTGATGTTCAGTACATTCAGCGCCTGTTTAACCTGATTACACCCCACCCCGCTTCGCGGCTGGTGGAAGATGGCAAGTGCGGTCCGCTGTTATTACAGCGCATCAACGACTATCAGGTGAATCGTCTCAAGTTCAGTAACCCCGATGGGGTGATTGACCCGGCAGGTCGCACGTTCAGCAGCCTGGTCGAAGACGCGAGCAAGGCCAACCCAGGCGCGCCACCCCGTCGGCAGTTAGTCACCCAGGCCACGTGTGACGGTCGTATCACCCTCACCGATGCTGACTTTCAGAGCGCCGCCACAGCATTGGGTAATGGTGTTTCAGTGAACCTGATCAAGGCGTTCGCCACGGTGGAGTCCGGTGGACGTTCCGGGTTCGGGCCGGCCAAAATGCCGGTGATCGCCTACGAGGGCCATATCTTTCGCAAGTACACGCAACAAAAGTACGACAGAGCCTACCCGTTTCTCTCATACCCTTATCTGGAAAAGGCTGGCCCGCAATGGTGGGCTAACAACAGGGATCAAACCAAGGCCTGGCAGACGCTGGCCGATGCATTCGAGTTGGACCAGGAGGCAGCGCTGATGTCGGCGTCCTACGGCATGTTTCAGGTCATGGGCTTCAACTTTGCGGCGTGCGGATTCAAAAACGTGTTTGATTTTGTTGCGGCGATGAAACTCAATGCCGGCCAGCAATTGATGGCGTTCGTTGGTTTTTGCCGCAAGAATCCGGCCTTGCTCAACGCCATGAAGAATAAGGACTATGCCGGCATGGCGCGCAATTACAACGGCAAAGACTATGGCGACTACGATCGGCGGATTCAGCGCGCCTACGAGGCGCTGGAAAGGAAAAAGTAGCGGCGTATGACGGGTGTTTCACAACGTGCAAAGCGCCCACTGGACAACCCAAAACCATCTTGTTAGTTTCCGCCAGCCATTTGTTTCAATTCATGACAAGTGTGCTGCGATGATATTGAAGTGCTATCACTTCTTTAATTAACAAGGATGTCTTGATGAAAAGCCTGCCAGGGTTGCCCCGTCTTATCAGTGCTTCAGTGGGCGCGCCGGGTAAAGCGCGCAATTTGCCCGCCGATGTTCAGTGCATTCAGTATTTATTCAATTTGATCATTCCCAAGATGGGCTTTGCGCTGGCCGAAAATGGTAAGTGCGATGGGCAATTGGTGCAGTGCATCAGCCAGTATCAGTTCCGGCATCTCAAATATGCGCACCCCGATGGCGTGATCGACCCCACCGGCCGAACCTTCAACAGCCTGATCGAAGAAGCGGTGAAGGTGCCGGTAAAAGCCTTCCCGGCGATGCGCATTCCCAGCTTTCTCAACGCGTTTGGCAATAACGGCGGCGATGCGGTTCAGGCCACGGTCAATGTGTACCTGGAGCGCATGCGCGCCATGATCGAAGCCGAGCGGCGCAACCGGCAGTTGATGCTCCAGGCCACGTGCGATGGCGGCATGACGCTGACCGATACCGACTTTCAGAGCGCTGCCACCCAGTTGGGCAGCGGCATTTCGGTGAATATCATCAAGGCGTTCGCTACGGTCGAATCCGGCGGGCGTTCCGGGTTCGGGCCGGCCAAGTTGCCCGTGATTGCCTTTGAAGGCCACTTGTTTCGCAAGTACACCAAGCACATCTATGACCAGGCGCACCCGCTGCTGTCTTACATCTACGTGAGAAAGGCCGGACCGCAGTGGCAGGTCAACAACAAGGACCAGACCAAGGCCTGGGAGACCATGGCTACCGCGTTTGCGCTGGATCAGGAGGCGGCATTGATGTCGGCGTCCTGGGGCATGTTTCAAATCATGGGGTTCAACTACACCTCCTGCGGTTACAAGACGGTGTTTGAATTCGTTGCCGCCCTGAAGATCAATGCCGGTAACCAATTAAAAGCGTTTATCGGTTTTTGCAGCCAGAGCCCGGCCCTGATCAAGGCCATGAAAGATAAAGACTACGTGGCCATGGCGCGTAACTATAACGGCAAGGATTACGGCGACTACGACAGCCGTATCAAAAAGGCCTACGAAGCATTGGAAGGGAAGAAATAAGATGAGCCGTTTTCTAGCGATGAGCGTGTTGTCGTTTTGCGCCTTGGCGCCAACCTTGGCAGGTGCCGCCGAGCTGCATTCCGGCCAATACGAAGGGCTGATGCTGGCGGTCACGCCTGAGCATCAGGTCGAAGGCTACTACGCAGAAGAGCTGGGCGAGGGTGTGACCCGCAGTTGCACGTTCTACCTGCAGGGCCAGCCTGAAGCGCTCACCACCTGGCTCGACAAGGCGTACCCCGGCAGCGTGGCGGCGTCCTCCGACGGCGTGACCTTGACGGTAGAACAGGGGCGCGAGCATCCCGGTTGTGTCAGCGTGTTGATGCCGGAAATCGCCACCGGTCTGGACCTCACCCAAACCGCCAGCAAGCAATGGATCGGCCTGGTGACCGTGACGGCCGACAAGGCTTACCTGCTGAAAAAACCAGGCGCTGAAGCCGCCAAGCGCGCGTATATCGTCAAGGACGATGTGGTCGGCGTTCTGGGGTTCAAGGACGGCTGGGCCAAAGTCGAATTCACCAATGCCAAAGACCATACCTACACCGGCTGGATCAGCCAAAACCAGTACGCACGCTTGGTTGCGCCGCAAGCCGACTAGCCGAACGTCTCCCGCAGCAGCCCGGCAAACGCATCCCGCGCCAGGTGGCGCTGGGTGTCTTTGTGCCAGAACAGCAGGTTGTCCACGGCCTGCAATTCCTCGAACCGGTAGGAGGCCAGTTGGTTGGCCTGCTCATAGCGGGCCAGGATGCCTTCCGGCGCCAACGCCACGCCAATCCCTGCACTGACGCAACCAATGATGGTGCCCCAACTGGCATAGCTGGCGATGCTTGGTTTGAAGGCGTGCGGTTTGATCCAGTTCTCCAGCGCCGCGCGATACGGACAACCGGGCGGCCACACCAGCAAGGTGCGGCCTGCCAAGTCTTCGGCACTGTTGATCGGCGCGCTGGAGGCGCTGGCGATCAGCACCAGGCGTTCACTGTAGACCACGCTGTGTTCGAGCTTGGCGCGCTTGCCGCCCGAGGCCACCAGCGCCACATCGAGGCGATGGTGTTGCAGGTCGTCGAGCAGTTGCGCCCAGGCGCCGGTGACCAGCTCCAGGCTGACTTCCGGGTAGCGCCGGTGGTATTCGGCCAGCAGCGGTGGCAGGCGGCCACTGGCGCTGGATTCCACCGCGCCGATGCGCAGCGTGCCGCGTGGAATCGCGTTGGCATCCACTGCGCGTTTGGATTCGTCCACCAGCGCCAGGATGCGTTCACAGTAATCGAGAAAGATTTCCCCGGCGGCACTGATGGCCAGCCCACGGCCTGCGCGAATAAACAGCGGCGTGCCCAACTCGCTTTCCAACTGCTTGATACGCGTGGTGATGTTGGATGGCACGCAGTGCAATTGCAGCGCGGCCTGGGCCACGCTGCCGGTTTGGGCCACGGCGCGCACCATTTTCAGTTGGGCCAGTTCCATTGCTCAGTTCCAATGATTTCAGAAGTCAGAAACGCTTAATTGTCCTGCGCCTTGCGCGGCTCAAGACTGATGGTATTCCCTCTCAGTCTCTGGATGCCGTCGATGAATGCCCCGTCACCCGTAAAGCTTACGCTAGTCATCGCTGGCGTGATTCTCTGTTGGGCTTATTCGCCGATTGGCGTGCACATGGGGCTGCACAGCTACAGCCCCGGCCAATTGGCGCTGCTAAGATTTCTGATCGCCTCGGTGTTCATGGGCGGCATCGCCCTGGCGGCAGGCATCGGCCGGCCGCGTGTGCGGGATTTGCCGTGGTTGCTGGTGTTGGGGTTTTTCGGCGTGTTCCTGCACCACACCAGCCTCAACTACGGGCAACAATGGGTGACGGCGGCGGCATCGAGTGTGCTGGCGCAGTCGGCGCCGCTGTTCAGTGTGGTGATCGCGTTTTTCTGTTTGAAAGAACGGGTCAGCGCCTGGCGGTGGGGCTGCGTCTTGCTCGGCTTGTTCGGTGTGCTGGTGGTGATCTGGGGCGATCATGGCGTCGGTGATATCGACCCGCGCGGCTTGCTGATCCTGCTGGCTGCCGTGTCGTGGAGCGTGTATTTCGCCATCCAGAAGCATTACGCCCATCGCTATAGCCCACTGACCATGGCGTGCTACATGGTGTGGGCGGGCACCTTGATGCTGTGCGTGAACCTGCCGGGCTTGCCGGCTGCCGTGGCCCAGGCGCCGTTGCCGGAGAACCTGTCGGTGCTGGTATTGGGGATTTTCCCCAGCGCCCTGGCGTACCTGGCCTGGGGCTATGTGCTCAAGCACGTGGACGTCAGCCGCGCCACGGTGGCGATGTACCTGATACCGCCGGTGGCCATGCTGATGGCTTCGACCCTGCTGGGCGAGCACATTGCCCTGCAAGTGATACTGGGCGCGGTGATCGTGCTGGCCAGTGTCGCCGCCATCAGCCTTGAAGGGCGCTGGCGCTCAATCGCTCAGGCTGAACGCGCGCAGCCGGTGGCCGTCGAGGTCCTCGGCGACAAAGGTGTAGCCGAAGTCCAGGTGGGTGGGTGACTGGATGATGGTCGCGCCGCGCTCGACCCACTGAGCGTGCAGGGCGTCCACGGCGGCTGGGTCCGGCAGCGAGAACCCTACTTCGCTGCCGCCGCCGGTGAGGTGGGCTGCGGGCTCCACGGTATGACGCGACCACAGCCCCAGCTTGACGCCGTTGTCGAGAATGAACAGGGCGAACGTCGGGTTCAGTTCCACAGGCGGCTTGCCCAGCAGGCGGCTATAGAAATTGGCGCTGGTGGCCGGGCTGTCGACGTAGAGCAGGAAGTAATGGGCGACGGTGTGCATGCAGGCTCCTTGCGAACGGGCGGTTAAGTGAGCCCAGTCTAAGGCGCGGCCCTGTCAGTTTTTGTCAGGAGCGTTCTTGTCAGGAGAGCTTTTGTCAGGAGTGCGCAGCGGTCGCGCATTCTCCCCGGTGTAGAGTTTGATCAGGTCGTCGATCTCGCCCGACATTTTCATCCGCAGCAGCGTGCGCAAGATCTGTTGCACCGGCACGTTCGGGTCATTGCGCACGATGCAGCCCAGGTTTTGTTCATCGATCACCGCGACGTTGTGCAGTCGCAGGCTTGGGGGCACTTTCAGGTTGAAACGGTCCAGGGTCCATTCGTTGATCACGGCGTATTCGAAACGCGCGGCCACCAGCTTGTGCAGCACCAATTCCTCGCTGCGCGAATCGTCGCGGGTCAGTTGGCCGCTGGCGAACAGCGGTTCGAGCACGGCATAGCGGTAGTTGAGCACCGTGCCAATGGCCTGGGGTGCCAACGTGGCCACCTGTACAGGCGGCGCGTGGGCACTGGCCAACACATTGCGCTGCACCATCAACGGCACGCTCCAGGTGTAGTCGCCGGACAGGTTGTCGAGCCAATCCTGGGCGACATAGCAGCGCACATCGACCTCTGCACGTGCCATGGCGCCGGCGATTCGCGCCCGGGCCAGCACATGGAACTCGGCCGGGCGCCCGACCTGGGTGGCCAGGCTCAACATCAAGTCATACAAAATGCCCTGGGTGGGCCGGTCACCTTCCAGCTGGGCCATGGGCATTGCCCAGCTATCGGAAACCGCAAAACGCAACGGTGCGGGCGCCGCCAGGCAAGCAACGGAAATCATCCATAAAGCGCCCAGGACTACGCGCATACACTCTCCGGGTTCAGGCCTTTGGCGGGCCAGTCAGGCAAGCTTAGTCAGATTAGACGAGCGTGCCGGATGCAATTTCCCCCTTGCTCCGCTAGCATTACCGGCTTCCGCTTCCCAGTTGCGACGGTTTTCGATGAGTTATCAGGTTCTTGCACGTAAATGGCGCCCGCGCTCGTTCCGCGAAATGGTCGGCCAGACCCATGTGCTCAAGGCTCTGATCAATGCCTTGGACAGCCAACGGCTGCACCACGCCTACCTGTTCACCGGTACTCGCGGGGTCGGCAAGACCACTATCGCGCGCATTATTGCCAAGTGCCTGAACTGTGAAACCGGCATCACGTCGACACCCTGCGGCACTTGTTCGGTATGCCGCGAGATCGACGAGGGGCGTTTTGTCGACCTGATCGAGATCGACGCCGCGAGCCGCACCAAGGTCGAAGACACCCGCGAGCTGCTCGACAACGTGCAGTACGCGCCGAGCCGTGGGCGCTTCAAGGTCTACCTGATCGACGAAGTGCACATGCTCTCCAGCCATTCCTTCAACGCGCTGTTGAAAACCCTGGAAGAGCCGCCGCCCTACGTTAAGTTCATCCTGGCCACCACCGACCCGCAGAAACTTCCTGCAACGATCTTGTCGCGGTGCCTGCAGTTTTCCCTGAAAAACATGACGCCTGAGCGCGTGGTCGAGCATTTGACCCATGTGCTGGGCGTCGAGAACGTACCGTTCGAAGACGACGCGTTGTGGCTGCTTGGCCGCGCTGCCGATGGCTCGATGCGTGATGCCATGAGCCTCACCGACCAGGCCATCGCCTTTGGTGAAGGCAAAGTCATGGCCGCGGATGTGCGCGCCATGCTTGGCACGCTGGACCACGGCCAGGTGTTCGACGTGCTGCATGCGCTGATCGAAGGTGACGCCAAGGCGCTGCTCGAAGCCGTGCGCCACTTGTCGGAGCAAGGCCCGGACTGGAACGGCGTGCTCTCGGAAATCCTCAATGTGCTGCACCGCGTGGCCATCGCCCAGGCGTTGCCCGAAGGTGTCGACAACGGCCATGGCGACCGCGACCGCGTATTGGCGCTGGCCCAGGCGTTGCCGGCCGAAGACGTACAGTTTTATTACCAGATGGGCCTGATCGGTCGCCGGGATCTGCCCCTGGCGCCAGACCCGCGCGGCGGCTTTGAAATGGTCTTGCTGCGGATGCTGGCCTTCCGGCCCGCCGACTCGGCAGACGCACCGAGACAGCCGCTAAAGCCAGTGGGGATCAGCCAGGCCACAGTTGATTCCGCCAAACCAGTGGCTGGCGCGGCGGTAGTCGCGCCAGTAGTTGCTGCACCTGAACCTGCGCCGGTTGCTCCGGCGCCAGAACCAGTGGTTACCGCGCCGGTGGTCGAACCTGCGCCCGTGGTTGAGCCTGAGCCTGCTCCCGCGCCGGTGGTTGACCTGCCCTGGAACGATCCGGTGGACGCAGAAGCTGAACCTGAAGTCGAGCAAGTACCCGTCGTGGAACCCGTGCTGGAAACCACCGGCGAGCAGCCCGAGCTGACGCCGATGCCCACGCCGACCCCGGACAGCGCGGTGCCGGACGCGCCGGAATGGGTGTCGGCGCCCGTCCCCGAGCCGACCGTTGCGCAGGTGGACGCCGCTACGCCGGGTATCGACCTCGATGACGAGCCGCCGCTAGACGAAGATTACATCGAGCCGGACATGGATTCGGCCTACAGCTACCTGGACGACCTGGCCAGCGAGCACACCGCCGAGCCGGCCCCCGAGCCCGAAGCGGAACCCGCTGCCGCCCCGGCCACCGGCCTGGCGTTGCAATGGTTGGAATTGTTTCCTAAATTGCCAATCTCCGGCATGACCGGCAGCATCGCCGCCAACTGCACCTTGATCGCCATCGAGGGCGACCACTGGCTGTTGCACCTGGACCCGGCCCACAGCGCCTTGTTCAACGCGACCCAGCAACGCCGACTCAACGATGCGCTGAACCAGTACCATGAACGCACGCTGACCATCGCCATCGAACTGATCAAGCCGGAGCAGGAAACCCCGGCCCAGGCGGCGACCCGTAAGCGCATCAACCGTCAGCGTGAGGCCGAAGACTCGATCCATGGCGACCCGCTCATCCAGCAGTTGATGCAACAGTTCGGTGCGGTGGTGCGTCACGATACTATTGAACCTGTCGAAGCCCCGGTGCCCCAAGCGTCATAAAACCGGGCTACTAATTGATTGATCCACGTACTTTGAGGTGATTCCCATGATGAAAGGTGGCATGGCCGGCCTGATGAAGCAGGCGCAGCAGATGCAGGAAAAGATGGCCAAGATGCAGGAAGAACTGGCCAACGCCGAAGTCACCGGTAAAGCCGGTGGCGATATGGTCAGCGTGGTGATGACCGGTCGTCACGACATCAAGCGCGTAAGCATCGACCCAAGCGTGTTGCCAGGCGTGGGCGAAGATGACCTGGAAATGCTCGAAGCGCTGTTCGCCGCGGCCGTCAACGACGCCGTGCGCAAGATCGAAGCCAACAGCCAGGAAAAAATGGGTGGCGTGACTGCCGGCATGCAACTGCCGCCGGGCATGAAGCTGCCGTTCTGATTGTGCAGCGTTAGCTAGACTCAAATGCCAGGCATCGCGCCTGGCATTTTTGTTTGTGGTGTGATCGTTCCCACGCTCTGCGTGGAAATGCCGCCCCAAGACGCTGCGCGTCTAATATGAACCCTGGCACGGTACGCAGGGTCTGCACCCTATACCGAAAGATTCGTTAAAGGAGCCTGCGCATGCCTCAAGAACCCATTCTTAACCAGCGTATTGTCCTGGTCTCGCGCCCGCAGGGCGCGCCGACCCCGGAAAACTTTCGCCTGGAACGTGTGAACCTGCCGGAGTTGGCCGATGGCCAGGTGCTGCTCAAAACCCTGTACCTGTCCCTCGACCCCTACATGCGTGGACGCATGAGTGACGCGCCGTCCTACGCAGCTCCGGTGGAAATCGACGAAGTGATGACCGGTGGTGCCGTCAGCCGAATCGAACAATCGCGTAACCCGAAGTTCGGTGTAGGCGACCTGGTAGTAGGTTCCACCGGCTGGCAGAGCCATAGCATATCTGACGGGCACAACCTGATCCCGGTGCCCAAAGGCCTGGCCAGCCCCTCGATGGCGCTGGGTGTATTGGGTATGCCCGGCATGACCGCGTACATGGGCCTGATGGATATCGGCCAGCCCAAGGCCGGGGAAACCCTGGTGGTGGCGGCTGCCTCCGGCGCGGTGGGCTCGGTGGTCGGGCAGGTTGCCAAGCTTAAAGGCTTGCGCGTGGTGGGGATTGCCGGCGGTGCGGACAAGTGCCGTTATGTGGTCGACGAGCTGGGTTTTGACGCCTGTATCGACCACAAGAGCGCCGATTTTGCCCAACAGCTGGCGTTGGCCTGTTTCAAAGGCGTGGACATCTACTTTGAAAACGTTGGCGGCAAAGTCTTCGACGCCGTGCTGCCGCTGCTCAACCCCAAGGCGCGCATTCCGCTGTGCGGCTTGATCGCCGGCTACAACGCCCATGAAGCGCCCAGCGGCCCTGATCGGCTGCCGGCACTGCAACGCACCTTGTTGACCAAGCGCGTGCGCATCCAGGGCTTTATCGTGTTCGATGACTATGGCGATCGCCAGCCGGAATTCCTCAGCGCCATGGCGCCATGGGTGCGCGACGGCAAGATCAAGTTCCGCGAAGACGTGGTCGATGGCCTGGAACAGGCACCCGAAGCCTTTATCGGTTTGCTCGAGGGGCGCAACTTCGGCAAGTTGGTGGTGCGCGTCGCGCAGGATTGAGCATTTGACGCTAATCCGAGGCGCGGGTATAAACCGCGTCTCGTTGTTTTGTCGGACCCTTCGCCCATGAGCTTCAGCCCCCTGATTCGCCAACTGATCGACGCCTTGCGCACTTTGCCGGGCGTGGGCCAGAAAACCGCCCAGCGTATGGCGCTGCAACTGCTGGAGCGTGATCGCAGCGGCGGCACGCGGTTGGCCCAGGCCTTGAGCCAGGCCATGACCGGCGTGGGCCACTGCCGCCAGTGCCGCACCCTGACCGAAGAAGACCTGTGTCCGCAATGCGCCGACCCGCGCCGCGACGACACGCTGCTGTGTGTAGTGGAAGGGCCGATGGACGTGTATGCCGTCGAGCAGACGGGCTATCGCGGGCGCTACTTCGTGCTCAAGGGGCATCTTTCGCCGCTGGACGGCCTGGGGCCGGAAGCCATCGGCATCCCGCAACTGGTGACGCGCATTGAAGAGCAGGGCACCTTTACCGAGGTGATCCTGGCGACCAACCCGACGGTGGAAGGCGAGGCGACCGCGCATTACATCGCCCAACTGCTGACCAACAAAGGCTTGATCACCTCGCGTATCGCCCATGGCGTGCCGTTGGGTGGCGAGCTGGAATTGGTGGATGGCGGCACGTTGGCGCACTCGTTTGCCGGTCGCAAGCCGATCGCGCTTTAAATAACCACACTGTTCAAAAATGTGGGAGCGGGCTTGCTCGCGAATGCGGTGGGTCAGTTAATAAATCTGTGACTGACACTCCGCATTCGCGAGCAAGCCCGCTCCCACAGTGGTTTTGTGTTGCTACGGATATCTTGATAGCCAAGCAAGCGCTTGGTAAGTTCTCTCCACCTCACCGTGGAGCTTGCCGATGTCTGCCTATCAGGACTACTTCGACCCCAGCCACCAATTGGTCCGCGACAGCGTGCGCCGTTTTGTCGAGCGCGAGATGTTGCCGGGCATCGAGCAATGGGAGGAGGCGGAGAGCTTCCCTCGCGAGCTGTACCTCAAGGCGGGCGCGGCGGGGATTCTGGGCATCGGCTACCCCGAAAGCCTGGGCGGCAGCCACGAAGGCGACCTGTTCGCCAAGGTCGCCGCCAGCGAAGAGTTGATGCGTTGCGGTTCGGGTGGCGTGGCCGCGGGTCTGGGTTCGCTGGATATCGGCCTGCCGCCTGTCGTCAAATGGGCTCGGCCGCAGCTACGTGAGCGGGTTGCGCCTCACGTGCTGGCCGGTGAAAAGATCATCGCCCTGGCCGTCACCGAACCCGGTGGCGGCTCCGATGTGGCCAACCTGCAAACCCGCGCTGTTCGAGATGGCGATTTTTATCGCGTCAGCGGCAGCAAAACCTTTATCACCAGCGGCATCCGCGCCGACTTTTACACCGTTGCCGTACGCACCGGCGGGCCGGGCTTCGGCGGCATCAGCCTGTTGCTGATCGAAAAACACACGCCAGGGTTCACCGTCGGCCAACCGTTGAAGAAAATGGGCTGGTGGGCGTCGGACACGGCTGAGCTGTTCTTCGACGATTGCCGAGTACCTGTGGGCAACTTGATCGGCGTCGAGAACATGGGCTTTGCCTGCATCATGGGCAACTTTCAGAGCGAACGCCTGGCGCTGGCGCTGATGGCAAACATGACCGCGCAGTTGGCCCTGGAAGAAAGCCTCAAGTGGGCGAGCCAGCGCGAAGCCTTCGGCAAACCCATCGGAAAATTCCAGGTGCTCAAGCATCGGCTGGCGGAAATGGCCACGGCAGTGGAAGTCTCCCGCGAGTTCACCTATCGCCAGGCGGCGAAAATGGCGGCCGGCAAGAGTGTGGTCAAGGAGATTTCCATGGCCAAGAACCTGGCCACTGATACGGCGGATCGGGTGACCTATGACGCGGTGCAGATATTGGGTGGGCAGGGCTATATGCGTGGCAGCCTGGTGGAGCGGTTGTATCGGGATAACCGCATTCTGTCGATTGGCGGGGGCACGCGTGAGGTGATGAACGAGATCATCAGCAAGCAGATGGGGTTGTGATGTGGGGTGTCCTTGAGGGCCTCTTCGCGAGCAAGCCCGCTCCCACACTTGGAATGCATTTCAAAATGTGGGAGCGGGCTTGCCCGCGATGAGGCCAGTCCAGGCAGCGATTAAACTTCGGTCAACCCAAACTGCGTCAGGCAAAACGTCGCAATGCCCATATCCTGCAGGCGTTGCGAGCCACCCAGCTCCGGCAGGTCAATGATCGCCGCCGCTTCGAAGATTTTCGCGCCCATACGCCGCACCAGGTTTGCCGCGGCAATCAAGGTGCCGCCGGTAGCGATCAGGTCATCGAACATCAGCACCGAGTCGCCGTCGCACAGGCTGTCGGCGTGCACTTCGAGCAAGGCCTCGCCGTATTCGGTCTGGTAACCCTCGGCCAGCACGTCAGCCGGCAGCTTGCCCTGTTTGCGGAACAGGATCAGCGGTTTGTTCAACTGGTAGGCGATGATCGAGCCGATCAGGAAGCCACGGGCATCCATCGCGCCGATGTGGGTAAAGTCGGCCTCGACGTAACGCTGGGCAAAGCTGTCGGCCACCAGGCGCAGGGCGCGGGGCGATTGGAACAGCGGGGTAATGTCACGAAAGATCACCCCAGGCTTGGGGAAGTCGATGACGGGGCGGATCAGGGATTTGATGTCGAACGAATCGAAGGTCATCGTCGAAGAGTCCTGGGAGCGGAAAACGGACTCGAAGTATACCTGCGGCCTTGCCGATTGGCGCGGCCGCAAGCGTGCGCTTCAGACTTCCAGCGAGCCCCCGGCCAGCGCGCAGAGCTGGATCGGGTCGAGGATATGCACTTCCTTGCCTTCGGCGGCAATCAGCTCGTTTTGCTGGAAACGGGTAAACACGCGGGACACGGTTTCCACCGCCAGGCCCAGGTAATTGCCGATTTCATTGCGCGACATGCTCAGACGGAACTGGTTGGCCGAGAAGCCACGGGCACGGAAGCGCGCCGACAGGTTGACCAAAAACGTGGCGATGCGCTCGTCGGCGGTTTTTTTCGACAGCAGCAACATCATCTGTTGGTCGTCACGGATCTCGCGGCTCATCACCCGCATCAACTGGCGGCGCAGTTGCGGCAGCTGCAGGGCCAATTCATCCAGGCGCTCGAAAGGGATTTCGCACACCGAGGTCGTCTCCAGGGCCTGGGCCGACACCGGGTGAATCTCGGTGTCCATGCCAGACAACCCGACCAGCTCGCTGGGCAGGTGGAAGCCGGTGATCTGCTCCTCGCCGCCGTCGCTCAGGCTGAAGGTCTTCAGCGCGCCCGAACGTACTGCGTAGACAGAATCGAATTTGTCACCCTGGCGAAACAGAAACTCGCCTTTTTTCAACGGGCGACCGCGTTTAACGATTTCGTCCAGCGCTTCCATGTCTTCCAAATTCAACGAAAGTGGCAGGCAGAGGGGGGCCAGGCTGCAATCCTTGCAGTGAGCCTGGCTGTGAGCGCGCAGTTTAACTGGCTCGGACATTTCTTAAATCCTTGTGGGAAAACACACATAAGACGTAAGGGTAACGCACCGAGGGTGGCTGAGGCCAGCGTGTACAAAAAAGCAGCAACGGTATAAAGCTCTTTGTATCGGTGCCGATACACAGGTGTCTCTCTATGAGCTGGAGCTCAGATCATGTCAGTCAGCACTGTCTCAAATCCATCGATCAACGTTGCAGCGGTATCGGTCTGGAAGGCCGCCGATGCGGCCAAGGATAAAGACGCCGCGCCCAAGGCCGCCACCGAGGACAAACCCGCTGAACCTAATGCGGCTGAAGGTGTGAAGGTGGTCATTTCCGGCGCGGGGATGGGCATGGCTTCGGCTGAGAAATCCTCCAATAGCGATATTGACGAGAGCAGCCTGAGTGATAGTGCCAAGACCCTGCTCAAAATGATCCGCGAGCTGAAAAAGCAACTGGCCGAGAAGATGGCCGAACTGTCTGCGGCCATGGCGGACACCTCCCTGACGCCAGAGGCGCAGCGCGCCCGTGTCGCCAACATACAGGGCGATGTGGCGATGTTGCAGGCAGCTCTGGTGACGGCCCAGACGCAACTGGGCAAGGTCTTGAAGTCGGAACCGCCTCAGGCTCAGATGGAAGCCATGAGCCTGATGGCGAAATAAAGCCCTTTAGATCACCCGCGAGAATCGTTGCCTGTTCTGGTGCTCCAGGTAGGCATCGAACACCATGCACACCGAGCGCACCAGCAAGCGCCCGGCCGGTAACACGCGAATGCCGTGGGCATCCAGTTCGATCAGGCCATCGGCGGCCATTGTCTCCAACTGTGGCCATAGTTCGTCGAAATAGCCGCGAAAATCGATGTTGAAAGCCTGTTCGATCCGCTCGAATGCCAGGCTGAAATTGCAGATCAACTGCTGAATCACTTCCCGGCGCAAACGATCATCTGTGGTGCAGACCAGGCCACGGCTGGTGGCCAGTTGCGCCCCGGCCAGGGCGTTCTGGTAGTGATTGAGGTCACTGCTGTTCTGGCAATACAGGTCGCCGATCTGGCTGATCGCTGAAACCCCCAGCCCAATCAAATCGCAATGCCCGTGGGTGGTGTAGCCCTGGAAGTTACGCTGCAGCGTGCCTTCTTCCTGGGCCACGGCCAGTTCGTCATCCGGCAGGGCAAAGTGGTCCATGCCGATGTAGCGGTAGCCGGCACGGGTCAACTGTTCGATGGTGGTTTGCAGCATCAGCAGTTTTTCGGATGGGGAGGGCAGGTCGTCGGTGTTGATGCGCCGCTGCGGCATAAAGCGCTCGGGCAGGTGCGCGTAGTTGAATACCGACAGGCGATCCGGTTGCAGGTTAATCACTTCTTCGACGGTGCGCGCAAAATTCAGCGGCGTTTGCTTAGGCAGGCCGTAGATCAGGTCGATATTGATCGAGCGAAATTGCAAGGTGCGCGCCGCATCGATGACTGCACGGGTTTCTTCCAGGCTTTGCAGGCGGTTGACCGCACGCTGCACCTCGGGGTCCAGATCCTGCAGGCCGATGCTTACGCGATTGAAGCCCAGTTCGCGCAGCAACCCCATGGTCGCCCAGTCGGCTTCACGTGGGTCGATCTCGATGCCATAGTCACCGGAATCATCATCGAGCAAGTTGAAGTGCTGACGCAGGCGCGTCATCACCTGGCGCAGTTCGTCGTGGCTGAGAAAGGTTGGGGTACCGCCGCCGAAGTGCAGTTGCTCCACGGGCTGTTTCGGGTCGAGGTGGCAGGCCACCAGCTGGATTTCCTGCTCCAGGCGTTGCAGGTAGGCCTGGGCACGGCCACGGTCCTTGGTGATGACCTTGTTGCAGGCGCAGTAGTAGCAGATGTTTGCGCAAAACGGCACATGCACATACAGCGACAAGGGCCGCACGGCCTTGCGGCTGTCACGCAGGGCGTGGAGCAGGTCGAAGGTGCCGACCTGGCTGTCGAATTGTACGGCGGTGGGGTAGGAGGTGTAGCGCGGCCCCGCCAAGTCGTAGCGGTGAATCAGATCTGTGTCCCAACGAATGGCGTCGAGCATGCGGGCGGTCCCCCGGATTGGCTAGTGGGCCGAGTCTAGGGGCGCGCCGCAGGTGCCATCTTGATTTGCATCAACGGGGAGCGGCGCTATGCCACATGGCGATTTAATGGCCCATTAGCCAGTGTTGATGCGGGCCTGGCAGCGTCCATACCCCAAACACAATCACCAGCACGCCACCGGCCACACGCACGCTGCGTTTGCGCAGCAGCGCCGTGACGCGTTCTGCCGCCAAGCCAGTGGCCAGCAATACGGGCCAAGTTCCAAGCCCGAAGGCCAGCATCAGCAAAGCACTGTCCAGCGCATTACCCTGGCTCGCCGCCCACAGCAGCGTGCTGTAGACCAAACCGCAAGGCAACCAGCCCCACAGCGCGCCCAGCAGCAGTGCGCGTGGCAGGCTGGACACCGGCAGCAAACGGTTGGCGAGCGGCTGTATAGAGCGCCACAGGCCGCGCCCCAGGCTTTCGATACGGGTGAGTCCGCTCCACCAGCCCGCCAGGTACAAGCCCATGCTGATCAGCAACAACCCGGCGAGCACGCGCATGAACATTGCCGCCGGGCTGTTGGCCACTGCCCAGCCGGCCAGGCCGATCAGTAACCCGGCGGCGGCGTAGCTGAGGATGCGCCCCAGGTTGTAGGCGAGCAGCAGGCGAAAACGGCGGCTGCGTTGTTCTTTGGGGATTGCCAGGGTCAGCGCGCCCATCAGCCCGCCGCACATGCCCAGGCAATGGCCGCCGCCCAAGAGCCCGAGGATCAAGGCCGAAACCAGCAGTGGCGCCAGCTCAAGCATGGGGCGGGTCTTTGGGCGGTTGTTCGGCCCGGTTGCCTTCGTCGACGCCCGCCAGGTGGTTCGGGTCCTGGTCGTCGAACAGCACGCTGTGGGCCGGGCCGTCGAGGTCGTCGTACTGACCGCTGTCCACCGCCCAGAAGAAAATGTAAATGGCCACGCCGACTAACAGCAGCGCCGCCGGAATCATCACGTAAAGAGCTGGCATCGGTACTCCAGGCCCACGCGGCTCAAGCCGGCAGCGGGCGGGTTACTAGGGTGGCGCTGTTCACTTGCGGGCTCGGCAGGCGAGTCAGGCGCAAGGCGTTGAGCACCACGGTCAACGAGCTGAGCGACATGCCGATCGCGGCCCAGATCGGCGTGATCCAGCCGAGGGCGGCAAACGGCAGCATAAGGCCATTGTACAACCCGGCCCACAGCAGGTTTTCGATGATTACCCGCCGTGTACGTCGCGCCAGGGTAAACGCCTGCACCAGCGCGTCAAGGCGGTTGGACAGCAGCACGGCATCGGCGCTGGTTTTTGCCAGGTCGGTGGCCGAGCCCATCGCCACGCTGATATCGGCGGCGGCGAGCACGGGCACATCGTTGACGCCGTCGCCGAGCATCAACACTTTGCGGCCTTGCTGGTGCAGCTGTTGCAGCACCTGCAGTTTGTCGTCGGGGCGCAAGCCGCCTTTGGCCTCGTCGATCCCCAGCTCCAGCGCCACACTGGCGACCATCGGCGAGCTGTCGCCCGACAGGAGCAGCGTGCGCCAGCCTCGCGCTTTGCACGCGGCCAGCAGGGCGGGCGCATCGCTGCGCAGGCGGTCATCGAGCACGAACCAGGCGAGGGCGCCTTCATGATCGCCCAGCAGCAACCATTGGCCTGCTTCGTCCGGCGAGGCGGGAATCGCGCAGCCGCTCAATTGGCAGACAAAACCCGGTTGGCCGATGCGCAATTGACGCTCGCCCACGCGACCTTCCAGGCCTAAGCCGGGAAAGCTCAGGACTTCCTCGGCAGCCAGCGGCGCACGCCCGAAGGCGCGGGCAATCGGGTGTTCGGAGCGGTTTTCCAGCGCGGCGGCAAGGCCCAGGCAGTCATCGCTGTTCAACGAGCTTAGAGGACGGATGGCACGCAGGACCAGGCGGCCTTCGGTGAGGGTGCCGGTTTTGTCGAAAATCACTGTGTCGATCTGGTTCAGGCCTTCCAGCACATGGCCGCGGGTCAGCAGCAACCCGAGTGTGTGCAGTGTGCCGGTGGCGGCGGTGAGCGCGGTCGGTGTGGCCAGGGACAACGCGCAGGGGCAGGTCGCCACGAGCATCGCCAGCACAATCCAGAACGCCCGTGATGCGTCCAGCTCCCACCACAGCAGGCCGATCAGCGCGGCCGCGATCAGCGAGCCCAACAGGAACCACTGCGCAGCGCGGTCGGCGATTTGCGCCAGGCGCGGTTTCTCGGCCTGGGCGCGTTCCAGCAGGCGCACGATGGCGGACAGGCGGGTGTCATGGCCCAAGGCGCGCACCTCGACGGTCAGCGCCCCTTCGACGTTGAGTGTGCCGGCGGTGACCGTATCGCCGACGTTGCGCGGCTGCGGCAGGTACTCGCCGGTGAGCAGGGACTCGTCAATGCTCGACTGGCCGTCGAGAATCACTCCATCGGCCGCCAGCACGGCACCTGGGTGCACCAGCACGCGGTCGCCCACGGCCAGTTCGCTGAGCAGGATGCGCTCGCTCTGACCGTCATCTTTAAGCCGTAGGCACGAAGCAGGCAGCAGGTTGACCAGCTGCGCGGTGGCGGCGGCGGTGCGTTCCCGCGCCCGGCGTTCCAGATAGCGCCCGGCGAGCAGGAATAGCGCGAACATGCCCACCGCGTCGAAGTACAACTCGCCAGTGCCGGTAATGGCGGTCCAAATGCCCGCCAGGTACGCCCCGCCAATCGCCAGGGACACCGACACATCCATGGTCAGATGGCGCGTGCGCAGGTCGCGCAGTGCACCTTTAAAGAACGGCGCACAGCTGTAGAACACGATGGGTGTGGTCAGAAACATCGCTACCCAGCGCAGGATCACGTGCAGCTCCGGGCTCAGGTCGATATTGAATTCCGGCCAGGTGGCCATGGTCGCCATCATCGCCTGGAACCACAGCAGCCCCGCCACGCCCAGTTGGCGCAAGGCTCGGCGGTTTTCGCTGGCCAATTGCTCGGCGGCGCGATCGGCCTGGTAAGGGTGGGCGGCATAGCCGATATGGCGCAGTTCGCTGAGCACCTGGCTCAGCGGCAATTGGCCGTCGGCCCAGCGCACGTGCAGGCGGTGGTTGGACAGGTTCAGTCGCGCCTCGGCCACCGCGGGCAGGCTGCGCAGGTGTTTCTCGATCAGCCAGCCGCAGGCGGCGCAGCTGATGCCTTCCATCAACAGGGTGGCTTCGGCCAGATCGCCCTCGTGACGCACAAAGGGTTTTTGCACGTCGGCGCGGTCGTACAGCGCCAGTTCGTCGACCAGTTGCACCGGCAGCGCCTCGGGGTTGGCCGAGGCTTCGCTGCGGTGTTGGTAATAGCTTTGCAACCCGCCGGCCACAATCGCTTCGGCCACCGCCTGGCAGCCTGGGCAGCACAGTTCGCGGCGCGCGCCGAGGATGTCGGCGGTGAACCGGCTGCCGGGCGGGACGGGCAGGGCGCAGTGGTAGCAGGGGGTTGGGCTGGTCATGGTTCAATTCCACAGATCGTTCCCACGCTCTGCGTGGGAACGATCAAGCTACTTTTTCAGGTCTTCGGCACCCTGCAACGGCTCATCGCCCAACAGCAAGTCCTTGTCGTGGCTGACCTCTTCTTCTTCGAACAGGCGCCAGGTCTTGTCGCCTTCCACGCCGAGCAGTTCCACAAAGCGCCGACCCTCTACCTTGTCGGTGACCTGGCCGATGTAGCGGCCGGGCTCGCTGTCGCTGCGGGTCAGGTTGATCTTGCGATCCTTTTCCGGCTGGGTCGGGGAAATCAGGTTCAGCTCTAGGGTATTGGGGTTGCTGTAGCCGGTCAGTTGCAGCTCGACTTCACCGGTGAGTTCGTCCAGGTGCAGCTTGCCGCGCAATTGCAGGGTCTGGGCCAGTCGCTCACGGTCCAGGGAGCGGTTGATGCCTTTGCCGGCCTCGTAGTAATTGTCGTTGACCAGGTTGTCCGGGTTCTTCACCGCAATGGTCACCATGGACAAGGTCAAGGTCACCGAGCAGGCCAGGATTCCGATGATGATCCAGGGCCAGAGGTGCTTGTACCAAGGGCTTGCGGCAGTAGCTGCGGGCATTGTTGTGCTCTCTTTTAATTAGCGGACTTGTGGGCCGATGAATCGGCTCTTGGCTTCAATGTGGACGCTGTCGTCATCGGCATCCTTGAGGATGAATTTCACCTCGTTGGTGCTCGACGGCAGTTGCTCAGGGGCGCTGGACAGCTCTACCGGCATGCTGAAAATTTCCCCGGCGGCGACCTTGATCTCGCGGCGGCCTTGCAGCTTGAGGTCAGGCAGGCCCGAGGCGTCGAGCACGTAGGTGTGATCGCGCTGGTCCTTGTTCATGATCTTCAGGCTGTAGACGTTTTCGATGCGGCCTTCGGCGTTTTCGCGGTACAGCACGCGGTCCTTGCTGACGTCGAAGCCCACCAGCGAGCGCATGAAAAATGCACCGGCCAACAGGCCGATCATCGCCAGCAACACCAAGGCATAACCGATCAGGCGCGGGCGCAGCTTATGGGTTTTCTGCCCGGACAGGTTGTGCTCGGTGGTGTAGCTGATCAGGCCGCGTGGGTAGTCCATTTTGTCCATGATGTTGTCGCAGGCATCGATACAGGCGGCGCAACCGATGCACTCGATTTGCAGGCCGTCGCGAATGTCGATGCCGGTGGGGCACACCTGCACGCACATCGTGCAGTCGATGCAATCGCCCAGGCCCTGGGCTTTGTAGTCGACCCCTTTTTTACGTGGGCCACGTACTTCGCCACGGCGCGGGTCGTAGGACACGATCAGGGTGTCTTTGTCGAACATCACACTCTGGAAGCGCGCGTACGGGCACATGTAGATGCACACCTGTTCGCGCAACCAGCCGGCGTTTCCGTAGGTGGCCAGGGTGAAGAAACCGACCCAGAAATACGACCAGCCATCGGCCTGGCCGGTGAAGAAGTCGAACACCAGTTCGCGAATGGGCGAGAAGTAGCCGACGAAGGTCATGCCGGTGGCGAAGCCGATCAACAGCCACAGCGTGTGCTTGCTGAACTTGCGCAGGAATTTGCTGGCGCCCATCGGCGCTTTGTCGAGCTTGATGCGCTGGTTGCGGTCGCCTTCGGTGACCTTTTCGCACCACATGAAGATCCACGTCCACACACTTTGCGGGCAGGTATAACCGCACCACACGCGCCCGGCGTACACGGTGATAAAGAACAGGCCGAACGCGGCAACGATCAGGATGCCTGACAGCAGGATGAAATCCTGAGGCCAGAAGGTCGCGCCGAAAATGAAGAATTTGCGTTCCGGCAGGTTCCACCACACGGCCTGGTGGCCACCCCAGTTCAGCCACACGGTGCCGAAGTAGAGCAGGAACAAACCGGCGCCACCGAGCATACGCAAGTTGCGGAACAGGCCGGTGAAGGCGCGGGTGTAGATTTTCTCGCGCGAGGCGTAGAGGTCGACAGTGCTGCTGGCGTTTTTGGCAGGCGGGGTAACGTCATGTACCGGTATCTGGTTGCTCATCATTGCATCCCACGGCGGTGGAGATTTGCCTCGGCCAGTACGTGCCAACCGGGGTCAAAAATAGGCTGTTGCAGTGGCGTAATGATACGCCTGCGATGCTGCTCAACGGGTGCGACCTTTGGTCGCGTTGGGGGAAATCAATTGATGGTATATGTGATCTGGATCAATTGACTTGGCAAGTATGGACGTTTTTTGCCGGTAGGCAGGTCATTCGTCCCATGGGTTAAGCAATGGAACCCCGCTGGACATGAAGTCACTGACGTTGCGCGTCACCACGGTGAGCCCGTGCACCAGAGCCGTTGCGGCAATCAACGCGTCACTCTCGTTGGCCTGGTCCGGCACATGCAGATGGGCGCAACGCAGCGCAACGGCGGCATCAACCGGCAATATTCTGGCATCGAACGCCGGCATCACATGGCGTTTGAGCCATGTCCGTAACACTTTCCCCTGAACCGGGTCTCGGCGTTCCATGCGCAGTACACCGGTTTCCAATTCCTTCAGCGTAATGGCCGAGATGAACATGCGCGCAGCAATAACACTTTTTGCCCAAGCCACTACTCTGGCGTCGGCGTGGGGTTTACGCAGTTCGGAGATAACATTGGTGTCGAGTAGATACATCAAGAGAGGTCCACGGGTCGGTGAGTGATCACGGCACGTTCGGTTTCGAAGTCGATTTCGGCCGCTTCCGGCATCACCAACAGGTCAACGATGTCGACATTCAGACCTGTCAGTTTCTGGTAGTCCTCAATGCTTAGCAGTACATGGGCAGGCTTGCCGCGATCGGTGATAAAAACCGGGCCTTTACTGGCGGCTTTTTTGGCACCACTTGTGTCTTGATTGAATTCACGGCTGGAAATGGTAGTGATGGTCATGGGGCATTCCCTTCGGCAAATTTAATGTAGTAACGTTACTACTTTGCATTGGCGCGCAGCAAGTGCGAGGTGCCGAATGGTCATGCGCTGCAATCGCCTCAGCCCGGCGGGAAACCAGCCCGGCAGAAAAAAAGCCCCGCACTGCGGGGCTTTTTCGTTGCCGGGAGCTTACTGCTCCTCAGCCTGCTTATCCCCATGGGACAGGCTGTAAACATACGCCGCCAGCAAATGCACCTTGTCATTGCCTTGCAGCAATTCCTGCGCTGGCATCTGGCCTTGACGGCCATAACGAATGGTCTGCTGCAATTGCGCGAAGCTCGAACCGTAGATGAATGCACCCGGGTGGGTCAGGTCCGGCGCGCCCATTGCTGGCGTGCCTTTACCGGCCGGGCCGTGGCAGGCCACGCAGTTGGCGGCGAAGAGTTTCGCGCCGTTGGCCACGTCGGCCTTGGCGCCTTCCGGCAGTTTGCGGCCATCGAGGTTGGTCACCACAAAGCCCGCCACGTCGGCCACGCCTTGCTCGCCAATGACCTCGGCCCAGGCCGGCATCACCGCGTGGCGGCCTTTCATGATGGTTTCCTTGATGGTGGCCGGCTCGCCGCCCCAGCGCCAATCGGCGTCGGTCAGGTTGGGAAAGCCGTAGGCGCCCTTGGCGTCGGAGCCGTGGCACACCGAGCAGTTGGAGGCGAACAAACGGCCGCCCATCTTCAAGGCTTGCGGGTCTTTGGCGACTTCTTCAATCGGCATCGCGGCGAATTTGGCGAAGATCGGGCCGAACTTGGCGTCCGACCTGGCCATCTCCTTTTCCCATTCGTGCACGCCGGTCCAGCCGGTCTGGCCGTTGGCGAAGGGGGTTTGCTTGTCATTGTCGAGGTAGTTGTAGCCCGGCAGCAGGCCTTTCCAGTTGCCCAGGCCGGGGTACAGCGCCAGGTAGCCAAGGGCAAAGATGATGGTGCCGACAAACAGCATGAACCACCATTTTGGCAGCGGGTTGTCGTACTCCTCGATGCCGTCGAACGAGTGGCCGACGGTCTCGTCCGTCTGCTCGGTGCGCTGGCCCTTGCGGGTCGACAGCAGCAGCCAGGTCAGGGCGAAAATGGTACCCAGACTGAGGACTGTGACGTACAGACTCCAGAACGTAGTCATTCTTTGTTACTCCTAGAAGCTTGCTCGACGTGCTTGATGGCCTCGGGATCATCTGCAAAGGGCAGCATGGTCGCGTCGTCAAACTCCGACTTGCGGCGCGGGCTGAACACCCACAGCGCCAGGCCGACAAAGGCCACCATCACCACAACGGTGCCCAGGCCACGAATCATCCCGATATCCATGAAGATCACCGTTTGCTTTTGATGATGGTGCCAAGGCCTTGCAGGTAGGCCACCAATGCGTCCATTTCGGTCTTGCCCTTCACGGCAGCGGCGGCACCGGCGATGTCTTCATCGGTGTAGGGCACGCCCAGGGTGCGCAGGACTTCGAGCTTCTTGGCGGTGTCCTTGCCGTCGAGCTTGTTTTCCACCAGGAAGGGGTACGCCGGCATTTTCGACTCAGGCACCACGTTGCGCGGGTTGTACAAGTGCGCGCGCTGCCAGTCATCGGAGTAACGCCCGCCGACACGGGCCAGGTCCGGGCCGGTACGTTTGGAGCCCCACAGGAACGGGTGGTCCCACACGCTTTCACCGGCTACCGAGTAGTGGCCGTAGCGTTCGGTTTCGGCACGGAACGGGCGGATCATCTGCGAGTGGCAGCCTACGCAGCCGTTGGCGATGTAGACGTCGCGGCCTTCGACTTCAAGGGCGGTGCGCGGCTTCATGCCTTCGACCGGCTTGTTGGTCACGTCCTGGAAAAACAGCGGAACGATCTGGGTCAGGCCGCCGATACTCACGGCGATGACCATGAAGAAGGCCAGCAGGCCGATATTCTTCTCGACTACTTCATGCTTCATCAGTGAGCTCCCACAACGGCGATCTTGGCGGCGGCTTCGGCTTCTACCGGGTCGGCGGCACGCACGGTGCGCCAGACGTTGTAGGCCATCAGGAACATGCCGGAGGCAAAGAATGCACCGCCCAGGGCGCGCACGATGTAACCCGGATGGCTGGCTTGCAGCGCTTCGACGAAGGAGTAGGTGAGGGTGCCGTCATCGTTGATGGCACGCCACATCAGGCCCTGGGTGATGCCGTTGACCCACATCGAGGCGATGTAGAGCACAGTACCGATGGTCGCCAGCCAGAAGTGCGCGTTGATCAGGCCAACGCTGTGCATCTGTGGGCGGCCGAACAGTTTGGGGATCATGTGGTACAGCGCGCCGATGGAAATCATCGCTACCCAGCCGAGGGCACCGGCGTGTACGTGGCCGATGGTCCAGTCGGTGTAGTGGGACAGCGAGTTGACCGTCTTGATGGCCATCATCGGGCCTTCGAAGGTCGACATGCCGTAGAACGCCAGCGATACCACCAGAAAGCGCAGGATCGGGTCGGTGCGCAATTTATGCCAGGCGCCCGACAGCGTCATCATGCCGTTGATCATGCCGCCCCAACTTGGCGCCAGCAGGATGATCGACATGGCCATGCCCAACGATTGCGCCCAGTCCGGCAGTGCGGTGTAGTGCAGGTGGTGAGGACCGGCCCAGATGTACAGGGTGATCAGCGCCCAGAAGTGCACGATGGACAGGCGATACGAGTAGATCGGGCGTTCGGCCTGCTTGGGCACGAAGTAGTACATCATCCCCAGGAAACCGGTGGTGAGGAAGAACCCCACGGCGTTGTGGCCGTACCACCACTGGATCATTGCGTCGGTTGCCCCGGCATAGGCCGAGTAGGACTTGAACCAGCTCACCGGCAAGGAGGCGTGGTTGACGATGTGCAGCATCGCCGTCACCAGGATGAAGGCACCGTAGAACCAGTTGCCCACATAGATGTGCTTGGTCTTGCGCTTGACGATGGTGCCGAAGAACACCACGGCGTAGGTCACCCAGACGATGGCGAGCAAAATCGCGATCGGCCATTCCAGCTCGGCGTATTCCTTGGTGGTGGTGTAGCCCAGCGGCAGGGTGATGATGGCGCCGAGGATCACGGCTTGCCAGCCCCAGAAGGTGAAGGCGGCGAGGCCATCGGAGATCAGTCGCGTCTGGCAGGTTCGCTGCACGACATAGTAGGAAGTGGCAAATAACGCACAACCACCGAAGGCGAAAATCACCAGGTTGGTGTGCAGCGGGCGCAGGCGGCCGAAGGTCGTCCATGGCAAACCGAAATTCAATTCCGGCCACACCAGTTGCGAGGCGATAAACACCCCGAGCCCCATGCCAAGGATCCCCCAGACCACCGTCATGATGGCGAACTGGCGGACGACCTTATAGTTATAAGCAGTCGGACTGATTGCTGTGCTCATTCTAAGGTTCCACGGTTTAGGTTTTTTTATAGGTAAAATCGGCCGCAAGTATGTAGAAAGCGAGGGGCCATTGCAACGCAATGACTGACCTGTATCAATGCGTTCCGAGCCAGATTCTGCGCCCTTTCCATGTTTTGCGTAGGGACAAAATCGGAAATGGAAAGCTGATCGAGTGGACAGGAATTTTCAGGGGCGCAACGAATACCGTCGCGTAGGCCATGATTGGTCCACTGTGGGAACAAGCGTAGACCCGAAAGTGAGGAGGGGAAAGTTGGACTTGGGAAGGGTGCGACACTTGGCCGCGTAATGTCGAGAACGAACGCTGAACCTGTGGCGAGGGAACAAGCTCCCTCGCCACAGCTCAGTTACTCAGGTTGGCTTTCTGGCGTTGCGCCATCAGCGTTATGGGACAGGCTGTACACGTACGCCGCCAGCAGGTGCACCTTGTCATTGCCTTGCAGTACATCCTGCGCCGGCATCTGGCCTTGGCGACCGTGGCGGATGGTCTGCTGCAACTGGGCCAGGCTGGTGCCGTAGATGAAACCGGCAGGCTCGGTCAGGTTCGGCGCACCCATGGCTTCCATGCCGTGGCCTTGTGGGCCGTGGCACGCCACGCAGGTGGTGTTGAACGCGGCTTGACCGGCCACCAGGTCGGCGCTGTTGTCGGCCGGCAACGGCAGCTTGGCCAGGTCATGACGCACATAAGCGGCGACATTCTTCACGCCGTCCTCACCGAGGATTTCACCCCAGGCCGGCATCGCCGCATGGCGCCCGCTCATGATCGTCGCCTTGATTGCTTCAGCCGAGCCGCCCCAGCGCCAGAGGTTGTCCGCCAGGTTCGGGAAACCATACGCGCCCTTGGCATCCGAGCCGTGACACACCGCGCAGTTGGAGGCGAACAGGCGCCCACCCATTTTCAGCGCTTGCGGGTCTTTGGCCACTTCTTCCACCGGCATGGCCGAGAATTTGGCGAAGATCGGCCCGAACCTGGCATCAGCCTTGGCCATTTCCTTGTCCCATTCCTTGGTCTGGGTCCAGCCGTCTTCATAACCCGGCAACACGCCTTTCCAGTTGCCCAGGCCCGGGTAGAGGATCAGGTAGCCGACCGCAAACACCAGGGTGCCGGCGAACAACATGAACCACCACTGGGGCAGCGGGTTGTCGTATTCCTCGATGCCGTCGAAGGCATGGCCCATGGTCTGGTCAACGCTGCCTTTGGTTTCGCCCTTGCGGGTGCCGACCAACAGCCAGGTCAGCCCGATCAGGCTGCCGAGGGTCAATACGCAGATCCATGTACTCCAAAAGGTAGTCATGGCTGGGTGCTCCTTGTTGCAGGCTCTTCTTGAGCGTCGGACGGGGAGGGTTCATCGGCAAACGGCAGCAGGCGGGCCTGCTCGAAGTCCGCGTTGCGCCGGTTGTTGAACACCCACAGCGACAGGCCGATAAAGGCGATGGCGACCACCAGCGTGCCAAGGCCGCGGATGGTGCCCGCATCGAATTCAAATCCCATGGCTCACCTCTTGCTCTTGATGGCAGTGCCGAGCACTTGCAGGTACGAAACCAGCGCGTCCATCTCGGTCTTGCCCTTGAGGCTGGCGACGGCGCCACCGATGTCGTCGTCGGTGTACGGCACGCCGAGGGTGCGCATCACTTTCAACTTGGTCTCGGTGTGGCTGCTGTCGACTTGGGCTGTAACCAGCCACGGGTAGGCCGGCATTTTTGACTCCGGTACCACGTTGCGCGGGTTGTACAAGTGCGCGCGGTGCCAGTCGTCCGAGTAGCGTGCGCCGACGCGTGCCAGGTCCGGCCCGGTGCGCTTGGAGCCCCACAGGAACGGGTGGTCCCACACGCTTTCACCGGCTACCGAGTAGTGGCCGTAGCGCTCGGTTTCGGCGCGGAACGGGCGGATCATCTGCGAGTGGCACTGCACACAGCCTTCGCGGATGTAGATATCGCGACCTTCCAGTTGCAGTGCGGTGTAGGGCTTCATGCCTTCCACCGGTTTGTTGGTGACGTCCTGGAAGAACAGCGGGACGATCTGGGTCAGGCCGCCGATGCTCACGGCAAGCACCATGAGCAGCATCAACAGGCCGACGTTCTTTTCAATCGTTTCGTGTTTCATCATCGACTCCTCAGGCCATCTGCGCCGCAGCGGTGACTTCGGCAGGTTGCGCCGAGCGCACGGTGCGCCAGGTGTTGTAAGCCATCAGCAACATGCCGCTGAGGAAGATCGCACCGCCCACCAACCGCACGATGAAGCCAGGGTGGCTGGCCACCAGGGTTTCGACGAAGGAGTAGGTCAAGGTGCCGTCTTCGTTGACCGCACGCCACATCAGGCCCTGGGCAATGCCGTTGACCCACATCGAAGCGATGTAGAGCACGGTGCCGATGGTGGCCAGCCAGAAGTGCGCGTTGATCAGGCCAAGGCTGTACATCTGCTCGCGGCCGAAGATTTTCGGAATCATGTGGTACAGCGCGCCGATGGAAATCATCGCCACCCAGCCGAGGGCGCCGGCGTGTACGTGGCCGATGGTCCAGTCGGTGTAGTGGGAGAGGGCGTTGACCGTCTTGATGGCCATCATCGGCCCTTCGAAGGTCGACATGCCGTAGAAGGCCAGAGAGACCACGAGGAAGCGCAGAATCGGGTCGCTGCGCAACTTATGCCAGGCGCCCGAGAGGGTCATCATGCCGTTGATCATGCCGCCCCAGCTGGGTGCCAGCAGTACCAGCGACATCACCATGCCCAGCGACTGTGCCCAGTCCGGCAGCGCGGTGTAGTGCAAGTGGTGGGGGCCGGCCCAGATGTACAGGGTGATCAGCGCCCAGAAGTGCACGATGGACAAACGATAGGAATACACCGGACGCTCGGCCTGCTTGGGCACGAAGTAATACATCATCCCCAGGAAGCCTGCGGTGAGGAAAAAGCCCACGGCGTTATGCCCATACCACCACTGCACCATGGCATCCGTCGCACCGCCGTAGAGGGAGTAGGACTTGGTCAGGCTGACCGGGATTTCCAGGTTGTTGACGATATGCAGGATGGCCACGGTGATGATGAACGCACCGAAGAACCAGTTGCCCACGTAGATGTGCTTGGTGTTGCGCTTCATCACCGTGCCGAAGAACACGATGGCGTAGGCCACCCAGACAATGGTGATGAGGATGTCGATCGGCCATTCCAGCTCGGCGTATTCCTTGGAGCTGGTGTAACCCAGCGGCAAGGTGATCGCCGCCAGGAGGATGACCAACTGCCAGCCCCAGAAGCAGAACGCGGCGATTTTCGGCGCGAACAGTTGGGTTTGACAGGTGCGTTGCACCGAATAAAACGAGCTGGCGAACAGTGCGCAGCCACCAAAGGCGAAGATCACCGCGTTGGTGTGCAGCGGGCGCAAACGGCCGAAGCTGGTCCAGGGCAAATCGAAGTTGAGCGCAGGCCATACCAATTGGGCGGCGAGAAAAACCCCGAGCCCCATGCCGACGATGCCCCACACCACCGTCATAATGGCGAATTGGCGGACCACCTTGTAGTTATAGGCGGTACTTAAAGTAGTGTTCATGGTTCCCCATCCACGGTTCAACCCAAGCAAATGCGGCACTTGGGCTGGAGTTATAGGCAGACTAAAAAGCGAGGCAAGCATGGGCAAAGAGCACAAGGCCAGTATTGACGGGGATCAATGGGCGCAGTGTGTGCGCGAGCGAGGCTGGTTGTGGGATGCCGCGACCGTGGCTATCGCACGCAAACCGGTGACGCTGATCCTGGCCCACGGCGCCGGTGCACCGATGGACTCATCCTTCATGAACGACATGGCTGCACGCCTTGCCCTGCATGGTGTGAACGTGTTGCGCTTCGAGTTCCCCTACATGGCTCAACGCCGCGTCGACGGCGGCAAACGCCCGCCGAACCCGGCGCCGAAACTGCTCGAATGCTGGCGTGAGGTGTATGCCGAGGTGCGACGTCATGTCGCTGGGAAGCTGGCGGTTGGCGGCAAGTCCATGGGCGGGCGCATGGCCAGTTTGTTGGCAGATGAGCTGGGGGCTGACGGGCTGGTGTGTTTGGGTTATCCGTTTTATGCGGTGGGCAAGCCGGAAAAACCTCGGGTCGAACATCTGGCCGGGTTGAAGGTGCCGACGTTGATTGTGCAGGGCGAGCGCGATGCGCTGGGCAATCGGGCGACGGTGGAAGGGTATGACTTATCGCCGAGTATCGAGGTGATGTGGCTGGTGGCGGGGGATCATGATTTGAAGCCGTTGAAGGCTTCGGGGTTTAGTCATGAGCAGCATCTGGAGGCTGCGGCGGTGAAGGTGGCTGAGTTTTTGGGCGGCTGTTCTTTGATCGTTCCCACGCTCCGCGTGGGAATGCAGCCCTAGACGCTCTGCGTCCGCTTTTAAAGCCGTGACGCAGAGCGTCACAGGAGGCGTTCCCACGCAGAGCGTGGGAACGATCTGTATAGCGAATTACCGGTTAAAACGCGCTACCAGCGAATACTGGGTATTGGCCGTATGCGTGAGCTCTTCACTCAATTGCGCCGAGTTCATGGCCTGCTCCGAGGTCTGGTCCGCCAACAGCGCAATCGTGCTGATGTTGCGGCTGATCTCTTCGGCCACTGCGCTTTGCTCTTCGGTCGCGGCGGCAATCTGCGTGGTCATGTCAGTGATATTGGCCACCGCCTCACTGATGCCCACCAACGCCTGATCCGCCTCCATCACCCGCGCCACACCTTCTTCAGCCTGGCGATGCCCGGCGTCCATGGTTTGCACGGCCGCCGCTGCGGTGTGTTGCAGCTTGGCGATCAGCGTATGGATCTGCCCGGTGGACTCCGCGGTGCGCTGCGCCAGTTGGCGAACTTCGTCAGCCACCACCGCAAAACCTCGGCCCATCTCACCGGCGCGCGCCGCTTCGATGGCCGCGTTCAGTGCCAGCAGGTTGGTCTGGTCGGCAATGCCTTTGATCACATCGACCACGCCGCCGATTTCATCGCTGTCCTTGGCCAGTTGGGTGACGGTCACACCTGTCTCGCCCACGGCCACCGACAGGCGCTGGATCGCCTCGCGGGTTTCCCCGGCGATGTCGCGGCCGCGACCGGTCAGGCGATTGGCTTCCTGGGTGGCGTCCGCCGTGCGCTGTACATGGCTGGCGACTTCCTGAGTGGTCGCTGCCATCTGGTTGACCGCCGTGGCCACCTGCTCGGTTTCCACGCGCTGGCGTTCCAGGCCGCTGGAGCTGTTATGTGCCAGGGTGTTGGACCGCGCCGCTTGGTCGTTGAGGTGCTCGGCCGTGTCCTGCAAACGTGTCAGACAGGTCTTCAAGCGCGCTTCCTGGCTGAGAATCGACATCTCCAGCCGCGCCTGGGCGCCCCGGCTGTCGGTGTACATCTGCGCGATCAGCGGGTCAGACGTGGTCTGTTCGGCCAAACGCAGCAAGCGCTTGAGGCCGCGCTGCTGCCAACTCAGCCCCAACAGGCCCAGTGGCACCGACAGGCCCGCCGCCAGGGCAAAGCCCCAGTGGGAGTTGAGCGATGCACCGATCATGAAGCTCAGTTGGCTGACCAGGATAAACGGCAGCCAGTCCTGCAACACCGGCAGCCACTTATCGCGCTGCGGTACGGCCGACTTGCCCTGGTTGATGCGTTGATAGAGCGCTTCGGCCCGGCGGATCTGCTCGGCGGTGGGCTTGATGCGCACCGATTCGTAGCCGATCACCTGGTTGCCATCGAAGACCGGTGTCACATAGGCGTTAACCCAGTAGTGATCGCCGGTCTTGCAGCGGTTCTTGACGATGCCCATCCATGGCAAGCCTTGTTTGAGCGTGGACCACATGTGTGCGAACACCGCAGGCGGAACATCCGGGTGACGCACCAGGTTGTGCGGCGCTCGAACCAGTTCGTCGCGGGTGAACCCACTGATTTCGACAAAAGCGTCGTTGCAGTAGGTAATGACCCCTTTGGCATCCGTGGTGGAGATCAACCGTTGCTGAGCGGGGAAGGTACGTTCGCGCTGGGTAACGGGTTGGTTATTACGCATGGTTGTTCAATCCGCAAGGCTTTCAGGGGTTATCGGCGCTTGCGGGCTTTTATTTAACTTATTTTTGCAATAATCAGCCGGCCAGCATCGGGTAGGTAAACAGCCCGAAGTGAAGCAGGTTCAGCCCGAAGTGCGTGGCAATTGCCGCGCCCAACCCGCCAAAGCGATACGCCAGGCCATAACCGACCCCGGCGATGCTGGCCAGCAATACCCAGTGCCAACCTGCGCCCAGGTGCACCAAGCCGAATAACAGCGAGGCCAGCAGCAGCGCCACATTCTCGCCGTAAGGCAGATGTTTGAAGCGCTCGCTCAGGCCGCCCTGGATATAGCCACGAAACAGCGCCTCTTCAACCAGGGTCACCAGCAGCAGGTTGTTCAATACCCACAACCACGCCTGTTCCGGCCATTTGGGCGCCCAACTGATCATCCCCAGCAACATTGCGCCGCCCAATGCTGCGACTGCCGTCAGGGTCAAGGCCAGCGCCGTGACGCAGATCGACAGGCGCAATGACCTGCGTGCCACGATCCAGGGGCAAGCCAGCAGCAGCCAGAAGCCGATCAACGGTTTGTCCTGGTTGAGGTACATCGAGAAGGGCACTGAATCAGGCGTAAAGCGTTGAGGCGCGATGCCACGGCCGTTGTAGAAGCCTGGCAGCCAATGCATCGCCAGACCCAGCGCAAGCACGATAAACAGGCCGTGCCCGACGTAACGCGCCCAGGGGGTGCGTTGCTGGCGCACGGCGTAACCTGCGATCAGCAACATGACCACGGAGACCGCCGCCAGCATGCCCAGTTGCCCGTAGGTCAGGGCCAGTACATAGCCAATGGAAAGCAGCACGAGGTACAGCCATGGCAGAGCAAACATGTGAAATCCTTGAAAAAAACCGGCCAGCATTATAACGACCGGTTTTCGTTGCAGGCATGAAAACTCTGCCACGCAAAATGCTTGGGTGAAGTGATTGCAAAACCGGTTGGCGGCTGGTTATAGTTCCCGGGTCTTTATCCCTTCAAAAAGATCAGCACATGCCAGCTTCCCAGCGCATAGCGGTAGTCGATTCAGCGGTCAACGCTGTGGTCGTGCCGTGTGGGAACAAGCAGCCTGCGCAGATCAGTCACTATCCCCCGCCTGTCAGTAGCACGCCGGTGTACGCAGTCGTATCACCGCCGGGTGTTGGCATTTCGGGCTGATCAGCGAATCGCTGTTCCCGTCTGCCCGCCTGAAAAAAACCATTGAATCTCAGCGTCTGCTGAATCGGCTTTTTTGCCTGATGACAGGTGGTAACCATGTCTGTTTTTTCGAAACAATCCGTGGCCGCGGCGGCCTCGACGAGCCTGTTTGTCCTGCTGTGGAGCAGCGGGGCGATTTTCTCCAAGTGGGGCCTGGCCCATGCTTCACCCTTTGCCTTCTTATTGATCCGTTTTGCCATCGCCCTGGCGGGCCTGGTGATCCTGGTGCCGATCCTCAAGCTGAAACTGCCGCGCCCCGGCAAACCCATGCTGTACGCGGCGGCGACCGGCCTGGTGTTGTTGGGGGCGTATCAGATTTTCTACCTGCTGGCGCTGGACCTCAAAGTCACGCCAGGGATGATGGCCACCATCATGGGCGTGCAGCCGATCCTTACGGTGGTACTGATGGAGCGTCAGCGCTCGCTAAGCCGGTTGTTCGGCCTGGGGCTGGGGTTGGCGGGGTTGATCATGGTGGTCTATCAGGGCATCGGGCTGTCGCGTATGTCCCTGGCCGGGATGCTGTTCGGCTTGCTGGCGCTGGCCAGCATGACGCTCGGTTCGATCATGCAAAAACGTATCACCGACAACCCGTTGGGCACGCTGCCGGTGCAGTACGTGGCGGGGCTGCTGCTGTGCGCGGTGTTTGTGCCGTTCCAGCCGTTCCACTTTGAGCAAAGCGCCAGTTTTTACTTACCGGTGCTGTGGATGGGGCTGGTGGTGTCGTTGCTGGCGACGTTGCTGCTGTATCGACTTATCGCGCGTGGCAATCTGGTGAATGTCACCAGCCTGTTTTACCTGGTACCGGCGGTAACGGCAGTGATGGACTACCTGATCTTCGGCAATCGGCTTGCGCTGTTGAGCGTGCTGGGGATGGGGTTGATCGTTGTTGGGTTGGGGTTTGTGTTTCGCAGAAGCTGAGCCGGACACTGACCATTGAGTCGGTGCTGCCGGGGCTCGCCAAAACGAGCCCCGGCAGCGCGCGATTCATGCTCGGCTGAGGGGCGTGGCCAAAGTCTGTGCCATCTGCTTCACGTACTCGCGCAGTTCCGGGACGGCGGTGGCCTCCCAGTCGCGCGCCTGGAGGAAGGGGCCGACGTAATACAGCCAGTCTGACGGTGCTGCATGGCAATCAAGCAGCGCGCCGGACGGTGCGATAGCCATGCCGGTGCCGAGCGCGTCAGGCACCAGCAGGCCATCAGCCCGCAGGGACTTGAGCAGCGGGTCGTCCAATTGACGCAGGTCCAGTGCTGGCGTTGTGCAATTGATCACCGCTTTGACTTCCAGCTGTTCTTCGACGCGGGTACCACGACGGCGTACGCAAACGCTCACGCTGCCTGGGTTTGAGGTGTAGCCGACGATGCGACCGGCCATCAGCTTGAGTTTGCCACTGGCCAGTTCCTCCTGCATGCGTGCCCCCGGTTGTGGGGCGCAACGATGGCGATGGGCATCCCAGTAGGGGCGTACATGTCGCAGGAAACGCAGGCGTTCATTAAGTGGCAAGGCGTGCCACAGTTGCCGGGTGGCAGATCTCAGCCCGCCGATGATATCTCGCCAGTCTCCGCCAGCTTGCGCATGCTGGCGAATCGCATCACGCACTGCGCGTACATAGTGACGCACCCTGCAATCGCTGAGCATGTGCTGTGCCAGCCCTTCGTCGTAGTCGGGGTGCGCGTTCAGTTCGCGGTGGGGCTGTGGCAGCAGACCACGGCGTGACACGGCTTGAATAGAGCCGGTGTGCCCACGGTCGCGCAGGTCGAGTACCACATCCAGCATCGTCAGCCCGCTACCGATCAGGAAGACCGGGTCGTTCGTGCCGATACGATCGAGTGCGCCGGGCTGCCATGGGTCGTGTACATAGCCTGGGCTTTCATAGAACGGTCGATATTCGGGAGCAATGGATGGCGCTTGGCGCGCACAACTGCCAATGCTCAAAACGATGGCGTCGGCCCGGTAATGTTCGCCGTTATCCATCAACAGCAGGCCACCCTGAGCATTTGGCTGAGGGATTATCTTGACCACTTCCCCAATCACTTCCTGCAATTGGCAACCGGGCGCGGCGTTGTCGGATGCCTGTTGCAGCAGTGCTTGCAAGTAATCACCGTAAAGGCGCCGCTGCGCAAAGAGCGCGGGAGTAGCGTCGGGATGGCTGCGTTTTATGTAGTCATAAAAGCTATCGTCTTCGCCGGCCAGCGCATTCATCCTGCCGGCCGGCACGTTAAGTACGTGCGCGCGTGCCTGCGTGCTGTAGGCGATACCCCGAGCCATGCTGCCTGGCCGGCTGATCAGCAGGATTTTCAGCGGTGTGGCCGGCGGGTGGCGCAGCAAATGCACAGCCAGCGTCGAACCGCAGAAGCCTGCGCCGATAATCGCGAGGGTCTTGGTAATCATTCCAGCTCCAGTTTCAACGCTGCTTATATTTCAATTGACAAAGTAGTTCTATTGCTCTTTTGAGTTGTGTAGCGTCGACCGAAGGGTTGTTATGAGCGCAATAATGAAGTGGTTCGGGTACGTCATCCAGCACGTAACTGCCGCTATTGAGCGTTCGTTGATATAGATCAGTTGGTACGCATACTTGAAGTTGTCGACGCATCATAACTGAATATGAACTATACCTTTCGCGCTGATGACCGCGCAGTGAGTTGGGCGGTACGCGCTGCCAGGCGCAGTGGTGCACGGTCGTTCGTCGGGCTAGTTGGCGGCGCTGGAACTTGGGCGTGCCAGTGTTGTCCGCGGCCGGCCTGAAAGCGTCGGTTGGCAAGGCAAAAATGCAAGTGGCGGGCTGGCGGTGCAAGGCCCCATCGTAGAGCGCTTTGGCAGGTTCAGCATGCTTGACCGTCGGTCACAAGTAAGATTGCTCTTACAGTCCAATACTGTAATAATTCCGACCTTATTGCGGCCAATATCCTACCTCCCTGCAGGATATGTAGTACATCTCAAAGGGATATCGTGTCTATTTTCACATCGCGTAGCCTTTCCAATGCTCTGCCGAACGACGTTTGCCTGGCGAACGTCGCGGTTTTGATGTGCTCGTACAATGGGGAGACGTTCCTTGCGGACCAACTCGACTCCATTGAGCGGCAGAGCTACCGTGGCTGGACGTTAGTCATTTCGGATGACGGCTCCAAAGATGGCTCCTCGGCGATCTTTCAGCAGTACTGCAATCGCTGGGGCAGCGACCGTTTGAGCGTGGTGCGCGGTCCGCAAAAGGGCTTCGTTGCCAATTTCCTTTCGTTGACGTGTCGCGCCGACATCCAGGCCGATTATTTTGCCTGGTGTGATCAGGACGATATCTGGAACGAAGATAAACTACAGGTGGCCGTTGAGTGGCTGCAGAGCCAGCCTTCGGATGTGCCGGCCCTTTACTGTGGCCGCACGCAGTTGGTCAGTGACTCGGGCGTTGCACTGGGTTTTTCACCGCGGTTTTCCTTGCCTCCGCACTTCTCGAACGCACTCGTTCAGAGCATTGCGGGCGGCAATACCATGGTGTTCAATCAGGCTGCTCGCAAGCTGATCATGGAGGCGGGCGCGGATGTTGTCGTCCCCTCCCATGATTGGTGGGCGTATCAACTCGTTACGGGCGCGGGAGGCATCGTTCACTACGATCCCGAGCCCAGAATGCAGTACCGCCAGCATGATGAAAATCTGATTGGCAGCAACTCCAGCTGGGCAGCACGCCTGGTTCGGCTGCGGATGATCTTTCAAGGACGTTTTTACGAGTGGAACGAACAGAACATTCGTGCCCTCGAAGCCATGGAGCATCGTCTTTGTGAGGAACATCGAACGACGCTTGCGCGCTTTAAAGGTGCACGCAGTCAAACGTTATTTAGACGAGTGCTGGGGTTCTGGTCTGTCGGTTTATATCGGCAGACGTTCATGGGGAACCTCGGGCTAATTTTTGCAACACTACTGAAAAAGATCTGACTCAATGACTATCTTAGTAACCGGCGGTGCGGGCTTTATCGGTGCAAACTTTGTATTGGACTGGGTCGCTCAGACAGATGAGCCGGTCATTAACCTGGATAAGCTGACGTATGCCGGCAATCTGGAGAACCTCAGCTCGATCGAGGGTGACAAGCGCCATGTGTTCGTACAGGGCGATATCGCCGATACCCAACTGGTCCAGCGCTTGCTCGCAGAGCACCAGCCGCGCGCGATCCTGAACTTCGCTGCCGAGTCGCACGTCGACCGTTCTATCCATGGCCCGGAAGACTTTATCGAGACTAACGTCGTCGGTACTTTCCGTCTGCTGGAAGCGGTACGTGCCTACTGGAAAGGCCTGGAAGGCGAAGCGCAGCAGTCCTTCCGTTTCCTGCACGTGTCGACTGACGAGGTCTACGGCTCCCTGGCCAAGGACGACCCCGCGTTCACCGAAACTCACCAGTACGAGCCAAACAGCCCTTACTCGGCGAGCAAGGCCGCGAGCGACCATCTGGTCCGCGCCTATCACCATACCTATGGTCTGCCGGTGCTGACGACCAATTGCTCGAACAACTATGGCCCTTACCATTTCCCGGAAAAACTGATTCCGCTGATGATCGTCAACGCACTGGCGGGTAAAGCGCTGCCGGTGTACGGCGATGGTCAGCAAATTCGTGACTGGCTGTACGTAAAAGACCACTGCAGCGCCATCCGCCGTGTACTGGAAGCCGGCACTGTGGGCGAGGTCTACAACGTCGGTGGCTGGAACGAGAAACCGAACCTGGATATCGTTCACACGGTGTGTGCGTTGCTCGACGAACTGCGCCCCCAAGCGGACGGTAAGCCTTACAGCGATCAGATCGCTTACGTGACCGATCGCCCAGGCCATGACCGCCGCTATGCCATCGACGCGCGCAAACTGGAGCGTGAGTTGGGCTGGAAGCCGGCTGAAACCTTCGAAACCGGTATTCGCAAGACCGTCGAGTGGTACCTGGATAACCAGGGTTGGGTCAGCAATATCCAATCCGGCTCGTACCGCGAGTGGGTTGAAAAGAACTACGCCGAGCGTACGGCATGAAGATCCTTCTGCTTGGCAAAAATGGCCAAGTGGGATGGGAACTCCAACGCAGCTTGGCCCCTTTGGGCCAAGTGCTGGCGCTCGACTCCAAAAGCCAGGACTACTGCGGCGACCTCAACGACCTGCAAGGCCTGGCCGCCACCGTGCAGCGCTTTGCGCCTGACGTAATCGTCAATGCCGCCGCCTACACCGCCGTCGACAAGGCCGAAAGCGAGCCTGCCCAGGCCCTGCGTGTGAACGCAGAAGCCCCGGCAGTGCTGGCCGCCGAAGCGCTGAAGCTGAATGCGTTGCTGGTGCACTATTCCACCGACTACGTGTTTGCCGGCGCCGGCGACACGCCGTGGCTGGAGACCGACCCGGTCGGCCCGCTGAGCGTCTACGGTTCGACCAAGCTGCAAGGCGAGCAGGCCATCCAGGCCAGCGGCTGTGCGCACCTGATCTTCCGTACCAGCTGGGTCTACGCCGCGCGCGGTAACAACTTCGCCAAGACCATGCTGCGCCTGGCCCGCGAGCGCGACAGCCTGAACGTGATTGACGACCAGTTCGGCACGCCCACCGGCGCCGACCTGCTGGCCGACATCACCGCCCACGCTATCCGCACCCTGGGTTCGAACCCGCAACTGAGCGGGGTTTATCACCTGGCAGCAGCAGGCGAGACCACCTGGCACCGTTATGCCCGTTTCGTGCTGGAACAGGCGCAAGCGGCCGGCGTGCAGCTCAAGGTCGAACCGGCAAGCGTAGGCGCGATCACCACCGCCGCGTACCCCACGCCCGCCCAGCGCCCTGGCAATTCCCGACTCAACACTCAAAAACTGCAGAATGCCTTCTCACTGCGCTTGCCTCAATGGCAGGACGGCGTGGCACGGATGCTCGTAGAAATTCTAGAGAAATGAACATGCTAAAACGTAAAGGCATTATTTTGGCCGGTGGTTCAGGCACCCGTCTGCACCCTGCAACCCTGGCGATTTCCAAGCAATTGCTGCCTGTCTACGACAAGCCGATGATCTACTACCCGCTGACCACGCTGATGCTGGCGGGGATTCGCGACATCCTGATCATCTCCACGCCGCAGGACACCCCGCGTTTTGAACAGCTATTGGGTGACGGCAGCAACTGGGGCCTGAATATTTCCTACGCCGTACAGGCGTCCCCGGATGGCTTGGCGCAGGCGTTCATCATTGGCGAAGACTTTATTGGCAACGATCTGTCGGCGCTGGTGCTGGGTGACAACATTTACCACGGCCACCACTTCAACCAATTGCTCTCAAGTGCAATGGCGCGTGAAGAAGGTGCCAGCGTGTTTGCCTACCACGTGAATGACCCTGAGCGTTACGGGGTTGTGGATTTCGATGCGCAAGGTAAAGCGCTCAGCCTGGAGGAAAAACCTCTCAAGCCGAAATCGAACTACGCCGTTACTGGCCTGTACTTCTACGATCAACAAGTGGTTGATATTGCTAAAAGCATCAAGCCTTCACCCCGTGGAGAGCTGGAAATCACTGACCTCAACCGCATTTATCTTGAGCAGGGCAGCCTGTCTGTAGAAATTATGGGTCGCGGTTATGCATGGCTGGATACCGGCACGCACGAGTCTCTGTTGGAAGCGAGCAGCTTCATTGCCACGCTTGAGCATCGCCAGGGCCTCAAGGTGGCCTGCCCGGAAGAAATCGCTTTCAGGCAAGGATGGATTGGTAGCGAGCAGCTCGAAAAGCTTGCTGCTCCGCTTTTAAAAAATGGCTATGGCCAATACCTGCAACGTATTTTGCGAGAGAAGATTTACTGATGAAAGCTACACCATTAGCCATATCTGACGTCGTATTGTTTGAGCCGAAGGTATTTGGTGATGATCGTGGCTTTTTCTTTGAAAGCTTCAACAGCGCGCAGTTTTCAGCAGCGGTTGGCAGAGAAGTCACGTTTGTTCAGGACAATCACTCGCGGTCGGTGAAAAACGTATTGCGAGGGCTGCATTACCAGGTCCAACAACCGCAAGGTAAGTTGGTGAGAGTCGTTGCGGGCGAAGTATTTGATGTTGTAGTCGATATCCGTAAATCCTCGCCCACGTTCGGCCAGTGGGTGGGGGAGGTGTTGTCCGCAGAAAACAAGCGTCAGCTATGGGTGCCTGAAGGGTTTGCCCATGGCTTCGTCGTGCTCTCGGAGTTTGCAGAGTTTCTGTACAAGACCACGGACTATTATGCCCCTGCACATGAGCGCTGCATCGCGTGGAACGATCCGGCGTTGGGCATTCGCTGGCCGGTGACTGGAGAGCCAGCACTTTCTGGTAAAGATCAGCAAGGCGCACTGTTAAGCGATGCTGAGGTGTTTGCCTGATGCAATTGCACTCGATATCCCCTAAGGCGCTCGTCAAGAGCGTTTGGAGCAATCGCAGCTTGATCAAAGCCATGATCAAGCGGGAAGTTATTGGCCGCTACAAAGGTTCGTTTCTGGGGATCTTTTGGTCTTTCTTCAACCCGGTTTTGATGTTGGCCGTTTATACGTTCGTGTTCAGCGTGATCTTCAAGGCGCGTTGGAGTGGTGGCACTGACTCAAAGACCGAATTTGCTTTGGTACTGTTCGGTGGCCTGATGGTTTTCAACCTGTTCGCTGAGTGCGTTAACCGCGCACCCGGGGTGATTTTGGCGAACGCAAACTACGTGAAGAAAGTGGTATTCCCGCTGGAGATTCTTCCTTGGGTAAACCTGGGTTCTGCGATGTTTCATTTCGTGGTCAGCCTTAGCGTTTGGTTGATTGCCTACCTCTGCCTCTTTGGGGTGCCGCACCTAACGGCATTGATGTTGCCGATCATCATGCTGCCTTTGATATTTCTTGTGATGGGGCTCTCCTGGGGCTTGGCCTCGTTGGGCGTGTACCTGCGCGACGTTAGCCAGTTCATCGGCATTTTGACGACGGTATTGATGTTCCTGTCGCCGATTTTTTATCCTTCCAGCGCCTTGCCCCAGCAGTACGCGCATATCCTTTTGCTCAACCCGCTCACGCCGGCGGTTGAGGGTGTGCGAGACGTGTTGTTTTGGGGACGGCTGCCCGATATGAAGGTGCTGTCCTTATATATGGCGGGGTCGGCATTATTTGCATGGTTAGGCTTTGCCTGGTTTCAAAAGACGCGGAAGGGGTTTGCTGATGTCCTCTGATATAGCTATTCACGTTGAGGGCCTCAATAAGTGCTACCACATTTATGACAAGCCTCATGACCGATTGAAACAGATGCTGATGCGCGGTCGCCGCCAATACTTCAAAGAGTTTTGGGCGTTGCGTGACGTGTCGTTTGAGATCAAGAAAGGCGAGACGGTCGGTATCATTGGGCGTAATGGCAGTGGTAAGTCCACATTGCTGCAGATGATCTGCGGCACGCTTAACCCTACCAGCGGCACTGTCCTGACTAACGGTCGAATTGCCGCATTGCTGGAGTTGGGCGCGGGGTTCAATCCCGAGTTTACCGGCCGCGAAAACGTCTATATGAATGGCGCTATCCTGGGGTTGAGCGAAGACCAAGTCGACGCGCGCTTTGAAGAAATTGCCTCGTTCGCAGACATCGGCGACTTCATCGAACAACCGGTCAAAACTTACTCCAGCGGTATGTTCGTCCGCTTGGCATTTGCTTCGAATATCATGTCCAAGCCTGAAATCATGATCGTCGATGAAGCGCTGTCTGTAGGCGACATGAACTTCCAGGCCAAATGCATGACCGCATTGACCCGTATCCAGGACAACGGCGCCACGATCCTCTTCGTCAGCCATGACGTAGGTTCGGTAAAAAGCCTATGCTCACGTGGTGTTTATCTTGAGCGCGGCAAGGTTGTAACGGTCGGACCGGCAGCGGACGTTGCTGAGCGTTACATCCGTACGATGCAGGAAGAAATGAACGCCGAGCATCGAAAGCAGGCACGTGTGCCTGGTCTTCCGAATGATATGGCTGGACAGTCAAGCCAGCAGATCACGCCTAAGGATGAACTCAACTTCAAACGCTCCCAAGAGTTCGAGACCAGGGTGGCGCAATTCCGCTTTGGCAGTGGTGAAGTAAAGTCGACCTGCGTTGAGTTGGTCGATACCGATGGTAATGACTTGGTTTTTGTTGAATTCAACCAAGATGTGGTCGTTAAAGTGTATTTTGAAGCCTATGCCGAAAAAGAACTTTCAGTCAATATTAGTATTTTTGATGACAAGAAAAACAATATTATCGGCTGCGGCTTTCCACACATTGATCAGCCTTATCTAGTCACTAAGCAAGGCTCGAGATATTTGGCGGAGTACGCGCTGAAATTGCCGCTGCAGGAAGGCAATTACTCACTGCGAGTGAATATTTCATCGACCATTGTCGAGAACGAAACTGCTGAGTTTATTGACGTCGTCAGTGATGCAGTTGTATTCAGGGTAGGACGTTGGGAAAAGGCCAGGGTGTGGTCAAAAGTGCACGGATTCTCGCAGCTGAAATTGCATGAGTTTGAGGTGTGATATGCCGAAAAGTCCGCGTCTGAACGGTTTTCCTGTTTCAGCGTACCCAATGACGTCGCACGTTGATTATACCGAATATGAATAACGCATTTATAATTGGTACCGGCCGTTGTGGCACAACGTATCTGGCACAAGTACTCAATGCACATTCACAGGTGTGTGTTCCACCTGAGATGCAGTGCATTTTTGAGTACGATACGAACGGCAGTCGATTTTATGAAAATATTGCATTGGGCGCGATAGGGGATGCAGCGGTCGCAGCGGATCTGCTCGAGCGTTGCTGCCCCCACGACCTCGCGCGGTTTTTCAATTATCGCGAGTACTGCGAGGGATTGGAGTATCCGCTGCGTTCGATGCAGGATTTTTTTGCTGGTTATTATGATGCGATTGCTAAATCCCATAATAAAAAAATACTGATCGAGCAAACGCCTTGGTACGGTCAGCGTTTGGACATCATGACGCGGGTGTTTCCCGACGCCAAGTTTATACATGTCGTAAGGGATGGCAGGGACGTTGCGCTGTCGTTTGCACGTACGCCGTGGTGGTTCAAAAAGGCCGAGCTGAATCTGGCACGCTGGGCGAATGAGATCAAAAAGATAGCTGCGGATGCGGCTGCCTTGCTGTCTGCCGAAAACTACCTGGTTGTTAAATACGAAAACCTGGTGGCCGACACGCATGCTGAAGTGTTGCGCATCTGTAATTTTCTGGGTATTACCCTGGAGTCCTCTCAGTTGGACCCGGCAGGTTATATAGACTACGACAGCTATTGCCGATTCGATATGGAGAATCTTTCATCCACGGCGTATTTGAACTGGAAGAAAGGCAAAGGCTCTTCATCTTCTTTTCAAGGCAGTGCCTACGCGTGGAAGAAAGATAAAGTCTCGCAGTTTCAGAATGTTCCTGAACGCATCAAAGAGTCGTTGACTCTGTTCGGTTACGACGTTTCCGATGATGCAGATGATACGCAGCAGAGCCAGTCTTCCAATTATAACGTGAAGGTCTATCTAGCGACGCTGGAAGCAAAGGTGGCTGATCTTTGTGAAACAGTCGCAGGTAGAGAGCTGACAATCAATGATCAGTCAGTGCATATTCGCAGTATTGAATCAGAGCTATCGATACGCGCCCAGCGTATTGCAGAATTTGAGCAAGAGTTAACCGCACGTGGCCAGCATATAGCGGGTCTGGCCAGTACGATTGATGATCAGATCAAGCACATCACCGGGCTCGACAGTGAACTGTCGAATCGCGCCAAGCGGCTTGCCGATTTTGAGGCCGAGCTGAAGGCGCGCACGCAGCATATCGCGGGTTTGAACCAGGCCATTGAGGACTTGACGCACTCCATCGAAGATCATGAGGCCGATCGGTTGGCCCATATCCGCCAAGAAGCCGACATGGCTGTCGAGTTATCAGCGCGAGGCGAACATATATCCAATCTTAATCAGCTCATTGATGACCAGACAAAATATATTGCTGAACTGGTGACTGAGCTGGCGATGAGAGCGGAACAATACGCTGCATATGAAGCTGAAGTCATCGCATGTGCTGAGCGTAAAGCGGTGTTGGAAAAAGCGTTAGTCGACCAGGCACAACAGGTTCACCACCTCGATGCCGAACTTTTGCTGTGTGGTGAACGGTTGGCTGAATATGAAACCGCTGCTGCCTCGCTAAAGAGTCACCTCGCTGAACTTAACGATACTGTGAGCGCTCAGGAGCAGCGCATCCATAATCTGGATGCTGCTCTATTGGATGCTGGGGACCAACACACGTTGCTCCAACAGGCTTTGCGGTCACGTGAAGACGACATAGCCAAGCTCGATGCGAACGTCAATCAGCAGGCAATACAGATCAGTGAGTTGTCGGCCGACCTTTCTAGACGCGTAGACCATATAAATGAATTAGAAGAAGAAAAAGGTGTTCAGAACGCTGAAATTCGCGCACTGGAAAATAATATTCTGACACAGCAAGCCCGTATCATTGAGTTAACCACTGACGCTCTACGCATGAAAGAAGCTCTTGATCAACTGAATGCGTCCTGGTGCGGCAGGCTTCAAGCTTTTCGGCAAAAACTTCATAAATAATTTATCGGAATATTATGAACATCACCGTAACAAAACCATTCATCCCGCCGTTCGCAGAGTTTCAGAGCTATCTGTCTGGTATTTGGGCGCGAGAATGGCTGACCAATAACGGACCGTTGGTTAATGAGCTTGAAATTGAGCTGAAGAAAAATCTCGGTGTCGAAAAGCTGTTGTTCTTGAGTAACGGTACTGTCGCCCTGCAAATTGCGATCCGTGCCTTGGACCTGAAGGGTGAGGTAATTACCACACCCTTCAGCTACGTGGCGACGACCTCAAGCATTGTATGGGAGCACTGCTTGCCGGTGATGGTTGATATTTGCCCAGACACTCTGAATATCGACCCCGCTAAGATTGAAGCTGCTATCACGGATAAAACATCCGCGATTCTGGCGACCCATGTGTTTGGTAACCCATGCGATGTCGAGGCGATCGAGGCTATTGCAAAGAAGCATAATTTACACGTGATTTATGACGCCGCGCACGCGTTCGGTACAACCTATAAGGGCCGCTCGTTACTTGCATATGGCGATATTGCCACCTGCAGTTTTCATGCAACAAAGTTGTTTCACACCATCGAAGGTGGTGCCGTCGTTGCGAACGACGCTAAATTGATCAAGCGCTTGGCGATGATGCGTAACTTTGGGCACTCTTCCGCGACTGAATTTGGCGACATCGGTATTAATGGCAAGAACTCCGAAGTGCATGCGGCCATGGGGCTGTGTAACTTAAAGTATGTGGACAGCATCCTTGCGCAACGCAAGCTACTTTCGCAGCGCTATCTTTTGAATTTGAAAGAGTGTGGGTTTTCGTATCAAAAAGTGGCTGATGATACGGTTTATAATCATGCCTATTTTCCGGTTATTCTGGAGGACGAGGCAGCGGTGCTTGCCGTGCTCGAGTACTTAAACCTTCATAGTATTTACCCGCGTCGCTACTTTTATCCGTCGTTGTCTGAACTGCATTACGTAGAAGGGCAATCTGCGCCGATCGCTGAAGATATTTCCCGTCGTATTATTTGTTTGCCGCTGTACCACTCGCTGTCCCTTGAAGAGGTTGACATGGTGTGTGTATTGCTCAAGCAAGCATTCTGATCGCTCGGCACAGTGTTCGATAACTAGAAGTCAGTAAGAATTTTTTGTTTAGGGAGGGGAGCAAGATGAACACATACGGAATAGTGGGGGCAGGTGGCTACGGTCGAGAGGTTATTCCCCTTGTGGCTGCTCGCTTCAAGGAAGCGCTTTCTTCTGGCAGCGCCAAACTCTACTTCGTCGTGGAGGGCGCCGTAGAGGAATCTGAGATCAACGGATACTCTGTTATTTCTCTGGATGAGTTTTTGAGTCTTCCTGGTAACCGGTATTTTAGTATTGCCATTGGTCAGTCCGCAGTCAGGGAGCGAATTGCCGCTCTTTGCGAGGACCGTGGTGCAGAGGCATTCTCCGTATTTGCTGAAAATACCGTCATCCTTGATGCGAATGAAATTGCTGAAGGTGCGGTGCTTTCTCCTTTTGTGACAATTACTTCGAATGTGAAGATCGGTCGGCATTTTCACGCCAATATCTATTCTTACGTTGCCCACGATTGTGTCATTGGTGACTTCGTTACCTTCGCGCCATCGGTAAAATGCAACGGTAATGTCATTATTGAAGACCATGCTTACATCGGTACGGGGGCTTCTATTATTCAAGGTAAGAAGGGCAAGCCGTTGACGATTGGTCGTGGTGCCGTAGTGGGCATGGGCGCGGTAGTGACCAAGAGTGTAGCTGCTGGGGTGACGGTTGTTGGTAACCCTGCACGCCCACTTTCAAGAGAAGGATTGAGGAAGTGACAAGTATCAGTGGACACAACTTCGGTGGTTTGACTATTGATCAAATTGAAGTCGGCATGCAGGCTTTTTACTCCCACACCGTGACAGACGCCGATGTGAAGGCTTACGCAGGGTTGTCGGGTGATAATAACCCTGTGCATATGAGCGAAGAGTACGCAGAAAAGTCGCGATTTAAAGCGCGTATTGCGCATGGCCTCTTTTCGGCCGGGTTCTTTTCCGCGTTATTTGGTACGCGCTTGCCTGGACCTGGGTGTGTCTACCTCTCGCAAAATCTTCGATTTAAGAAGCCTGTTTATCTGGGTGATACAGTCGTGGCTGAAATCTGCGTGACAAGCATTAATACCGCCAAGAAAATAGTGTCTTTTGATACATCGTGCAGTGTAAGAGGTAAGATCGTGATTGAGGGTGAGGCGGAAATTTACATTCCACGTCCTTCCGCCCGCTTGGAGAAAGTATAATGGAAGCTGTAACGTTTAAACTCTCTATTTTGTTGGTGACTTACAATCACGAGAAGTATATTCGTCAAGCGCTTGAAGCGCTGTTTAAGCAGGTTATCAACGGGCCGCTGCAGCTCGTTATTGCCGATGACGGCTCCAGTGATAATACGCTGAATATTATCAGGGAATTTGAAGGTACGGACCCACGGTTTATCTTTAAGTTCTTGGTCAATAATGGAAACTTGGGGATTACCAAAAACTACCAGCGGGGCTTCTCTGAGTGCTCCGGTGAGTATATTGCTGTCTTGGAAGGCGATGACTATTGGGTTAGCCCGAAGAAATTAGCAAGTCAGTTAGAGTTTCTTGAGCAGCACTGGGAGTGTTCCTTATGCTCGGTAAACTATCTGGTTTATGAAGAAGACCGCTCTCAGTTTACGCCTAGAGTGCCTGTTAGTTCGTCTTATCGCATCATTGGTGCCCGTGATCTGATCGCCGATAACTTGGTCGGCAACTTTTCAACGTGTATGTACCGCAAGAGCGCGTTGGACGAACTGCCACCTGCGTTGTTTGAAATGCGCTCTTATGATTGGATTGTCAATATCTGCGTCTCGCGGACGAGCTTGATCGGTTTCCTTGAGGAACCTATGTCGGTTTATCGCCTGCACTCGAATGGGGTGTGGACGCAGACTTCGCATATTAACAAGCTAAAAATTCAACTCGAAGTTATCCCCGCGTACAACGCTTTGACGAATAACGTATTTCATCTTGAGTTCGAAGTGTTGGCCAGTCGTTTGCGTCATGTGATTGCTTCGTCGCAGGTCGAAAGTGCTGTAGATGCGGTGGTTCAACCCGTCGTTAAGGCGTTGCCGCGTTTCATCGATTATATCCCTAACTTTATGATGCGCTTCTTGCGTGCGGTGATGCCTGACCGGTTCAAACGTATATTGCTCAAAGCCTTGTATAGGGAGAAGGTTTGATGAAGCCTACTGTATCCGTGATTATGCCGACGTATAATCATGCTGCATTTGTAGAGCAAGCTATCGCCAGCGTGCTTGCCCAGCGTGATGTCGATTTTGAGCTGATCATTTCTGATGACGGTTCAACGGATGGAACTCGTGAGGTTGTGGCCGCCATCAAGGATGAACGCATAACGTTTTTTCCTAATACGGTGAACCGTGGCGCCTGTGTGGTCACTAATGAGTTGATTAGTCACGCGTCTGGTGAATTCATCGCTCTTATTAACTCAGATGACTTTTGGGCCGAAGATGACAAGCTTGCCTATCAAGTAAATATCTTGCGCGAAAACCCGAAGATAGGTGCTTCTTTTGGTCGCGCGCGTTTTGTCGATAAAGCTGGCGAACCGATGGATAAAGCCTCCTTCCCGACAGGCTCGGTTTTTGATCAGGAGAATCGCTCGCAAGGATTGTGGTTACGTCGGTTTTTTGATCTGGGCAACTGCATTTGCCACCCGACTATGTTGATAAGGAAGGCGTGTTATGACGAGCTGGGCTTGTACAGTAACAGAATGCGCCAGCTGCCGGATTTTGAGATGTGGGTTAGGCTGGTCAAGCGATATGATATTCACATCTCTGAGCGAACGCTGATTAACTTCAGAATTATGCCGGGGGAGAATGCCAGCAGTCAAACTGCGAGTAACTCTATTCGAACAATTAACGAACACTACTTGATGGCTGAAACCTTCTTTGATGATGTTTCTGCCGAGGTATTGATTCAAGGGTTTGAGGATGTTCTTGTTTTCAAGGATGTCCCAACCAAAGAGCATCGGGATATCGAAAGTGCGCTGTTGTTGTTTAACTACAACCAGTGGCTAGGTGCGCCGTACAGAATGATAGGGTTGTTGAAATTTAATGGTCTTCTGAACAGTCCTGCTCACTTTGAGGTCTTGCAAAGAGATTATAAAATTGACGATCGTTGGTTCCAGGCGCAAATGGGCGATATCGATGTGCTACGCCCGAAGGTTGTGGCGATGATAGGTGAAAAAACCATTGGGCTCAGGCGAGTACTTAAAAAACTACTGAATTTTAAGTAACAGCTCATATTTCGATTTAAAGGAGAGTTTTATGCGTTATCTGTACCTTCCTGTGTTTGCAGTATTCGGCTTGTTGGCGGCTTGCGACAGTGGTAAACCTGCTGGCGTTGTGGCCAATGACTTTTGCTCGTTCGACAGTCCCGTGACGGCGACTACGCTTCAGACTACCGAGCCTTTTGAGCCTTGGGGTTGGGCTTACAATGTAAAAGCGGGCAGTATTCCGAAAGATGTGTCGATTGAGATCGTCTCGGCTTCGAATGACGTTGCTGCTAGTGCGCCCCTGACACGTTCCGCTCGCCCTGACGTTGCTAAAGCTTTTTCCAAGCCGGAGCTCGAGATGTCTGGGTTTGTTGGCAAAGTGGATGTCAGTGGGTTGGCTTCCGGTACCTATACTGTGAAGATCATTCAACAGGAAGGCACTACCCGCTACGTATGCAGCAGCCCTGTAAAATTGAAGTTCCACTCGGCCAAAGGCTGATTCTTGGTCAAAAAAAACACCTCGAGAGTATCGAGGTGTTTTTTTATGCCTGCTGATCAGGCACTGCGCCGTACGGTTGGGTTGTGCCGCCGATCAGACGGGCGCCCGAACGGTAGTCGGATGGAGTGCTTTGGTCTGGTTTGGCGAAGATGTCTGCATGAAGCGCTTCTCTACCAGCAGATAGGAGGCGGTGGAGAGTATTGAAGCCAGCGCCAAGGAGCCGCCCGCGACGAGGTAAAACTGCACCATGGTCAGTTCACCAGCGCCTATGATGTACCGGTCAATAACCGCGAACACAGCAAACAAGGTCATTGCATGGAGTAGGTAAAAACTGTAGCTGACAGTACCCAGAGCGACAAATAAACGCGTAGCGAGAATGCCCGGGCGCGATATAGCAAGTGCTGCGAACAGTGCTGAAACAGTCAGCCATTGTTCCAGGCCATAATTGGCTTTGGCTCCAATACGGTAGAACATCGCAATGACGATTGCGAGCGCGATAAGGCCTGCGACAATCCGGGTTGAATGTTTGAATTCTTTGCCGCTAAAAAGCGCGCATAGGGCGCCAGGGATAAAGAATGCCCATGCGCTGGCATCGTTCAGATATAAGTCGATGAAAGCAAATGCAATAATTGCAGACAGTGATTTTTTACGATCATGGCATACCGCAATGTAGACAATGGGCAGGACGAAGTAAAACTTCCACTCGATTGCGAGTGTCCAAGCGACGCCAAGTAGGCGTGAAAAATTGAAGCCATTAATTGTAGGCATAGGTAATAAGCCGAAGCCAAAAATAGCGGGGATTGCAGGAATAATATCGCTTGTTTTTTGCACTAGCGGCCAAGAGAACCAAAGCCCGATGATTGATGCTATCAAACCAGCGAGGAAGAATGCGGGAACAATTCGACGGACTCTTTTGGCATAGAAGTCTGTCCAGTCGATGGGGTTTTTGGAAAAGATCTTTCCTGCAAATAAAAAGCCTGTTATGCAGAAAAAGACCTGTACACCAATAGCCCCGAAAAAGGACAGTATCGAGCTGTCGACAAGATCAAAGTAAAAAACTTTTGGAACAATCACCAAATTAATTAAGACCAAGGGCGCATGATTGAGTGATACCAATGCTGCTGCTACTCCACGCAATCCGTCCATCCATCGTGTTTTAGGATGCGCTTGTGGTATTAGCGAAGGTATTATTTTTTGTAAAAAAAACATCGGCGCAAGTGCGCATACGAAAGCAAAAATAAGTAATGCAATTAACTCTGGGGTGTGCGCGACGTAGAGGGTGGGCATGATACATGTTGGCCTGTTTATAATTTTGCGAAGCTTAACATACCTGTTTTTCAATAGGTATGCGGTGTCAAGCCCTCAGCAGATCTTTATTTGTTTATGTGCTGCATCAGCTTGCTAACGGCACGGTTCAGTTCGGTCTGAGCGGCATCAATATTCAGGTCAGCTTCGATCGGAGCTTCATAAGGGCTGCCCACCCCTGACAGGTTCGGCAATTGCCCGGCCCTGGCCTTTTTATACAAGCCTTTCACATCCCGCTCTTCACACACTTCAAGTGTTGTACTGACGTACACCTCTACAAACCGGTCCTCACCAATCAGTTCTTTCGCCATTTGCCGCTCTCTCCTGAACGGCGAGATAAAGGCCGTCAAGACGATAAGCCCGGCATCCATCATCAGTTTGGCCACTTCGGCAATACGCCGGATATTTTCCACGCGGTCCGCATCGGTAAAGCCCAGGTCTCTGTTCAGGCCCTGGCGCACGTTATCGCCGTCGAGAATATAGGTGCGATAGCCTTGGGCATGCAGTTCCAATTCCAGCGCGTTGGCCAGCGTTGATTTGCCCGACCCCGACAGCCCGGTAAACCAGATGACTTTGCCAGGGTGGCCATTGAGCTTTTCCCGGTCTTCACGGGTAATCGAAAGGGCCTGTCGGTGCACGTTCTGCGCCCGCCGCAGGCTGTGGTTGATCAGGCCTGCCGCGACGGTGGCGTGGGTAACGCGGTCCACCAGAATGAAGCTTCCCAGGGTCCTGGATTGTTGATAGCTGTCAAATACCAGGGGTTTGCTGGTTGCCAGGGTGCAGACACTGATGTCATTCAGGGACAGATGGCGGCTGGCATCACGGGCAAGGGTGTTGGTGTCGATGCGATATTTTATGTTGGTGATTGAAGCCGATGCCCATTGCGTCGCCAGTTTGATGTCGTAGCTGCGGCCGTTGAGCCCTGCGTCTTCGTTCATCCAGATCAGCACGGCTTCAAACTGGTCGGTGACCTCCAGCGGGCTTTGACTCAGGGACAGTATGTCACCGCGTGACACGTCGATTTCCTTGCTCAGTGTCAGCGTAACGGCGTCTGGGGCAGTGGCGCACTGGGTGGAGCCGTTCATGCCGATAATGTCGGTGACCGTAGCGGTGTGGCCCGAGAGGCTTGCGCGCACCTCATCGCCGACGCTGACCTTACCTTCTGCCACACAGCCGCTGAACCCTCGAAACGAGGCATCCGGACGATTCACCCATTGCACCGGAAATACCAGGCGCTCGGACGCAGGCGTAGCCATCTCAAGGGTTTCCAGGCAGCCCATCAGGGTCGGGCCGTTGTACCAAGGCGTGTGAGTGGAGCGTTGGGTGATGTTGTCACCCTTGAGCGCGCTGAGAGGGATCGGGATGATCTTCTCGAACCCCAGGCTTTGGGAAAACTCGCGGAACTCGTCGGTAATCTGGCGAAAAACGCCCTCGTCGAACCCGATCAGGTCCATCTTGTTCACGGCCAAGACCACCTGGCGAATGCCCATCAACGACACCAGGTAGGCATGCCTGCGGGTTTGCGTCAGCACGCCCTGTCGGGCATCGATCAGGATCACCGCGACATCGGCGGTCGACGCCCCCGTGACCATATTGCGTGTGTACTGCTCGTGGCCTGGAGTGTCGGCGACGATGAACTTGCGTTTGGCGGTGGAGAAAAAACGGTAGGCCACGTCGATAGTGATGCCCTGTTCACGCTCGGCGGACAGGCCGTCGACCAAGAGTGCAAAGTCGAGATCCTTGCCCTGGGTGCCGTGTTTTTTCGAGTCGGCGTGCAGTGCCGTCAGTTGATCGTCGGTGAGTTGCCGTGCATCCCACAGCAAGCGGCCGATCAGTGTGCTTTTGCCGTCGTCGACGCTGCCGCAGGTGATGAAACGCAGCAGGTCCTGGTCACCCTGTTGTGCCAGAAAGGCTTCGATCGTTGCATCAGTGGCGAGCGCAGTAGGTTCGAGTGCCATCAGAAATAGCCCTCCTTTTTCTTCTTTTCCATGCTTGACGCGCTGTCACTGTCAATCGCTCGGCCTTGTCGCTCGGAGCGGGTGGAGCCCAGCAATTCAAGGATGACGTCGGCGGCGGTGAGGGCGTTTGACTCCACCGCGCCGGTCAGTGGGTAGCAGCCCAGGGTGCGAAAACGCACGTTGCGCGCTTCAATTTTCTCGTCCGGGAGCAACTTCATGCGTGAATCATTCACCATAAGTGCCACGCCATTACGGATAACGACAGGCCTTTGTTTTGCGAAATAGAGTGGGACCAATGGGATGTTTTCCTGGTGGATGTATTGCCAGATATCGAGTTCTGTCCAGTTGGACAGCGGAAAAACGCGAATGCTCTCGCCAGGATTTTTATGGGTGTTGTAGAGGTTCCATACCTCGGGACGCTGGTTTTTTGGATCCCATTGATGGCTTTTGCTACGGAAGGAAAACACGCGCTCCTTGGCGCGGGATTTCTCTTCATCGCGGCGTGCGCCACCAAACACCAGGTCAAATTTGTACTTATCCAGGGCTTGCTTGAGGCCTTCGGTCTTGGTCAGGTCGGTGTGCAGCGCCGAGCCGTGGTCAAAGGGGTTGATGTTCTTGCTGATCGCCTCGGGGTTGATATGCACCAGCAGGTCCATGCCGCTTTCGCGCACCATGAAATCGCGGAACATGTACATCTCCTGAAACTTCCAGCGCGTGTCGACGTGCAAGAGCGGGAAGGGCGGTACAGAAGGGTAAAAGGCTTTGCGGGCCAGGTGGAGCATGACTGCGCTGTCTTTGCCCATCGAATACAGCATGGCTGGGTTTTCGCATTCGGCCACCGCTTCGCGGATGATTTGCACGCTCTCTGACTCAAGTCGCTTGAGATGAGGCGTGAGCGACTTTGCCGGGGAATGTGGCGCGCGCAATGGGCTTTCGTCGAGTATCGGGGCATAACTGAGCAACCCGAGTTCGACGCTGGCCGGCGGGCAGGCTTGCCTGCAAATGGCAGTGAGACGTCCGCTGGGAAACACGACGATGTATTTGCCAATGTGGGTCTGCAAGCGCTGCAGGGCATTGGCCAGTGCCTGGGAATCAAGCGGCACCGGTCCGAGGGGCAGCCAGTAGCGTGCGCCCCTGGCGTCATTGGCGTGCAAACAGTCTTGGCCGTCCGGTGTACGGAACAATTGCGCGAAGATCACCAGCTTGCGCTTGGCCCGCGCTCTTTCTATATCCCAGGCCAGCACGACAGGGGTCGGTGGGCGTCCCAACTCATCTTCAAGGGTGTGCGCCGTGAGTTCGGCGGGCAGCAAGCCCAATTCGTGCAGGCGGCGCTCGGCCGTGCGTTTGGTGTCGGCTTGTTCGAGCGCATGAAGGTGTTGATAAGCCGAGTGCGTATCCCATACAACGGGGGCATCCAAGCCGAAAAAGTCTGGGTTGGGCATGATGACCTTTGTCGCATTTTGCGAATTTGTCCATTTGTGCGGCGTAAAATACATTATTTGTATTTTTTTTATGTATTTTGTTTCTGATTTGCAAATAGCGACGATCTGGTGTGGGAAACCTCCACGCCACGCTGCAAGAATGGCTACGGCCAATATCTCAAGCATTTACTGCGTGACCAGATGATGACGGGCGCCTAGCGGGCCGATAATTTCCCTGGTCGCAGCACCAGCCAAAGGGCGCCCCCAATCAACACCCCGCCATACAAATGCGCCATCGACAACGGCTCTCCCAGCAACAACGCCCCCCACAACACCCCAAACGGCGGAATCATAAAGGTCACGGTCATCGACTTCACCGGCCCAATCGACGACAGCAAGCGGAAGTACAGGATGTAGGCAAACGCCGTGCACACCAGCCCCAACCCCAACAATGACGACCACACCTGCCAGCCACCCCAGCTCGCCGGTGGATGGCTGATGGCGCTGTAGGCAAAGAACGGCAGCAAGAACAGGGTCGCGCCGAGCATGCTGCCCAATGCCGAAAGCCGGCTGTCCAGGCCGCCACGCTGATCGAGCCAGCGCCGCGCAAGGAACCCGGCGAAGCCGTAGCACGTGGTGGCCAGCAGGCAGGCCAGTGCGCCCATCAACAAGTCCCTATCAAAGGCTACCGGCCCGGCACGGGTCAGGATTCCTACGCCGAACAGGCCCAAACACACACCTGCGATTTTCGAAGGCGTCAGGCGCTCGCTGAAGAACAACCCGCCGATCAACACGCCCATCAACGGCGTGGTGGCGTTGAAGATCGCCGAGTAACCCGCCGGCAGCACCTGAGCGGCCACGGAATACATAGTCGCGGGTATCCCGGAGTTGATCACGCCGAGCAGCAGCACGGTCTTGAACTTGCCCTGGAAGTCCCAGTTCACGCGCATCACCGTGAGGATCACCAGCAAGCCGGCGGCGGCGATCGACACGCGAAAAAACGCAGTCGGCACCGTGCCGATTTCCGGCGCGATAATGCGCATGAACAGGAAACTGGCGCCCCAAATGGCAGCCAGCCCCAACAGGTACAGGGTGTCGACAGGTCTCACGGAACACTCCTACATCAATAAGGCGGCGAGTGTTGCCCAGTGGCCTGCGCGACACAATCGCTAATTACAGGACAAACCGCGTCACCATGCCGTTGAGGTCCACCGCCAGGCGTGACAGTTCCTGGCTGGCCGCCGAGGTCTGGGTGGCGCCGGCGGCGGTCTGGGTCGACAGGTCGCGGATGTTCACCAGGCTGCGGTCGACGTCACGGGCTACCAGGGCCTGTTGCTCGGCGGCGCTGGCGATCACCAGGTTGCGTTCGCTGATCTGCGAGATGGCCGCAGTGATTTTTTCCAGGGCGCTGCCGGCGCTGTTGGCCCGCTGCAAGGTCTGGCCGGCGTGCTCGGCGCTGCTGTTGAGCGCTTCGACAGTGCCTTGGGTGCCTTGCTGGATGCCGTTGATCATCTGCTCGATTTCTTCGGTGGAGTCCTGGGTGCGTTGCGCCAGTGAGCGCACCTCGTCGGCCACCACGGCAAACCCGCGCCCAGCCTCGCCTGCGCGGGCGGCTTCGATGGCGGCATTCAGCGCCAGCAGGTTGGTTTGCCCGGCGATGCCGCGGATCACTTCCAGCACTTTACTGATGTCCTGGGCCTGCACCGCCAGGCCTTCGGCTTTGTTGGACGCACCGAGTACTTCGTCCACCAGGCTCTGGATCGCGCTGATGGTTGCGCTGATCTGGTAATGACCGTGCTTGCTGTCTTCGTCGGAGGCCGTGGACGCCTCGGCGCTGGACACTGCATTGGCCGCGACTTCGTCCACCGCCGCGCTCATCTCGTTGACGGCGGTGGCGGCCTGTTCGATCTCATCGTTCTGCGCTTGCAGGCCACGGGTGCTCTGCTCCATCACCGAACTCATCTCTTCGGCTGCGGAGGCCAGTTGCTGCGCCGACTCGCTGATGCCATGAATGGTGGTGCGCAACTGATCCTGCATGGTGGCCAGGGCCGTCAGCAATTGCGCCGGTTCGTCGCTGCCTTTGACCACGATGGGCTGGCTCAAATCGCCACCGGCAATGGTGCGCGCCACAGCCAGCGCCTGGCCCAGCGGGGTGGTGATGCTGCGGGTCAGCAGCCAGGCGAGCAACAAGGTCGTGATCAGTGCGCACAGGATGATCAGGCCGACCACCCACTGCGCGCGGGTGTACATCTGCGCCGCCGCGTCCGCGGCGGCTTCCACGCCTTGCTGATTGAAGGTAATCATGTCCTCCAGGCTTTTATTCAAGACCGTGCCCTGTGGGCCGATGCGTGTGTTGAGCAGGTCGATGGCGTCTTGCTGCTGGTCCTTGTCGACCAGCTCCATCATCTGGCTGACGATGCTGTTGTAAGTGTTCACATCGCTGTTGAGTTGCTTGAGCATGGCGCGCTCTTCGTCGCTGCTGAGCAGGTCGGTGTGGTGCTCGAGCAGGGTGTTGAGTTCGTTGCGCTGGCGGGCGATCAGGCTTTTGCTGTTGTCGCGGATCCTTGATTCGTCGGTGGTCACCATGCGCATCGACTCCAGGCGGATGTTGGCGATGCAGGCTGCAGCGTCGTGGATATTCTCGATGCTCGGCATCCACGACTCTTCCATCACCAGCGCGCTTTCGCGCAGCTTGGCCATCTGCCCCAGGCCAAACATTCCGACGATCACCAGCATGCTGGCCAACACCCCAAAACTCAGGCTGGCGCGCAGACCGATCGGCATATTCCTCAATGACATCTTATTGCTCCTTAGGCGATTTGAACCGGTTCCCGGGTCGGTCTTCAGACCTTGTAAGGGTGGGAAAGGGCGCGCTGTATATCAAAGTGCCATTAAGGTAGTAATCGGGGTTTCCCCTAAGCGGTGCCGAGGTCGTTACATCAGTTATGAATTCACCGGTGGGTACGTTTTGCGCTCGGCGAGGGCAGGGCCACGCAGTTCAAAGCCTGTAGCGGTGAGTCGGGTGACTTTTTGGTGCTTTTATTGACCGAGTGGTCTACTTATTAAAACTGAAACTAAATGTACAAAATGCATGATGTTGTACAGTCAGGCCGTGCAAATCATCCTTCTCCTGCCTCGATTCACTGGCTAAGCTCAGGCATCCAGATACCCGTTCGAGGTTTCCCGCATGTCGCCATCCGCCCCTGCCATTGCCCGCATGATCCTCGATGGCTTCGACGATTACCGTGAGCACTTTCGCCAGATCACCGACGGTGCCCGCGAGCGTTTCGAAACGGCTCAGTGGCAACAAGGGCAGGCGGCATCGGCGGCGCGGATCAATTTGTATGAAGAGAAGGTCGCTGAAGTCACGGCACGTCTGCGTGCCCACTTCGATGAGGCGGCGTTGCTGGCAGTGGACGAGTGGCCATTGGTTAAAAGCGCGTACATCGGCCTGATCGATCTGCGTTTTGACGATGAGCTGTCCGAGACCTGGTACAACTCGATCTTCTGCGGGCTGTTCAGCCATGACCTGATCAGTGACGGCTGCATGTTCATCCACACCACGCGGCCGAGCCTGCGCCGGGCGCGTGCGGCGCAAACCCGCACCTATCAACCTGCGGGCGACCTGGCGGCGACGCTGGCGCAGATCTTCGCCGATTACCGCTTCAGCGAAGCCTATGCCGACCTCGACGGCGACCTGCGCCGCCTCCAGGCGCAGCTGCGCGAAAATCTGCCGGATTGGGTGTGCAAAGACCCTGAGCTGAGTATCGAGCTGTTTTCGTCGGTGCTTTACCGTAATAAAGGTGCCTACCTCGTGGGCCGCATTTACACCCGCGACGAGCAGTGGCCACTGGTGATCCCGTTGCTGCACCGCGAAGGGCGCGGCATCCAGATCGATGCGCTGATCACCGACGAAGCCGATGTGTCGATCATCTTTTCCTTCACACGCTCATACTTCATGGTCGATGTGCCGGTGCCGGCGGAGTTTATCGGCTTTCTCAAGCGCATCCTGCCCGGCAAGCATATTGCCGAGCTGTACACCTCGATCGGTTTCTACAAGCACGGTAAATCGGAGTTCTACCGCGCGTTGATCAACCACCTGGCCACCACCGATGATCAATTCATCATGGCGCCCGGCGTGCGCGGCATGGTCATGAGTGTGTTCACGCTGCCGGGTTTCAACACCGTATTCAAGATCATCAAGGACCGCTTTTCGCCGTCGAAAAACGTCAACCGTGCCACGGTGATCGAGAAGTACCGGCTGGTTAAAAGCGTTGATCGGGTGGGGCGCATGGCCGACACCCAGGAGTTTGCCGACTTCCGCTTTCCCCTAAGCAAATTCGAGCCCGAATGCCTGGCCGAGTTACTGGAAGTCGCCGCCGGCACGGTGCAGGTGGAGGGCGATACGGTGCTGATTCGCCACTGCTGGACCGAGCGGCGCATGACCCCGCTCAACCTCTACCTGGACAACGCCAACCCCGCCCAGGTGCGCGAAGCCCTGGAAGACTATGGCCTGGCGATCAAGCAACTGGCGGCGGCGAACATCTTCCCCGGCGACATGCTGCTCAAGAACTTCGGCGTCACCCGCCACGGTCGTGTGGTGTTCTATGACTATGATGAAATCTGCTTTCTCACCGAAGCCAACTTCCGCCACATCCCCGCACCGCGCACGCCCGAAGATGAAATGGCCTCGGAGCCCTGGTACTCCATCGGCCCGCTGGACGTGTTCCCGGAAGAGTTCCCGCCGTTCCTGTTCGCCGATGCCGGCCAGCGCAAACTGTTCGACGAGTTGCATGGCGAGTTGTACAACGCCGACTACTGGAAAGGCCTGCAGGAAGCGATTCGCGCCGGCAAGGTGATTGATGTGTTTCCGTATCGGCGCAAAGACCCGCTGTAAACGCATACTCCTGTGGGAGCGGGCTTGCTCGCGAATGCGGTGTGCCAGTCACCTCAATGGTCAACTGATGCACCGCTTTCGCGAGCAAGCCCGCTCCCACATTTAGAGAGGCGTCTGCCAGATCAGCCGCTTTTCTGCCACACTTGCCGGCCGTGCATAAATAGACGACCTGCAAAGTACCTGATGACTGACCAAGCGCCCGCTATCGACCAACTGCTCAAGAACCTCGATCACGCCATGCTCGCCGACCGCCACCGCTTGCGGCGCCAGTTGCTTGAGCTGCGCAAGAAGCCTGACGAGGAGAAGCTGGCGCAGTGGGTCACGCGTATGCAAGCGTCCTGCGCCCAGGTCACCGCGCGGCGCGCCAGCCTGCCGGTGATTCGCTATGACGACAGCCTGCCGATTGCCGCCAAGCGCGACGAGATCAAAGAAGCGTTGCTCAAGCATCAGGTGCTGATCATTGCCGGCGAAACCGGCTCGGGTAAAACCACCCAGTTGCCGAAGATCTGCCTGGAAATCGGTCGCGGCCAGTACGGCCTGATCGGCCACACCCAGCCACGCCGGATTGCTGCGCGCAGCGTCGCCAGCCGGGTTGCCGAAGAGCTTGCGACACCCTTGGGCGCGCTGGTCGGCTATCAGGTGCGTTTCGAAGATCAGAGTGACTCCAACACCCTGATCAAGCTGATGACCGACGGTATTTTGCTGGCGGAAACCCAGAACGACCGTTATCTGGAGCGCTACGACACCATCATCGTCGACGAAGCCCACGAACGCAGCCTGAACATCGACTTCCTGCTCGGTTACCTGAAAACCCTGTTGCCGCGTCGCCCGGACCTCAAGGTCATCATTACCTCGGCGACCATCGACCTGGAGCGCTTTTCCAAGCACTTCGACGATGCGCCGATTGTCGAGGTCTCGGGCCGCACCTTCCCGGTCGACACCTGGTACCGCCCGCTGACGCTGGAGCAGGACGAGGAGGGCAACCGCGTCGAGGACGACTTGACCGTCGACCAGGCGATTCTCGCCACCCTCGACGAAATTGCCGCCTATGAGCGCAGCGAACGTCGCAGCCCCGGCGATGTGCTGGTGTTTTTGCCGGGCGAACGCGAGATTCGCGACGCCGCGGACATGCTGCGCAAGGCCCAGCTCAAGCACACCGAAATTTTGCCGTTGTATGCGCGCCTGTCACCGGCCGAACAGCAGCGGATTTTCCAGTCTCACCCAGGCCGCCGCGTGGTGCTGGCGACCAACGTTGCGGAAACCTCGCTGACCGTACCGGGCATCCGTTATGTGATCGACAGCGGCACCGCGCGCATCAGCCGTTACAGCTACCGCGCCAAAGTGCAGCGCCTGCCGATCGAGGCGATTTCCCAGGCCAGTGCCAACCAGCGTAAAGGCCGCTGCGGCCGGGTTGAGCCGGGCATTTGCATTCGTTTGTACAGCGAAGAAGATTTTATCGGCCGCCCGGAATTTACTGACCCGGAGATTCTGCGCACCAACCTCGCTGCGGTGATCCTGCAGATGCTGCACCTGCGCCTGGGCGAAATTACCGACTTCCCGTTTATCGAGCCGCCGGATGGCAAGGCGATCAGCGACGGTTTCAACCTGCTGCAAGAACTCTCGGCGGTGGACCGCAACAGCCAGCTCACGCCCCTGGGCCGCCAGTTGGCGCGCCTGCCGGTGGACCCGCGCATGGGCCGCATGTTGCTCGAAGCGGCCAAGCTCGGCAGTTTGCAGGAAGTGTTGATTGTGGCCAGCGCCATGTCGATACAGGACCCACGCGAGCGTCCGCCGGAGCGCCAGCAAGCTGCCGACCAGGCCCACGCGCAGTGGAAGGATGCCGATTCGGACTTCGCCGGGCTGGTCAATCTGTGGCGTGGCTTTGAAGAACAGCGCCAGGCACTGACCGCCAGCCCGTTGCGCAACTGGTGCCGCAAGAACTTCCTGAATTACCTGCGCCTGCGCGAGTGGCGTGACTCCCATCGCCAGTTGAGCCTGATCTGCCGCGATATGCAACTGACGGTCAACAAGGAACCGGCCGACTTTGCGAAACTGCACAAGGCGGTGCTGTCCGGCCTGCTCAGCCAGATCGGGCAGAAGACCGAAGACGGCGATTACCTCGGCGCACGGCAGCGGCGCTTCTGGATTCACCCGTCTTCGGGTATCGGCAAAAAGCGTCCGCAATGGCTGATGGCCGCCGAACTGGTGGAAACCACCAAACTGTATGCGCGCATGGTCGCCAAGATCGATGCCGACTGGATCGAGCCGCTGGCCGGGCACCTGATCAAGAAAAACCACTTCGAACCGCACTGGGAAAAGAAGCGCGGCCAAGTGGTGGCGTTTGAGCAGATCACCCTGTTCGGGCTGATTGTGGTCGGGCGCCGGCCGGTGCATTACGGGCCGATTGACCCGGTGGTGTCCCGCGAGTTGTTTATTCGTGAAGGGTTGGTACGCGGCGAGATTCAATCCCGCGCCAAGTGCCTCACGGCCAACCAGCAACTGCTGGAACAGCTCGATGAGCTGGAGGCCAAGGCCCGTCGTCGTGACATTCTGGCGGATGAAGAAACCCTGTACGCCTTCTATGACGCGCGCTTGCCGGCAGAGATCCACCAGACCGCCACGTTCGACAGCTGGTACAAGGTCAACAGCCAGAAAGACCCGCAACTGCTGATCATGCGTGAAGAAGACGTGCTGGCCCGCGAGGCCAGTGAAGTCACCGCCGCGCATTACCCGGACACGCTGCATTTGGGCGACCTGGAACTGGCCCTGAGTTACCACTTTGAACCCAACCACCCCCGCGACGGCGTAACCCTGCGCGTACCGGCGCCATTGTTGCCGGCATTGCCGCCCGAGCGTCTGGAGTGGCTGGTGCCGGGTGTGATCGAAGCCAAGTGCATTGCGCTGGTGCGCAACCTGCCCAAGGCGCTGCGCAAGAACTTTGTGCCGGTGCCGGACTTCGTCAAGGCCGCCCTGCAACGTATCGAATTTGGTCAGGGCTCGCTGCCTCAGGCACTGGGCCGCGAATTGCTGCGCATGACCGGCGCGCGGGTCAGTGATGAGGCCTGGGCCGAGGCGGCGCAGCAGGTGGAAAGCCACCTGAAGATGAACCTTGAAGTGGTTGACGGCCAGGGCAAGTTCCTGGGCGAAGGCCGCGATCTGGCCGAGCTGACCGCACGTTTCGCCGAGGCCAGCCAGGCCGCATTGGCGGTGCCGCAGACTGCGAAAAGCCAGCAGCCGGTGGAAGCCAAGGTGTTTGCCGCCGTGGCGGAAAAGACCCAGCAAAAGATTGCCGGCCTGTCGATGACGGTGTATCCGGCCCTGGTCGAAGAAAACGGCACGGTCAAGGAAGGGCGTTTTTCCACCGCCGCCGAAGCCGAGTTCCAGCACCGTCGCGCCTTGCAGCGCCTCCTTATGCAGCAACTGGCGGAACCGGCAAAATTCCTGCGGGGCAAACTGCCCGGTTTGACCGAACTGGGCCTGATGTACCGCGAGCTGGGGCGCATTGATGCACTGGTGGAAGACATTCTATTGGCCAGCCTCGACACCTGCGTGCTCGAAGGCGAAGCCAGCCTGCCGCGTGACGGTGCCGGTCTGGCTGCGTTGGCCGAACGCAAGCGCGGCAGTTGGGCCGAGCACGCCGAGCGCCTGGCGCGTTTGACCCTGGACGTGCTGAAACTCTGGCATGGTTTGCAGAAGCGCTTCAAAGGCAAAATCGACCTGGCCCAGGCCGTGGCGTTGAACGACATCAAACAGCAACTCGGCAACCTGGTGTATCAGGGTTTTGTGCGCGAAACCCCGGCGCACTGGTTCAAGGAATTGCCGCGCTTTCTCAAAGCCATCGAACTGCGCCTGGAGAAACTGCCGAGCCAGGTGCAAAAAGATCGCGTGTGGAGCACTGAGCTGGGCGGCTTGTGGGCGCAGTACCAGAACCGCCTGAACAAACACGCCCAGGAAGGCAAGCGCGACCCGCAGCTGGAGCTGTACCGCTGGTGGCTGGAGGAATACCGGGTGTCGCTGTTTGCTCAGCAGTTGGGCACCAAGGTGCCGATTTCCGATAAGCGTTTGAGCAAACAATGGAACCAGGTCGAAGCCTGAGTTCTTCCTCGATCCTCCAGCCAGCTCCCAGTGAATTGCGGGGGGTTAATCCCGGGGATGGCGCCAAATCCGCGAGGTTGTGGCAAACTTCGCAGTCATAAAGACCGGTAACGCCGCGAGACGCTGTGGCGCGATGGGATAAAGCGTTGCCAGTTTGATGCCCGCTGGAGGGCATTGAACGACTTAAAGTTTGGTACGACGGTACCAATTTCTTCTCTGCCTGACAGATTTAGAGGAACGACCGTGCATAACGTCGTCATCAGCGGCACTGGCCTGTACACCCCGGCCAACAGCATCTCCAACGAAGAGCTGGTGCAGTCTTTCAATGCTTACGTGCAACAGTTCAACAGCGATAACGCCGCGGCCATCGAGCGCGGTGAGGTGCAGGCGCTGACCGAGTCCAGCGCGGCCTTTATCGAGAAGGCATCGGGCATCAAGAGCCGCTTTGTGATGGACAAGGACGGCATCCTTGACCCGCAACGCATGGCTCCGCGCTTGCCCGAGCGCAGCAACGACGAGTGGTCGGTACTCTGCCAGATGGCCATCGGCGCCGCCGAACAAGCCCTGCAGCGCGCCGGCAAGACCGCCGCCGACATTGATGGCGTGATCGTCGCCTGCTCCAACCTGCAGCGCGCCTACCCGGCCATCGCCATTGAAGTCCAGGAAGCCCTGGGCATCCAGGGTTTCGGCTTCGACATGAACGTGGCGTGTTCCTCGGCGACCTTCGGCATCCAGAACGCCGCCAACAGCATTCAGTTGGGCCAGGCCCGGGCGATCCTGATGGTCAACCCGGAAGTCTGCACCGGCCACTTGAATTTCCGCGATCGCGACAGCCATTTCATCTTCGGTGATGCGGCCACGGCGGTGATCCTCGAGCGCGCTGATCTGGCGACCTCCGAGCACCAGTTCGACGTGGTCAGCACCAAGCTGCTGACCAAGTTCTCCAATAACATCCGCAACAACTTCGGTTTCCTCAACCGTACCGCCGAAGAAGGCATCGGCGCGCCGGACAAACTGTTCGTGCAGGAAGGCCGCAAAGTCTTCCGGGATGTCTGCCCGATGGTTGCCGAGTTGATCGGTGTACATCTTGAAGAAAACCAGCTGAACGTGACCGACGTGAAGCGTTTCTGGCTGCACCAGGCCAACCTGAGCATGAACCACCTGATTGTGAAGAAACTGCTGGGCCGCGAGGCCTCGGTGGAGGAAGCGCCGGTGATCCTTGATACTTACGCCAATACCAGCTCGGCAGGTTCGGTGATTGCGTTTCACACCTACCAGGACGATCTGCCCAAGGGCTCGGTTGCGGTGCTCAGCTCGTTCGGCGCGGGTTACTCGATTGGCAGCGTGATCCTGCGCAAGCGCTGATCCTGTGGGGGCTGGCTTGCCTGCGATGGCATCACTGTGGTGTGACTGATCCACCGGGGTGCCTGCATCGCAGGCAAGCCAGCTCCCACACCGACCGTATTCCAAGGTAATTTGAGGTAAACAATGGCAGCAGCGGACGACGCGCACCTGCTTGAACGGCTGCTCAAGGGCGAGCAGCGGGCCTACAAGGAACTGGTCACCACCTACCAGAGCGCCATGCGCGCGGTTGCCTATGCCATTGTCGGCCAGCGCCACGCCGATGAGGTGGTGCAAGACGCCTGGCTGTCGGTGGTGCGTAACCTGGCCAAGTTCGAAGGGCGCTCCAGCCTCAAGACCTGGCTGTTGACCATCACCGCCAACTCCGCCAAGGGCCGCTACAAACAGAACCGTCGGGAAGTATTGCTCGATGATTTGCCTTCGCCCCATGGCACCCTTGGTGATGACCGCTTCGTCCCCGACGACGGCCACTGGGCTGTTGCGCCTTACGCCTGGCACCAGGACACCCCGGAAGCCTTGCTGACCGAGGATGAGCTGCGCAAGTGCCTGGAGCATACAATCCTGAGTTTGTCGGAGCTGCAAAGCAGCGTGCTGGTGCTGCGAGAACGCCAAGGCCTGGAGTTGGAGGAGATTTGTAATCTTCTGACCCTCTCGCTCTCCAATGTTCGTGTGCTGTTGCATCGAGCACGGCTTAAAGTCTTCGCCACGGTGGAGCATTTTGAGGAAACGGGTGAATGTTGACCTGTAAGGAACAAGTGGCGCGATCCAGTGACTACCTCGATGGGCAATTGACCTTTCGAGAGCGTTTGCTGGTGCGTCATCACTTGATGTTCTGCCCCAACTGCCGGCGATTTATTCGTCAGATGCGCCTGATGCAGGCGACGTTGAAGATCATGCCGCAGGAGCCGGTAAAGGATGTTGATGCACTGGCTGATCGGCTGGTGGCCGAAAGGCTCAAGGATCAGTAACGGCGGGGAAGAGCCAGGCTCGCGTGGGTGAGTCGAACGGATGATGGGGATCGGCCCACCCACGCAAGGCTGTTGAAACCCCTCGGGCCGTCCTGGCCCAAGGGTTATTGCACACTCAGTTAGAACTTGGCTTCAGCATCCAGCTGCAGGGTGTTGGTGTTGGCATCACGCTGCGTGCGGCTGGCGTAGTCAGCCTTGGTCAGGAAGTACGTGGCGCCGAGGGCGAAGTTCTTGTCGATGTCGTAGCTGACTTTGAGCTTGTGGCCGCGCGAACCGGTGGTGCCGTTGGCGAAGTCCGAATCGGTGAAGGCGCCAACCACTGCATCACGCTGAGTATCGCGGTAGTTGTAGTCCAGGTTGAAACCGAACACCTTGGATTTGGCGCCGATCAACCAGGCGGTGTCCTGGTCGGTCACCGCATCGTTGTTTTTCACGTACTGGCCGTATAACGCCAAAGGCACGGCCAGGCCGCCGATGTCGGCTTGGGCAAAGCCTTCATACAGGCGGAATTCGTTGTTGGCCGAGTTGCCGTTGACCGCCAGCGCGCATGGCGTGGTGGTGGTTGTGCAGCGGCTGTCCTTGTCGTTCTGGTAGGCGTAGACGCTGCCGCCCAGGGTCATTTTCAGGTTGTCGGTGAGCGAGAAGCGCGTGCCCAACTGGCCGGACGTCAGGCGCAGGTCATGGCGAAATTGCACGCCGTCGCCGTCCACGTTGTCCTTGAGGTTGTAGTTACCCAGGCTGCCGAACAGCTCGGCGCTGCCGCCCAATGGGTATTTGTAGGTGACGGCCAGGCCTTCAGGGTTGATGTCGCTATCCCAGATCACGTCGCCCATGTTCACCCACGGTTGCAGCATTTTGCCGCCGATCACGTGCAGGTTCTTGATCTGGTCCGGGTGGTAGTCGATGTAGCCCAGGTCCAGCCAGATCGACTTCTTGTCGAAGTAGTTGTCCTGGTCCTGGTTGGTGGAGCGCGCATCGTCGCTGCTGCCGGTGGCCACGCGGATGCCGGTGTCGACCTGGGAGTTGATCTCGGTGTAGGCGCCCAGGCGGGCACGGATGCGCTGACGGTCTTTGTCGCGGCCGCCGTTGTTGGATTCGCCCTGGATCTTCACGGTTTCCTGACGGAAGCGCACATCACCCTTGAGCTGGGTGCGCGCGGCCCAGGCCAGCTTCTGATCGAAGACGCTGAGGTCGTTGGTTTTTTTCGCGGTGGCCGCGATCTGCTCGTTGGTCTCTTGTTGAGCTTGCTGTGCGATCTGCTTTTCTTTCTGGTCCTTGGCTAATTCCGTTTGCAGTTCGGTGTACTGCGCAGCGGTGATCTGGCCGTTGGCCTTGAGCATGTCGAGCAATTTAGCGTCGACTGCAGCGCTGGCCGGAACGCTCAGGGCCAGCAACAGGCCGCCACACAGGGCCGCCGCAGTTTTAGTGGAAGCAAGACGCATATCAATCTCCGAAAGTGAGGAGGGATGGCAAACCATCCAGGACACAACCGACCGATGACGGACGGAAAATAGCCGCCTGGTAGAACCAGGCGCTCTAAAAACAGGCGTCAGTATCGCGACCGTTTATGACGGAGTAGTGGCTAAGTGATTTCACCTAGATGACAAATTATTTAATCTGGAACTAATTGTTTCGAGGTTTGTCCCGGTCGTTTCGAGGTGTGCCTGGCGCCGCGATAGGCGATACTCGCCAGGCTTTCACGCCAAGAAACAGAGAGGATGCCGATGCCGCTGCAACGCCTGGACAAGCTGTCTGCAATCGCCCCGCACGTCTGGGATGCCCTGGTGCCGCAGGCCCAACCCTTTGTGCGGCATGCCTTTCTCAGTGCGCTGGAAGACAGCGCCAGCCTGGGCCCGCAGTCCGGTTGGCAGCCCGAGCATTTGCTGCATTGGGAAGGCGAACGGCTGGTGGCGGCCCTGCCCAGCTACCGCAAGTGGCACTCCTATGGCGAGTACGTGTTTGATCACGGCTGGGCGGACGCTTGCGCGCGCGCGGGCATCGAGTACTACCCCAAGTTGCTGACGGCGGTGCCGTTCAGTCCGGTGAGCGGCCCGCGCTTGCTGGCCAGGAATGCCGAGGACGGGGTTGAACTGCTGGGTAGCCTGCCCGGTTATCTGGAAATCGAAGGGCTCTCCAGTGCCCATATCAACTTTACCGACCCGTTGGCCGATGCCGCACTGGCTGGGCAGGCGGGTTGGTTGCAGCGCCTGGGCTGCCAGTTTCACTGGCAAAACCGCGGTTATCGCGACTTCCAGGACTTTCTCGATGCCTTGAGTTCACGCAAGCGCAAACAGATGCGCAAAGAACGCGAGCAAGTGGCCGGGCAGGGCATCGATTTTGAATGGTTGCAAGGCCATGAGTTAAGCGAGGCGCAGTGGGATTTTGTCTACGCCTGCTACGCCAACACCTACGCGGTGCGTCGCCAGGCACCCTACCTGACCCGCGCCTTTTTCAGCCTGCTGGCCGAGCGCATGCCCGAGGCGATTCGCGTGGTGCTGGCCAAACAAGGTACACGCCCGGTGGCCATGGCCTTCAGCCTGATCGGTGGCGACAGTTTCTACGGCCGCTACTGGGGCTGCCTGGCCGAGTTCGACCGCCTGCATTTTGAAACCTGCTTTTACCAGGGCATGGACTACGCCATCGCCCACGGCCTGCAACGTTTCGACGCCGGCGCCCAGGGCGAACACAAGTTGATTCGCGGGTTTGAGCCAGTGATCACACGGTCGTGGCACTACCTGCGCCATCCCGGTTTGAAGAATGCCGTCGAAGACTTCCTGGAACGCGAGCGGGTTGGGATTCTGGCGTATGCCGAAGAAGCGAGGGCAGCCCTGCCTTATCGGCAGGGCTGAACCCGTTTGCCTCAGGCCGGCTGCTCCTTGCCCAGCCATCGATAGGTCACTCCACCGATTACAGCGCCGAGGATCGGCGCCAGCCAGAACATCCACAACTGCTGGATCGCCCACCCGCCGACGATCAATGCCGGGCCGGTACTGCGGGCCGGGTTGACCGAAGTGTTGGTTACGGGAATGGAGATCAAGTGGATCAAGGTCAAGGCCAGGCCGATGGCGATAGGTGCAAGACCCGGCGGGGCACGCCGGTCGGTGGCGCCGAGGATGATCAGCACGAACATCGCCGTCATCACCAGCTCACAGACAAACCCCGCAGCCATCGAGTAGCCCCCTGGCGAGTGCTCGCCGTAGCCGTTGGAAGCCAGGCCGCCGGCCAGCTCAAAGCCCGGTTTGCCGCTGGCAATGAAGTACAACAGTGCAGCAGCGACGGTGGCGCCGATTACCTGCGCGACGATGTAAGCCGGTAACTCCCTGGCCGGAAACCGCCCGCCCACGACCAGCCCCACTGACACTGCCGGGTTGAGGTGGCACCCGCTGATATGCCCGATGGCAAATGCCATGGTCAGCACCGTCAGCCCGAAGGCCAGGGCCACACCCAGTAACCCGATCCCGACTGCGGGAAACGCTGCGGCCAACACCGCACTCCCGCAACCGCCCAACACTAGCCAAAACGTACCTAACCCCTCTGTGACTGAACGTTTGAACAAAGACATGCGACACGTCCTTGATAGATCGCTCTACCGTGTCAGTAAATCAGTGATGCTCCCTGCAGATTTACTTCAGCGCCCCTCTGGGCACTGCACTGATTACAGCACGCTTTTGATACAAATCCAGGCCATAAAAAAGCGCCAGGGCCCCGTGAATGAGGGCCTGGCGCCGATTAAAGGTGGGAGCTGGCTTGCCTGCGATTGCGGTGCGCCAGATAACCGATTCGGTACTGACGGTGCGTTATCGCAGGCAAGCCAGCTCCCACACTGTTTCGCAGTGGACTTTTAATCGATGCCGACAAACCCGCCGGTCTGGTGCTGCCACAACCTGGCATACAAACCACCATGGGCCAGCAATTCGGCATGGCTGCCGGTCTCGGCGATCTGGCCTTTCTCCAGCACCACCAGGCGGTCCATGCGTGCAATGGTCGACAAGCGGTGCGCAATCGCGATCACGGTCTTGCCTTGCATCAGTGTTTCCAGGCTTTCCTGGATCGCCGCTTCCACTTCCGAATCCAGCGCCGACGTCGCTTCGTCCATGATCAGAATCGGCGCGTCCTTGAGCAGCACTCGCGCAATGGCAATGCGCTGGCGTTGCCCGCCCGAGAGTTTCACCCCGCGCTCGCCCACGTGTGCATCCAGCCCGGTGCGCCCTTCGGCATCCGACAGCAGCGGGATGAACTCATCGGCGCGGGCTTTGTGGATGGCGGCGTTGAGCTCTTCATCGCTGGCATCCGGCTTGCCGTACAGCAAGTTGTCACGGATCGAGCGGTGCAGCAGCGAGGTGTCCTGGGTGATCATGCCGATCTGTGCCCGCAAGGACTCCTGTGCCACTTCGGCGATGTTCTGGCCGTCGATCAGGATGCGCCCGCCTTGCAGGTCATACAGGCGCAGCAGCAGGTTGACCAGGGTAGATTTACCCGCACCGGAGGGGCCGATCAGGCCGATTTTCTCACCGGCCTTGATCTGAAGGTTCAAGCCGCCAATGATCCCGCTCTTTTTGCCATAGTGGAAATCCACCTGCTCGAAACGGACTTCGCCGTGGGGCACTTGCAGGCGCGGCGCGTTTTCGCGGTCGGTCACCGCCAGTGGCGCCGCGATGGTTTTCAGACCGTCCTGCACCATGCCGATGTTTTCGAAGATGCCATTGACCACCCACATAATCCAGCCGGACATGTTGACGATACGGATCACCAGGCCGGTAGCCAGGGCGATGGCGCCCACGGAAATCAGCGACTGCGTCCACAGCCACAAGGCCAGGCCAGTGGTGGTGACGATCAGCACGCCGTTCAAGGTGCAGATCACCACATCCATGCTGGTGAGCACGCGCGCGGCCAACTGGGTTTTTTCGGTTTGCTCGATGATCGCTTCCTTGGCGTACTCCTGCTCATTTTGGGTATGGGCGAACAGCTTCAAGGTGGTGATGTTGGTGTAGCCGTCGACAATGCGGCCCATCAGTTTGGAGCGCGCCTCGGAGGAGATCACCGAGCGTTCTTTTACGCGGGGCACGAAGTAACGTAGCGCCAGGCTGTACAGAATGATCCAGGTGATCAGCGGGATCATCAGGCGCCAGTCCGCCTCGGCAAACAGCACCAGCGCGCTGATGGCATAGATCGACACGTGCCAGATGGCCTCCGCCGTCGCCACTGCCGAATCGCGCAGGGAGTTGCCGGTTTGCATGATGCGCTGGGCGATACGCCCGGCGAAATCGTTCTGGAAAAAATTCAGGCTCTGCTTGAGTACGTAGCTATGGTTCTGCCAGCGGATCAGGCTGGTCATGCCGGGGTTGATGGTCTGGTGCACCAGCAAGTCATGCAGGCCATTGAAGATTGGACGCAGCAGCAGGGCCACCACGGCCATCCAGATCAGTTCGGCACTGTGAATCTGGAAAAAATTCGCGGGCGGTGTGCCTTGGGCCAAATCGATAATGCGGCTCAGGTAGCTGAACAGCGCCACTTCGATCAACGCACCGATCAGGCCGACCACCAGCAAGGCGGCAAAGCTTGGCCATACCTGGCGCAGGTAGTAGAGGTAGAAAGGCAGGACTTTATCAGGAGGGGCGGCGCTGGGGGCGTCGCGGAAGATGTCGATCAGTTGTTCAAAGCGACGATAGAGCATTCAGTCTGACGCCCGCGTTGCGGGCTCTCCTTTCAAATGCGCACGCGGCGTTGTGGGCCGCGTGCGGAGCTTGCTGCGGACCTCAGTCGATGCGCTTGGCCGACTTGATCACAACAGGATCGATTGGCACGTTTTGCATGCCTTGCTTGGTAGTGGTTTGCGAGTTGACGATAACGTCGACGACGTCCATGCCCTTGACCACTTTGGCGAACACGGCATACCCCGCATCGCGGCCCGGGTCGAGGAAGGCATTGTCGGCCACGTTGATGAAGAATTGGCTGGTGGCCGAATTTGGATCATTGGTGCGTGCCATCGACAAGGTGCCGCGCACGTTATGCAGGCCGTTGCTGGCTTCGTTCTTGATCGGCGCTTCGGTCGGCTTCTGCGACATCTGCGCGGTGAAACCGCCGCCCTGGACCATGAAGCCCGGGATCACGCGGTGGAAAATCGTGTTGGTGTAGAAGCCTTTGTCGACATAGGCCAGGAAGTTCTTGGTGCTGATCGGCGCCTTGACCGGGTCCAGTTCGATTTCGATGTCGCCGTTGGTGGTGGTGATCAGGACGTGAGGGGCCTTGGCAGGCTCAGCAGCCATCAGGTTGGCTGCGAACAATACGGAGCCGGCAAAGAAGGCGATTTTTTTCAGCATAGGTCAGTGATCCTGGGTAGTGGTTTCGACTGTCTTTAGAAAATCGAGCAAGGTAGCGTTAAAGACTTCGGGTTGGTCCAAGGGCGTGGCATGGCGGGAATCCTTGATCACCACCAGCCGCGCATCGGGCAGCAGTTTTACATAGTTTTCTTTCTGCGCCACGGGGGTGTAGTCGTGGTCGGCGCTGATGACCAGCGTAGGACAGGTAATTCCGGAAAGTTGTTCCTGTACGCCCCAGCCGACAATCGCATCGAAGCTGGCGAGATAAGCACGTTTGTCGTTTTTTGCCCAGCGTTCGGCCATTTTGCGCCGCAGGTCGGCTTGCTCGGGCTTGGGGAACAGCCGATCGCCCAGGGCCTTGCCGATGGTGGCCAGGCTGAGCGCGCGCGCCAGGCTCCAGCGCTTGGCCCATTGCCAGTAATCATCGGCGCTGCGCACCTTGACCTCCGGCGCGCTGTTGACGATGCACAGGCTCTTGACCCGCGCGGGCTCGTCCACGGCCAGCTGGAACGCGATCATGCCGCCCATGGACAAGCCCACGACATGGGTGGGCGGCAGGTTCAGGTGTTCGATCAACGCCAGCAGATCGAAGGTAAAGCCCTGGATGCTGTAGCGCTCGCGGGGTTTGTCGGAGCGACCGTGACCGCGTACATCCACCACGATCAGGCGGTAATACCGAGCCAGCACCGGAATCTGCAATTCCCAATCCTGGCTGCTGGAACCCAGGCCGTGGATCAGGAGCAGCGGGGTGCCGTGACCGTATTCCTCGTAATGCAGGCTGCAGCCTTCGTGGTCGAACCAGGCCATGGGTGAACTCCGTTTCAGGCTTGCTGGGGCGCGGCGAAAGGTGCGTCCAGGGGAGCGGTGTCAAAGGTGCGTAACAAATCGATAAGAATCTGCGTGGCCGGCCCCAGGGGTTTGTCTTTGTTCGAGTACAGGTAGAACGTCGGGTTGCGGCTGCCACCCTTTTCCAATGGCAGCTGCTTGAGCAGGCCATCCTTGAGTTCGCGCTCGATCAAGTGCCGGGGCAACCAGGCGAAGCCCAGGCCGCTGCTGACGAAGGTGGCGGCGGTGGGCAAGCTGCCGACGGTCCAGCGCTGTTCGGCGCCCAGCCAGCCGACATCGCGCGGCTGTTGGCGGCCGGAGTCACGGATCACCACTTGCATCTGGCTTTCCAGGTCCTGGAAGCTCAGCTCGCGGTTCAGGCGATGCAGCGAGTGGTCGGGGTGTGCCACAGCGATAAATTCCACGTCACTCATTTCGGTGCCCAGGTAGCCCGGAATGATGAAACTGCTGATGGCCAGGTCAGCCATGCCATCTATCAACAGCTCTTCAACCCCCGACAGCACTTCTTCACGCAGGCGCACGCGGCAGCCACGGCTTTGCGGCATAAAGGCGGTGAGGGCGCGCACCAGCCGCGCATTCGGGTAGGCGGCGTCCACCACCAGGCGTACTTCGGCTTCCCAGCCCTGTTCCATATGGTGGGCGAGGTCTTCCAGCTGGCTGGCGTTTTTGACCAGTTGCCGCGAGCGGCGCAACAGCACTTCACCGGCCTCGGTGAGCACGGCCTTGCGCCCGTCGATGCGCAGCAATGGCACGCCGAGCTGGTCTTGCATGCGGGCCACGGTGTAGCTCACCGAGGACTGCGAACGGTGCAGTGCTTCAGCCGCCTGGGCGAAGCCACCGTGGTCGACCACGGCCTGCAGCGTGCGCCATTGATCGAGGGTAACGCGGGGCGCTTTCAAGATGAGCTCCTCTTGTCCTAAGCTGGCCGTCCTTATTGGAGACTGCCGAATGAGAAAATTCTGTTGTGTGTTGCTGGCGCTGCTGCCGATGAGCGCGTTTGCCTATCCCACCGACGTGACTAAAAAGATCGAGGGCGTGAGCATTGACTACACGGCGTCCGACGTCGACAACGACATCAGTTCGATACAGCTGAATAATTACGGCACCAATGACGCGGTGTGCTCGGTAACCTTCACCAACGGCCCGGAATCACCGCGTCGCCGCACGGTCACGGTGCCGGCAGGTAAAAGCACCAACACCACGGTCAAATTCACCCGCTCGATTATCAAGATGCGTATCGCCCTGGCGTGCGCTCCAAAATAACGCGGCAGCGGAGCATGCCCACAGCAGTACTCCGCTTATAAACAAATTTATAGATGGGTTATAGCAGTTTTTTACGCTTTTTTATCGAATTAGCTCTGTTTAATCTTCACTCCATCGCCTTACAGCATTTACAGATGGAGCCTACCCAGCCATGTCCAATGTTCTGATCATCGAAAGCAGCGCTCGCCAGCAGGATTCGATCTCCCGCCAGCTGACTCAACAGTTCATCAGCCAATGGCAGGCCGCCCACCCGGCGGATCAGATCACTGTGCGTGATGTGGCCCTCAACCCGGTTCCGCACCTGGACGCCAACCTGCTCGGCGGCTGGATGAAACCCGCCGACCAGCGCAGCGGCGTCGAACAGGCGTCCCTGGACCGCTCCAACGAACTGACCGACGAATTGCTCGCCGCCGATGTGCTGGTGATGGCTGCGCCGATGTACAACTTTGCCATTCCCAGCACGCTTAAAGCCTGGCTGGACCACGTGCTGCGCGCCGGTGTGACCTTCAAGTACACCGCCACCGGCCCGCAGGGTCTGCTGACCGGCAAGCGCGCCATTGTGTTGACCGCCCGCGGTGGCATCCACACCGGCGCCACCTCCGATCACCAGGAACCGTACCTGCGCCAGGTCATGGCGTTTATCGGGATTCATGACGTCACGTTCATTCATGCCGAAGGCGTGAACCTGAGCGGTGACTTCCAGGAGAAGGGCATCAACCACGCCAAAGCGCTGCTGGCACAGGTCGCATAACGCTTTAATCGTCACATAATCGCGCGGTGTTTATATCGCTCCACGCAAACCCTTCAAGTACGCGTATCGAACCTCCCTTTGCACTTGTTGCTCCTGAGTGCTCCTGCCCGACTGCCGCTATAGCGAGGTCGGGTTTTTTTTGCCTTGAGTTTCAGTAAACGCCGAAAACCTTTAATGTCCCGCCCATTCGAAACGAGGCGCGCATGGGCTATTTACTGGTTGTCACCCTGATTCAGGCATTTTCCTTCAGCTTGATCGGCGAATACCTCGCCGGTCACGTCGACAGCTACTTCGCCGTGCTGGTGCGTGTGGTATTGGCCGGGCTGATTTTCATCCCGCTGACCCGTTGGCGTTCGGTGGCACCGCCCTTCATGCGCGGCATGTTGCTGATCGGCGCGCTGCAGTTCGGCGTGACGTATGTGTGCCTGTATTTGAGCTTTCGCGTACTCACGGTGCCGGAAGTATTGCTGTTCACCATCCTCACACCGTTGCACGTGACCCTGATTGAAGACGCGCTTAACCGCCGTTTCAACCCGTGGGCATTGGTTGCTGCGCTGGTGGCCGTGGGCGGCGCGGCCGTGATTCGCTTCGACCAGATCACGCCGAACTTCCTGATGGGCTTCTTGCTGCTGCAACTGGCCAACTTCACCTACGCCGCCGGGCAGGTGATGTACAAGCATTTGGTGGCGCGTTATCCGAGTGATTTGCCGCACTACCGGCGCTTTGGCTACTTCTACGTGGGCGCCTTGATCGTGGTGCTGCCGGCGTTCCTGCTGTTCGGCAAAACCAACTTCCTGCCCGAAGCGCCGCTGCAGTGGGGTGTGCTGGTGTTTCTCGGGCTGGTCAGCACGGCGCTGGGCATGTACTGGTGGAACAAAGGCGCCTGCCTGGTCAACGGCGGCACATTGGCAGTGATGAACAACCTGCATGTGCCGGTGGGGTTGCTGCTGAACCTGCTGATCTGGAATCAGCACGAGCCGCTGGGGCGCTTGGCGTTGGGTGGGTTGGTGATTCTGGGGGCGGTGTGGGTCAGTCGCTTGGGTGTGCGTACGGACGCGATCCACCGCTGAGGCTAGTGTGGCAGCGGGCAAGCCCGCTGCCACAGGGAATTGATGGCGTTAGGCAGATTCGTTTTCCAGGGCTGGCAATTGGCTGGCCCCCAATGCCGCCGGCAACACCCCGGCGCGTAGATCATTGCCACTCGGTTGCTGATACAGGCTCAAGCCAAACTCCGGCAACACCGCCAGCAAGTAATCAAAGATATCGCCCTGGATGCGCTCGTAATCGGCCCACGCCGTGGTGCGCGTGAAGCAGTAGATTTCCAGTGGTACGCCTTGGGCGGTGGTTTGCATCTGGCGCACCATGCAGGTCATGTTCGGCTGGATGTCCGGGTGGCTTTTCAAGTAGGCCAGGGCGTAGGCGCGGAAGGTGCCGAGGTTGGTCATGCGGCGGCGGTTGGCCGACAGTTGCGCGCTATGGCCCTGGGCTTCGTTCCAGGCCTTGAGTTCGGCCTGCTTGCGGCTGATGTAGTCGGTGAGCAGGTGCACCTGGGTCATGCGCACTTCTTCGTCGTCGCGTAAAAAGCGCACGCCGCTGGCGTCGATATACAGGCTGCGCTTGATACGGCGCCCGCCGGACGCCTGCATGCCGCGCCAGTTCTTGAACGACTCCGACATCAGGCGCCAGGTCGGGATCGAGACGATGGTTTTGTCGAAGTTCTGCACCTTGACCGTGTGCAGGGTGATATCCACCACGTCACCGTCGGCGCCGACCTGGGGCATCTCGATCCAGTCGCCGACCCGCAGCATGTCGTTGCTGGTCAGCTGCACGCTGGCCACAAACGACAGCAGCGTGTCCTTGTACACCAACAAAATCACGGCCGACATGGCACCCAGGCCCGAGAGCAACAACAGCGGCGAACGGTCGATCAAGGTGGCGACGATGATGATCGCGGCAAACACGAACAGCACCATCTTCGCCAACTGCACATAGCCCTTGATCGAGCGGGTGCGGGCATGTTCGGTGCGCGCGTAGATATCCAGCAAGGCGTTGAGCAGGGCGCTCACGGCCAGCGTCATGAACAGGATGGTGAACGCCAGCGCCACATTGCCGATAAACAGAGTGGCGGTCTTGCTCAGGTCGGGTACCAGATACAGGCCGAACTGGATCACCAGGGAGGGCGTCATCTGCGCCAGGCGGTGAAAGACTTTGTTATGCCGCAGGTCATTGAGCCAGTGCAGCGCCGGTTGCCGGCCGAGCAGTTTGATGGCGTGGAGGATGAGGTAGCGCGCTACCCGTCCGACCAATAAGGCGACCACCAGCAATATCAGCAAACCCAGGCTGGAATGCAGCAGTGGGTGTTCATCGAGGGCGCCCCAAAGGTCTTGGACGTTGAGCCAGAGCTGTTTGATATCCATGGGTAAAACCGATTCTTCTGTAAGACAACACGGGCCGATTAGAGCATTTATGTGCAACAAAGTTGGTTTTGTGGACAAATCTGCTGACAAAAAAGCAGCTGATTAGCGCCATTCGCGTAAAGAAACTCGGTTTGAGCGCCCGAAACCGTTACCCTATGCAGCTGATATTTTGTATTTCTTCGAGGTAGCACCCGTGTTTTCCCAATTCGCCCTGCACGAACGCCTGCTCAAAGCCGTGGCCGAGCTTAAATTTGTCGAGCCTACGCCTGTGCAAGCAGCGGCCATCCCGCTCGCGCTCCAAGGGCGTGACCTGCGGGTGACGGCGCAAACCGGCAGCGGTAAAACCGCCGCTTTTGTCTTGCCGGTGCTGAACCGCCTGATTGGCCCGGCCAAAGTCCGCGTGAGCATCAAGACTCTGATCCTGCTGCCGACCCGCGAGCTGGCCCAGCAGACCTTGAAGGAAGTGGAGCGCTTTTCGCAGTTCACCTTCATCAAGTCCGGCATCATCACCGGCGGTGAAGACTTCAAGGTCCAGGCCGCCATGCTGCGCAAGGTGCCCGACATCCTGATCGGCACTCCAGGCCGCATGATCGAGCAGCTCAACGCCGGCAACCTCGACCTCAAGGAAGTCGAAGTGCTGGTGCTCGACGAAGCCGACCGCATGCTCGACATGGGCTTTGCCGACGATGTGCAGCGCCTTGTGGCCGAGTGCGTCAATCGCCAGCAGACCATGCTGTTCTCCGCCACCACCGGCGGTTCGACGTTGCGCGACATGGTTGCCAAGGTGCTGAACAACCCTGAGCACTTGCAGGTCAACAACGTCAGCGATCTGAACGCGACCACGCGCCAGCAGATCGTGATGGCCGACCACAACGTACACAAAGAACAGATCCTGAACTGGTTGTTGGCCAACGAGACCTATCAGAAGGCCATCGTCTTCACCAATACCCGTGCAGCAGCCGACCGCATCTACGGTCGTCTGGTGGCGCAGGAATACAAGGCGTTCGTGCTGCACGGCGAGAAAGATCAGAAGGACCGCAAGCTGGCCATCGACCGCCTCAAGGCCGGCGGCGTGAAGATCCTGGTCGCCACTGACGTTGCCGCCCGAGGCCTGGACGTGGATGGCCTGGACATGGTCATCAACTTCGACATGCCCCGCAGCGGCGACGAGTACGTACACCGTATCGGCCGTACCGGGCGTGCCGGCAACGATGGCCTGGCCATCTCGCTGATCTGCCACGGCGACTGGAACCTGATGTCGAGTATCGAGCGCTACCTCAAGCAGTCGTTCGAGCGCCGCTCCATCAAGGAAGTCAAAGGCACCTACACCGGGCCGAAGAAGGTCAAGGCGTCGGGCAAAGCCGTTGGCGTGAAGAAGAAAAAGACCGACGCCAAGGGCGACAAGAAGAAAACCGGTGCCAAGTCGCCGACCAAGCGCAAGATCGCCAACCGGCCGAAGACCGACAACCTGTCGCTCGTCAGCAAGGACGGCATGGCGCCGCTCAAGCGCCGCAAGCCAGAAGCGCCAGCTGCCGAATAAGGCCGCTGATACAAAAAAACCGGACGCTGTCCGGTTTTTTTATGCCCTCAGTTAATCGTTCCTACGCTCTGCGCGTGAATGCCGCCAGGGGCGCTCCGCGTCCCTTTGTGGTGGTTAATTTTTCGCTTTGTCGGCCGCATCTTTCAGCTCCTTGAGGCGCTGGTCGATCAGTTGGCACTTGTCCGGCAGGTCCGCGCTGGCGGTTTCCAGGTTCATGTGCTGCAACTCATCGTTGATTTCCTTGGCCTTGGCCGGGTTTTGCTGGGTCAGCCGGGTCACTTCCTTGGCCAGTTGTTCGCGTTTGGCCGTGGCCTCTTCCGGCGTGCAGGCCCAGGCAGGCAGGGCGCTCAGCAGCGTGGCGGCGATGGCCAGGTTCATCAGGGTTTTCATGGTCGGACCTCCTTGGCAGTAATGTGCAGTTGAGGGGGCGAACGTCTGGAAAGTTCAGAGAAATGACGCTTGTCTATTCGGGTGAACGGCCAGAGCACGGTCGTGTCACTACTTCTAACGGGCCACCTTTTAATCTGCCCGCAGGAGGAATCAGGATGACGACTTATAACTGGGATCTGATCGAGCGACTGCTGCATGAAGTGCAGAATGGGGAAGGCAGCTTTGCGCCGCGCAAATACGCCGAGCAGGAGGCGGCCGAGAAGGCCACGGCGGGCGAATCCACCGGTAATCTGGACGCGTTGAAAAAGACCGCCGCCGATTACGAAGCGCTGTTGTTCAAGCGTGGTTTCATTGAATCGCGCCCGGAAGAAGAGGGCGGCAATGGTGAGAACTTCATCCTCACGGCGCTGGGCGCGCAGCTGCTGGCCCTGATCGACAGCTCAATTCCGGGCAACGACCACCCGCGCCAAGTGCTGGACGAGCAGGCCGACGCGCTGGACCCGGCGACGTTTGCCGAAGTGGCTTCCAAGGCGCAGATTGCCTGAAAAAGCACACTCTAACTAAACATGTGGGAGCGGGCTTGCTCGCGAATACAGTGTGTCAGTCAATAGATTCATCGACTGATTCACCGCATTCGCGAGCAAGCTCGCTGCCACATTTTAAATCGAGGCGGCCTTGAGGCATTTGAGGGCCTGAAAGTCACTGCGAACCTTGCCGATTTTTTGTGTGAGTGTCTGGCGCTGCTGCGCCGTGCTTTCGGCCATCAAGTCGATGATGAGGCCGCGGGCAGCGGCTTCGGTCTGTGCATAGGCGGTGCGGTATTGCGGGGTCCACAGGCTCTCGCGGTCGACCAGCAACTGTTGGATTTTCTGTGGGAAGTCAGCGCTGTGACGCTGCTGCAAGGCGTCGATAAATTGCGCCTGCCAATGGGCGCGATTACCGATCCACTTCTGATTCTGTTCACCCAGCGCGATTGACCATGCCGTCACTCGGTTCTGCTGGCTGGCACTCAGCGGCCCCATCCACGCATCCAGGCGTTTGCTCATGCGCTCGGCGCGCTCTTTGATCTGCTGAGCCAGCGGCGGTTTGAGGTATTCGTCCTGGCGCTTGCGCAGGTCTTTGGCCAGCGCATCACCCATGTCTTTGACTTGTTGATCATCCAGGCCCTGCAGCAACTGGACGGCTGACGGCGTGATCTCGCGGGCAACCTCGGCGATGGCTTGTTTGGCTTCGACGGTGCGCGCTTGCAGCGCGGCGTCGGTGATCTGGTTGTTGTCGACCATTTGTTGCAGGCGATCAAGCCAGTCCAGGTAGCCCGGCAGTTGAGTGGTGCAGTGCCAGGCCAGGTGTTCCTTGAGGGTGTCATTGAACCAGCTCTTTTGCCCGGCGTTCATGTCCAGGTAGTCGTTGAGGGTCCAGGGGATGATCACATCAAGGTTGCGGTAGGCCAGGCCTACGCGATTGCAGCCGGCGAGCACCAGGCTCAACGTCAGTAATACCACCAGTAATTTGAGCCGACGCAGCATGGGCGTGTCCTTGCGCAGGAAGGGTTCATGCATGTGAACCTGCGCGGGGCGCGACAGTTCAGCCCATCAATAAAACGACCGTGCGGCTTTCAAGGTCAACAGGCCGTCGCATTGCGAATTGTGTCCGGAGTAGGCCGAGCAGTCGCCGCCACTGAGGCTGGAACCGCTGTAGATCAGGTCCAGGTCCACGCCTTTCCAGGCGCGGGAGAACTGCACCGACCAGTCGCTGAAGCTGCTGATGGTGCCGCCTTCTACCGCCGCCGGCGTGCCGAGTTGGTGGGTGGTGTATTTCATGCTGACGCCGATGCCGAACGGCTGCGTACCGCCGAGGTCGGCAAACAGCGTGCTGTCCTGGCGATCCGGGTCGTTGCTGAAGGACACGCCGAAGCGATTGCCCAGCAGGTTCAGGCCGCCGTAGAACTCCTGGCTGTCGAGCGGGCTGAGCTTGGGGTAGCTGTAGTGGATCATGCCCACTTCGTAGCCCAGGGTCTGGTCGAAGGGGCGCTTGAAGCCCATGTAGGAGTCAAGTTCGAGGTTGTTGGCTGAGGACAGGCCCATATTGGGCGAAAACTGGCCGAAATACAGGCCGCTGTCGTGGCTCAGGTCCAGGCCGCCGTGGAAGGAATCGCTGCCCGGCGAGGTGGGCTTGACCAAGCCCTGGGCCATGCTGCGGCTGGGCGTGGTGCCCAATTTGAGGTCGAAATCACCCAGTTCACGCTGAAAAATCTGCGCGTGTGCGAGGGGGCTTGCCGCAAGGGCAGCGATGAGAAACAAGCAGGGCTTGAGCATGCTTCACTCCATGAAAAGCGAGGAGCAGTTACGAAAAAATCGGACAGATGCCCGTGCTAGACGGGTGCAAGCATACCGGCGAATGCCTCGCGGTGAGCCCCGTTCGTCGATTGGTGCATCAGGAGATGTAGCAGAAGGGTGTTTCAGACTCTAGTCCTGGCGCCTTGAAAGGCAAGGCGCTTAGGAGCTAGATGCGACGCGCGGGTATTACTTTTTGCCCAGGCTGATCTGCTTGGACGGGCCGAAAGTCTGGCCGCTCACGCCCTTGGCAATTTGCTGGATTTCGCCACCGGACTTGAGGAAAGCAGCAATTTGGCTGTTGATCGATTCGCTGGTTTCAACGGCGGGAGCTGGCTTTGCTTTGCTATTGGATGCTTTTACGCGCATGGCGGCCACTAACCTGTAGAAAATTAACTTGGCCAGGCATCGTACAGGAAATACTTGACAATTGCTTGGCAAATATCCCCTGGGAATTACGCGAGCCGCTGTAATCGGCCAAAGTTTGACCTTTAAATAAACCGCTAACTTACTGTTTTAACTCGAAACCACAGGGTTTGTTCGGCTGCTGGCCACCGGCAAAATTCGATCGATTGATCAGACGAGCGGGGCGGTGCCATTACCCGGCCACGCTGGCCCGCGATTTTTCAGGCGCACGCGCGTGGCGGCCGCAACTCGGGTAGAATGCCGCCCACGTAACGAAGGTATCTGGAAATGGCTTTAGTCGGGCGCTACAACAGCTTGCAAGTGGTTAAACACACTAACTTTGGTTTGTACCTGGATGGTGCGCAAGATGGCGAAATCCTCTTGCCTAATCGGTATATCCCCAAGGATATTCCCAGTGAAGATGAAGACTGGCTTAACGTTTTCATTTATCTGGACAGCGATGACAAACTTATCGCGACGACTGAAAAACCGAAAGTTCAAGTCGGCGAATTCGCCAGTTTGAAAGTCGTCGAAGTCAACAGCATCGGCGTCTTCCTCGACTGGGGTTTGCCAAAAGACCTGTTGCTGCCGTATTCGGAAGAGAAACGCCAGTTGACCGCCGGTGAATACTGCGTGGTGCACGTCTACCTCGACAAGCACACCAAACGCATCACCGCCACTGCGCGACTTGACCGCTACCTGGATAAGACGCCTGCCAACTACCAGGTGGGCCAGGAAGTCGACCTGCTGGTGGCCGAAGCCACCGACATGGGCTTCAAGGCGATCATCAACAACAAGCACTGGGGCCTGATCCACAAGAACGAAGTGTTCAAGTTCCTGCGCCCGGGCAAGGAAGAGAAAGGTTTTATCAAAGAGATCCGCGCCGATGGCAACATCAGCCTTAGCCTGCAGCCGGTCGGCCAGGAAGCGGCCTCCAGCCTCAACTCGAAGATCCTCGCCAAGTTGCGTGAAAACAACGGCAGCCTGCCGGTCAGCGACAAGAGCGACCCGGCGGTGATCAGTAATTTGTTCGGTGTCAGCAAAGGCAACTTCAAGAAGGCCATTGGTGCGCTCTACAAGCAGGGCCAGATTGTGATTCACGCCGATCGCATTGAACTAAGCTGATCGCGTTTTGCTCTTCTGTAGGTGCCGCTCGGCGCCTACAGAGGCTGCAACCATGACCCGCAAACTATGCTTCGCTTACCTCGGCACCTTACTCGCGTTTCTGGTGCTCGACGGCCTCTGGCTCGGCGTCTTCATGGGCCCGACCTACAAATCCCTGCTCGGCGCGCTGATGCTTGATCAGCCCCGCTGGCTGCCCGCCGTGCTGTTTTATCTGCTGTATGCCCTCGGTTGCGTGGTGTTCGTGGTCCTGCAAAGCGGCAGTTGGCAACGAGCAGCACGCCTTGGCGCTCTGCTCGGCCTGGTGGCCTACGGCACCTATGACCTGAGCAACTGGGCCACGCTGCAAGGCTGGTCAGCCGGGTTGGCGCTGATGGACATGGCCTGGGGCACCTTCCTGACGGCGGTCTGCTGCAGTGTCGGCTATCTGTGTGCACATCGGGTGCAGCGTTGATTGTGTACAGGATTGACCTGCACCGTTGCTGAGCACAACCCCCGCCTATAGGCGCTCGCAAACCTCTTTGGAACGCTGTTTTAGAGAGATTGTGTGCCATTGGCACGCATTCTGCTGACTACCTCGTATACAAACCATGCCGCCTCCCGTATGCACACCGTTACGGCAGCGCAGGCCGGTATTTCGAGGAGCCAAGCGATGACCGAACAATTGCCCAAAGGCTACAGCCCGCGCCTGTACAACCAGGACCTCGGGCCGCTGCCGCAAAAGTGGACCTGGTACAACATTTTCGCCTTCTGGATGAGCGACGTGCACAGCGTCGGCGGCTACGTGTTCGCCGCCAGCCTGTTTGCCCTTGGGCTGGCCAGTTGGCAGGTGTTGATCGCCTTGCTCGTCGGCATTTGCATCGTGCAGTTGATTGCCAACCTGGTGGCCAAGCCGAGCCAGCAAGCGGCGGTGCCATACCCGGTCATCTGCCGGCTGGCATTTGGCGTGTTTGGGGCGAATATTCCGGCGGTGATTCGTGGTTTGATCGCCGTGGCCTGGTACGGCATCCAGACGTACCTGGCGTCGAGTGCCTTGATTATCGTAGTGCTGCGCTTTTTTCCACAGATGGCGGTGTATGCAGAGCCGCACTTTGCGGGCCTGTCTTACCTGGGCTGGTTTGGTTTCCTCAGCTTATGGGCGTTGCAGGCAGCCGTATTCTGGGCGGGCATGGAGTCCATCCGCCGCTTTATCGACTGGGCGGGGCCAGTGGTCTATGCGGTGATGTTTGCCCTGGCCGGCTGGATTGTGTGGAAGGCAGGTTGGTCGAATATCAGTTTCACTCTGGCGGAAAAATCCCTGTCAGGCTGGCAGGCGTTTGGCCAAGTGATTGTGGCGACGGCGCTGGTGGTGTCGTACTTCTCCGGGCCTACGCTCAATTTCGGTGATTTCAGCCGCTACTGCCGCAGCATGCACGACGTGCGACGTGGCAATTTCTGGGGGCTGCCGGTTAACTTCCTGGCGTTCTCGCTGGTGACCGTCGTCATCGTGTCGGGCACCTTGCCGGTGTTTGGCGAAATGTTGCATGACCCCATCGCCACGGTTTCGCGCATCGACAACAGCATGGCCGTGCTGCTCGGCGCCTTTGCCTTCGTGACCGCCACAATCGGCATCAACATTGTCGCCAACTTCGTGTCACCGGCGTTTGATTTCGCCAACGTCGCGCCGAGCAAGATCAGTTGGCGCGCGGGTGGCATGATCGCGGCCGTGGCCTCGATCTTTATCACGCCGTGGAACCTGTTCAACAACCCGCTGATGATCCACTACACCCTGGATATCCTCGCCGCGTTTATCGGGCCGCTGTTCGGGATTTTGATCGTGGACTTCTACCTGATCAAGAAGCAGAAAATCGACGTGGATGCCCTGTTCGACGACAGCCCGAGCGGCCGTTATTACTTCGACGGCGGCGTGAACTGGACAGCCGTCAAAGCCTTGGTGCCGGCGACGCTGGTGGGCGTCGCGATCACCTTCACGCCCGCGTTGCAGGGCATGGCCAATTTCGCCTGGTTTACCGGGTGTTTCCTGGGAGGGCTGTTTTTCCTGGTGCTGGCACGGCGTGAACAGGTTCGTGCGCCAAGGTCGCTGGTTGCCGGTTGACCAACACCGCACCTGCCACCACCAAGCCGCAACCGGCAAAGATCAAGGCCGGTTGCAGGCCGCCGCTCACGTGGCTGCTCACCGAGGCCAGTAATGGGCCGCACAATTGGCCGATAGCAAAACTGGCGGTGAGCAGCCCGGTGCTGCGCTGGTAGCCGTGGGGCGCCACCTCGCGCAAACGCGCCATCACCAGTTGCATGCACGCCAGGAACGGCGCACCACACAGCAGCACACCCAGCGCCAGGCCCCAGCCATTGCCCAGCAGGCAGGCGAATACGCCGGCCGCTTGCAGCCACAAGGTCGTCATCAACCAGCGGCGGGTGGTGTTCGGGTCCTTGCGCCGCAGGCTCGCCACCACTACACCCAGCGCCGCCGCCAGGCCAAAGCACGGCCAGAACAGGTCGGCTTGCCAGGCGCCTTTGAACTGCGCGCTGGCCATCTGCGACAAGAAGGTTGCGGGGATGATGTAGCCCAGGCCATACAAGAAGTAGATCCAGCACAGGTGTGCAATGCTGGCGTTGCTGCCCGCGCGGGTGGCATGGGCCACCGTCACGGTCGGCTTCGGTAAAAAGGGCAGGATGGCCAGCAACATCACCAATGCCACCACGCCATAGACCAGCCACAAGGTCGCAGAGTCTTCGCCCAACAGATTGGAACCCAGTGCCAGCAACCCGGTCAGCAGAATCCCCAAGCCGGGCCCGGCAAACACTAAGGCCCCCAAACGTGGACGCCCGGCGGCAATCGCCAGCGGCTGGCTCAGACTGGTGATCATCACCAGCGCCCAGGCGCTCGCCACGCCGGTGCCAAAGCGCAGCAGTAAATGCGGCCAGAACCCATGCGCCCAATATGACCCCAGAGTCAGCAGCACGCACAGCCACAGCCCGCCATACAAACGCGCTTTTATGTGGTGATGGCTGCGGGCGAAGATCGAGTCCACCGCGCCGACGAAATAGCCCAGGTAGTTGGCGGCCGCAATCAGGCCGGCGCCGGTCAGGTCAATCTGCCCCTCGCTGAGCAAATGTGGCATCTGCGGGGTGAGGGCGAAGCGCCCAATGCCCATGGCCATCATCAGGGCGATAAAGCTGGCCGTTAAGCGAATCAGCGGTGACATGTGCAGGTGTCCTACGGGGTAGCGAATGACCGTAGGCTAAAGCGGATTGACTTTCTGTAAAAATGAATAATAGTGAGTAACTTGTTCAGTTTTGGAGAAAGGTATGGAGTTCAGTCAATTGCGGATTTTCCAGGCCGTGGCGGAAGAGGGCTCCATTACCCGCGCGGCTGAGCGCCTGCATCGAGTGCCTTCGAACCTGTCGACACGGCTCAAGCAGATGGAGGAGCAACTTGGCGTCGAGTTGTTCGTGCGCGAACGCCAGCGCTTGCAGCTTTCTCCTGCGGGCAAAGTGTTGCTGGACTACAGCACCCGTCTGCTGGCGCTGCATGATGAAGCCCACGGCGCGGTGCAAGGTGGGCAACCGGCAGGCGATTTTGTGCTGGGCAGCATGTACAGCACGGCCGCCGTGCATTTGCCCAAACTGTTGGCGCGCTATCACAAGGCGTATCCGATGGTGAACCTCCAGGTGCAATCGGCGCCCAGCGGCGAGTTGCTAGAGGGCTTGATCACCGGGCGTCTGGACGCGGCCTTCGTGGATGGCCCGATAACGATCGCGACGCTGGACGGCGTGCCCCTGTGCGAAGAGCGTCTGGTGATCATTTGCGAGGCGGATCACCCGCCCGTGCGTGGCCCCCAGGATGTCGCCGGCCGTTCGGTGTTCACCTTCCGACGCAGTTGCGCCTACCGCGCGCGCCTGGAAACCTGGTTTTCCCACGAGCGTGTGGCCATGGGGCGTGCCATCGAGATCGAGTCTTACCAAGGCATGCTCGCCTGCGTGATCGCCGGCTCCGGCGTGGCATTGATGTCAGAATCAATGCTCGACAGCCTGCCAGGCAAGGACAGCGTGTCCGTTCATCCGTTGACCGGGCCTTTTGCCACTGCCACCACCTGGTTGATGTGGCGCAAGGGCATGCTCGGCGCTAACCTCAATGCATGGATCGATCTGCAACAAGAGGGCAAGGCCGATTTCCTGCAAGACACGCGCGCGATTGCTTGAACGATCCGTCAGGATTCGGATCAATCCTGTAATAGTTCGTTGTGGTTTCGTTCAAGCATTACGTAAGACTTAGAGCTACTATCACTGTAGGAAAAGGCGACAGAATTCCCGCCTAGCCGCATTACCCTCAAAGGGGGCAACCATGAAAGAGAAAATTCAAAACTGGCTCCACGACCTCGGCGTTGCGCTGGGCCTGATTGAACCGCCGCTGCAGCCTATTCCGATTCGCACGGATGACGAGCAGCGTCGTCCGCGTCGCCGCTAAGCTAAGGTAGCAACAGGTTTAGAATGTGGGAGTGGACTTGCCCGCGATACTGGTGTATCAGTCGATAAAAACTTGACTGACACAGCGCTATCGCGGGCAAGCCCGCTCCCACAGTTGTTTTGTGCAAGGTAAAAAAACGGGCGCGACATGCGACGTTTCTTTCGCGACAACAGCTCTCATAACTCTAAGTGTCGGAACCGGACTACCTGTTCTTCAGAATCGGCTGGCTTATTTCAATCCAAATTATGCGCTTAGGTTGCAACCAAGCACGTAGCTTTCCTCGGATTAAAAGTAAGTCAGCGTTCCTGGAGACAAGCAATGAAGCTCTCTTGCGTTCCCCCAGTTGCCGCGTCATTGATCGCCACCACCGGAAATGTTCTGCACATCGCCCCAGTGTCCAGAGGCTGGAAGGCTGATGCGCCCGCCAACGTCGTATTTTTCCCACCTACACTGACCAAGCAAGCGCTGCTCATGCAGATAGGGCTTTTGCGGCCTTCAACCCTCATTGTCGGGGACCAGATTATCGATGCGGACGTCATCGACCAATGGCGCATATCCCACCCATTTGGAACCCTCCATTTAGTCCGCAGGGGAACGAGTCTGGATAAGGTGGCACTTGAACTGTGTGCGCTGAACGATATACGAGTGGTCAATACGCCTGGGGTCAATGCTGCGCATGTCGCAGCCTATATCGCCTATTGGTTGACACTGGCCGATGGTTCCATGCCCCGCGATGTTTGCGTGATGGGATATGGCAATGTGGGAAAAGAACTTGTCCGGTTGTTACTTGATCGAGATCCGGATGTTCGGATCAAGGTTATCAACAGACAAGGGCGAGCGCCGGATAGCAGCGGCAACACCCTGTGCCATTCCAGAGTGTCATTTGTCGCAGACTGGCGCGGGGCATTGCATGACGCTTATGCCGTGGCCATTTGCCTGTCCCTGAACGATGAATCCGCTCATCGCATTGATCGGTCTCTCATCCAGGGTTTACATAAAAACGCTCGCCTCGTCTGCGTCGCCAAGCCGGACGTCTTCAGCGATGACGCTTTGCAGAGCCTGGCAACGGCTGAAGATATGCAGCTGGTATTGGACTACGGCCCTAAGACACTGGACGCGTTTCGAATACGCACCCAAACACTCGGCTGCAATATCTGCACGTGGCGCAAACCGGCGACGCTGACGACCCAGGCGGCAACCACCGAAGCCTGCAAATGCGACCTGGATTACGCGGTCTCTGTTCAGTTGAGCTTGATGGCCCTGCGCGGCGTGGTCAGCCGCAGATTGACGCATTCGATGACGATCCCCGCTGAGCAGGCAGATACAGGTGCGCCGCGCGTATCGATCATCGGCCGAGGAGTCAACGGCCTTTTCCAAGCCCTGATGTTCCGCCTGGCCAATTATGAAGTTATGGTTTACGGAGGAACCCAGTCTAGTGATGGCGCCAGTCATAAGCCTGTGAACATGCGTCATCTGTCAGCAACCGAGACGACGGCAAAGCCGCTGCACAACGCTTATCTGACGCCCGCTAATCAGCATTTAGCCGTTGAGTGCAATCGCGCAGGCATCGAGCTATTCGAAAAGTTCCTGGCCGACAACCCCTCGCTGGCGCAATTCGCGCGGCCAGGGATTGTGCGCGCCTACGGTGATAAGGCCAGTGATGTAGAGGCCGCAATCCGCGAGCAAAAGGCTATCGAACATAGGTGCTGGCCAAGCGGCAAGCGGGGAGGTGAAGCTGTCGAGATCAGTCAACGTCAATTTCAGACAAATTATGGAATTCCAGGGATCGGTCGAGCTATTCAGGTATCGGGCTACGAGCTGGAATTTACCCGGCTAATGGATGAGTTAGTAACGCTGTTGCAGCGCTCTGGGGTTCAGTTTCGACCCGAGTACCTAAACCCTGTCCAAATTGCTGATCTGAGCAGAGAACACTTTGTCGTCACGGCTATGGGCATAGAAGAACCGGAAGCTATCGCAATCATCGGCTGGTTTTTCAAGCTGCGTGCTGTCGGCGGTGAAGGTGCCGAAATGCATGGACTCAAGCTGCAATACGATCTGCCAATTGGCGTCATGAATTGCCGTCTGGACGAGGGCTGCATTCTTGTCTCTGGCGGGCAAGTTCCTCCCGATTCGACGCCGGAATGCAAGGCGCAGATATTGACGGCATGCCTGGACGTTGTTTCTCGGCACTTTCCAGTGTCTTATCGCAGGGCAATCGAAAGAGGCGATTTGCAAATCATCGAATGCGCCAGGCCCGGCACCGCAGACGGTCTCTCAATCGTCCACTGGTCCGCCTACAACCAAATCGTGGCCGGGGCAACGTATGCCGGGGGCACCACGCAGGGATTGTTATGGGCCTCCCTGGTCCAGGAAATCATTCAGACGAAAGCGCCTGATAATTGAAGAATAAAAAAACGGGCGCGACATCCGACGTCGCGCCCGCTGAAGAAACCGCTTTAAATTCCGTTACCTGTCAAATGGCCCGAGCTACCGAAGCCTCTGGCCGGCGCGACAACAAGCTCACCAGCACAAAACTCACCAGCCCAATCGCCAGGCTGTAGTAGATCGGCGTGTTCGCGTCCAGGCCGTCTTTGAACATAAACACCAGCGCCGTCACAAAGCCCAAGGTCATGGAAGCAATGGCGCCGGAGGTGGTGGCGCGTTTCCAGAAAATCGCGCCCATCAGCGGGATCAGCATGCCGCCCACCAACAGGTTGTAGGCCAGGGTCAGGGCGCTGATCACGTCGTTGACCACCAGCGCGATACCCAGCACGGCGATGCCGGTGAGCATCGTGAACAGACGGTTGATGTTCAGGCTCGACTGCTTGCCGCCGCGCAGGCGTGGCAGCAAGTCCTCGGTCAATACAGTGGACGCGGCGAGCAGGCCGGCGCTGGCGGTGGACATCATCGCGGCCAGTGCGGCGGCGATCACCAGGCCGCGAATGCCGTCGGGCAGCGAGGCTTTGACGATGGCGGCGAAGGCGTTGTTGACGTTGTCCAGGTTCGGCAGCAGCACATGCGCGGCCATGCCGATCAGGGCACAGGCCAGGCCGTAGAGGATGCAGTAGAAACCGGCGAACGTGCCTGCGTACTGAGCGACCTTTTCGTCACGGGCGGTGAACACGCGTTGCCAAATGTCCTGGCCGATCAGGATGCCGAAGAAGTAGATCATGAAGTAGGTGATGATCGTGTCCCAGCCGATTTCGGTGAAGCTGAAGTTCGACGCCGGCAGCTTCGCCACCAGTTGATCCCAGCCGCCGACGCGGTACAGGCAGATCGGCAGCAGGATAAACATCAGGCCGACGGTCTTGATCACGAACTGCACGATATCGGTCAGGGTCAGCGACCACATGCCGCCGATGGTCGAATACACCACCACCACGCCACCGCCAAGCAGCACCGAGACCCAGAACGGCAGGCCGAACAGCACTTGCAGCACGGTGCCGATGGCCAGGATCGAGGTCACGCCGATCATCAGCGCGTAGGCCAGCATGATCACCGCACTCGCTTGGCGGGCCATGGGGTTGTAGCGTTTTTCCAGCACCTGGGTGACGGTGAAAATCTTCAGCTTGAGCAGCGGCTTGGCCAGGAACAGGTTCAGCGCGATGATCCCCGCGCCCAGTGCGGCGCACAGCCAGAAGCCCGAGATACCATGTACATACCCCAGGCGCACGGTGCCGACGGTGGACGCGCCGCCCAATACCGTAGCGGCCATGGTGCCCATGTACAGCGACGGGCCAAGGTTGCGGCCGGCCACCAGGTAGTCTTCGTGGGTCTTGGCGCGACGCATGCCGTAATAGCCGAGCACAAGCATGCCGGCGGCGTAGATGAGTACGACGAATAAATCCAAAGCCATGACGGCGAGTCTCCGATTATGGTTTTTATGGGCGATCAGGCGGCTTGTTGCAGCGCCGGGTTAACGTGCGAATCCGTGCGCCGGCTGCGAGGGTCGGCCGGGCCATAAACCGAAGCCGGTTCCGGAAACACACGAAGCAAGCTCAGGTACACCACCGACGCCAGCCCCAGGGTCACTGGCAGGCTGATATCGATGCCATCGGCCAGGTTGCCCAGCGGCCCGACAAATTGCCCCGGCAGGTTGACGAAGCACAGGCCCACCACTGCGCTCGGGATCCAGGCGCCCAGGCCGCGCCAGTTCCAGCCGTGGCTGAACCAGTAGCGCCCGCCGGTTTCACCGCGAGTGAACACTTGCAAGTCGTCCGGGCAGTAGAAGCCCCGGCGCACGATCAGGCCGATGATCATCATCACCATCCACGGCGTGGTGCAGGTGATGATCAGCACGGCGAAGGTCGACACGCTTTGCACCAGGTTGGCGGCGAAACGTCCGATAAAGATGAAGGCAATCGACATTACCCCGATCAGCAACGTGGCCTTGACCCGCGACAGCAAGCGCGGGAACACACTGGACATGTCCAGCCCGGTGCCATACAGCGAGGTGGTGCCGGTGGACATGCCGCCGATCACCGCGATCAGGCACACCGGCAGGAAGAACCAGCTCGGTGATACGGCCAGCAAACCGCCGACATAGTTGTTGGCCGCGATGTAGTCCGGCGCCTTGATCGCCACGATGGTCGCGGTGGCCAGGCCGAACAGGAATGGAATCAAGGTGGCGATCTGCGCCAGCACCACCGCCAGCATGATGCGCATTTTCGGCGTCTCACGCGGGATGTAGCGCGACCAGTCTCCCAAAAACGCCCCGAAGGAAATCGGGTTGCTCATGGCCACCAGTGCCGATCCGATGAAGGCAGCCCAGAAGCCAGCCTGGCCCAAGGCGACGGTGCCGGCGAAGTGGCTGTCGAACGCTGGCGCGAAGGCGAAGATGCCCAGCAGGAACAGCAGGCTCGCCGCCCACACCGCAATGCGGTTGACCCACAGCATGAAGCGAAAGCCGTAGATGCACACGGTCAGTACCAGCAGGGCAAACAGGCCATAAGCCAAGCCCAGGGTCAGGTCGGTTTCCGGCAGGCCAATCAGACGTTTCGCACCACCGACCAGCGCATCACCCGAACTCCACACCGACAGTGAGAAGAAGGCAATCGCCGTCAGCAGCGACAGAAACGAGCCGACAATTCGCCCGTGCACACCAAAATGCGCACCGGAAGACACGGCGTTGTTGGTGCCGTTGATCGGCCCGAACAGGCCCATCGGCGCCAGGATCAGCGCGCCCACCAGCACCCCCAGCACAATCGCCCAGACACCGGCCTGGAACGACAAGCCGAACAGCACCGGAAACGAGCCCAGCACGGCGGTGGCAAAGGTGTTGGCACCGCCGAAGATCAGGCGAAACAGATCCTTGGGCCCGGCGCTGCGTTCGTGGTCCGGGATCTGTTCGACCCCGTTGGTTTCTATTTTGCGAATACTGCTTTCGTTGTTTTTATTATTCATGATCAGCTCCGATCACATTGGCTAAGGGGGCGGCAGCCCTTCCGGCATAGCGGACAAATGTTCGTGACAGGCCAGCCACAGGCCTTGTTGTTCTAGGTGAGACGCTTGCCGTTTGAAGACAATGGTCTCGCGCTCCTGGCTAAAAAATTGCTCCCCGTTCATGCGCAGCTCGGTGGCCACGTCATGAATAAAAATCGCCACGTCACCTTGCAGGCTGACCACGGCATTGCTTGAGCTGCAGGACAGCACCTCAAACCCCTCGTCCGCGCGCCAGCTGTCCCACAACGCCTGGTAGGCATCGCGGCTCAGCAGCGGTTGGGGGAGGGTGTAGAACACGAAGCTGGCATCGGCGCTGAACGCGCCAAAGTAAGCCTCGCGGTCATTCGCGGCGAAGGCCGCCACCAGATCGGCGGCGGCTTTCAACACCTGCTGCGCGCTCATCAGCGGTGCGCCACGCCGGGCAGTACGCAGAGCATCTCGTACAACAGGTTGGCACCGAGCAGCGAGGTGTTGCCGGTGGTGTCGTAAGGCGGCGAGACTTCTACCAGGTCGCAACCAACCAGGTCGAGGCCCTGGCAACCACGGATGATCTCGATCGCCTGGATGGTGGTCAGCCCGCCGATTTCCGGGGTGCCGGTGCCAGGTGCCCAGGCCGGGTCGATGCCGTCGATATCAAAGCTCAGGTACACCGGGCCGCCACCGACTTTTTCCCGCACTTCGGCCATCAGCGGCGCGAGGGAGTGGTGCCAGCATTCTTCGGCCTGGACCACACGGAAGCCCTGTTTGCGGCTCCAGTTGAAGTCTTCGGCGGTGTAGCCCTGGGCGCGCAAGCCGATTTGCACGACGCGGTCGCAATCGAGCAGGCCTTCCTCCACGGCGCGGCGGAAGGTGGTGCCGTGGGCGATTTTCTCACCGAACATATGGTCGTTGACGTCAGCGTGGGCATCGATGTGCACCAGCCCGACCTTGCCGTGTTTTTTGTGGATAGCGCGCAGGATCGGTAGGGTGATGGTGTGGTCGCCGCCCAGGGTCATGGGGATTACGTCGTGCTCAAGGATCTCGTCGTAGGCTTCTTCGATGATGCGCACGGCGTCGAGCAGGTTGAAGGTGTTGATCGCCACGTCGCCAATGTCGGCAACCGACAGTGAGTCGAACGGTGCGGCGCCGGTGGCCATGTTGTAAGGACGGATCATCACCGATTCGGCGCGGATTTCACGCGGCCCGAAGCGGGTGCCGGCGCGCAGCGAGGTACCGATATCCAGGGGCACGCCGACAAATGCGGCGTCCAGGCCCTTGGCCGTCTGCAGGTGGGGAAGTCGCATCATGGTGGCGATGCCGGCGAAGCGCGGCATTTCGTTGCCGCCCAGTGGCTGGTGAAAAATCTTGTCCACGGGAGTGCCTCATCGTTGTTTTGTTTATCAGTGGCCGATTCTGCGAAAAGCCCGTGGCGGGAAGAATCGGCAGAGGCAAATACTTAGTTCAGATTTTTCTAAACTAATGGCTCAGGTAAACTCTGTGGCCCAGCAGGTCTTTCCTGCCGAACGCGGTTCAAAAATGTGGAAGCGGGCTTGCTCGCGAATGCGCTTTATCAGTCTCAGATGTATTAACTGAACCACCGCATTCGCGAGCAAGCCCGCTCCCACAGGTTTTTGTGTGTCCTCTGGAGACCCTATGGCCAACGCCTTGCCCGATCTGAAACTCCTGCGCATCTTCGTCAGCATCGTGCGGCACCAGGGGTTCGCCAATGCCCAGCACGAACTCAACCTGTCGACGTCGGCCATCAGCACCTACATGAGCCAACTCGAATCGGCCCTGGGCCTGGTGCTGTGCCATCGCGGCCGGGGCGGTTTCAGCCTGACCAGCAAGGGCGAGCTGTTCCATCAGGAAACCTTGCGTCTTTTAGGTGAGCTCGAAGGCTTCGAACAATACGCCGCCGCTCTCAAGGGCGAACTGCGCGGCACCCTCAAGCTGGGCGTGCTCGACTCCACCGTCAGCGACAAGGCTTTGCCGTTCGCCGAAGTGATCGGTGCCTATAGCCTCGAACACCCGGCCGTGCACCTGCATCTGTCGGTGATGAGCCCTTATGAGCTGCAACTGGGCGTGCAGGACAACCGCCTGGATTTGGCCATCGGCGCCTTTTCCAACCGCATGAGCGGGCTGGTCTACATGCCGCTGTACCGTGAACAGCATTGGTTGTATTGCAGCACGCGTCACCCTTTGTTCAACGAACGGCGTATCCCCGAGCAGGTGATCACCCAGCAGCGCATGGTCGGCCGAGGCTATTGGAGCCAGGCCGAGCTGGCGCGGCATGGTTTCAAACACAGTGCGGCCACCGTGGAAAGTATGGAAGCCCAGTTGATTCTGGTGCTGTCCGGCGCCTACATCGGTTACCTGCCCGAGCACTACGCCCAGGCCTGGGCCGACAAGGGCGACCTGCGCGTCTTGCTGCCGGCAACCTTCGGCTACCAGGCGCCGTTCTCGATGATCATGCGCCGAGGCCGCAGCCGCGAACCGCTGATCCAGACTTTCCGCGATCTACTCAAAGCCCAGCTCAACCAGGCCTGATAAACCATGTCCAGACCCCAATGCCCTCGCTGCCTCAGGCCGGTTACTCACTGTCTGTGCGCGCTGATCCCCAGCCTCGACAGCCGCACCCGCATCTTGCTCTTGCAGCACCCGAGTGAGGTCAACCACGCGCTCAATACCGCGCGGTTGGCGGCACTGGGCTTGAACAATGCGCAGTTGGTGGTGGGCGAGGTGTTTGACGACCTGGCCACGCTACTGAGCCCGCCGGGTTATCAGGCACGTCTGCTGTTCCCGGCGGACAATGCTGAGCCGTTGCAAACCTGCACGCCGAGCGATCAACCGCTGTTACTGGTGGTGCCCGATGGCACTTGGCGCAAGGCGCGCAAACTGCTGCACCTCAACCCGCTGTTGGCGGCTTTGCCGCGCGTGACCCTGGCGGGTGAACGCGTCTCGCGTTATCGGTTGCGCAAGGCACCCGGCCCGGGCGCGTTGTCGACGGTGGAAGCGATCGTGCAAGCGTTGCAGGTACTCGAAGCCCCGGCTTCATTCGATGCGTTGCTCAAGCCGTTCGATGCATTGATCGAAGGCCAGATTGCGGCGATGGGGGAGGCGGTCTACCAGCGTAATCACGTAGAGCCTACATAGCTACCGCCCGGCATAAGCACCGTTGGATAGGCTCGTCATTTATCACACCCCCCGAGGGAAAAATGACAGAGCCTGACGTGACACCCCCAGCCCCGGATACGTTATCTGCGTATATCGAGGAACAACAAGCGCTAGGGCCGTTGATGTCTGGCGCCGAGTGGTCCATGACGCGCGTCCTGATGCCTTTGCGCAAGTCTCTCGAGCGCTTTTACGGCTGCCTCGATGTGCAGCAGCAGCAAGACTACGTCCGTTTGCAAAAGGCCTGCATCCGCGCGCAAACCGCTTTCGAAGCGGCCATTGATCAACTCGGTGCCGACCTGGAAGCCACCTCGTTGTCGACGCTGAGGGCAGCACTGAAAAAACTCGCCGGTAAAGAGGTCGATCCCAAGGTCGCCCGTATCCATACCCGCTACGTGAAACCGGCTGTTACATCGACGCCAAACAACCCGGCTCTGAGGGTTCCCCGCGTTGCGGATGACCGCGTAGACAGCCCGGGGCTGTCCAGCGTCACGCTGTGGGAGGCCGCGTGCATGAACTACGGCGGTTTGTCGGGATGGGGGTTTGCGGGGCATGTCAGCCTGGAGGAGGCCAGTTACCTGGATTCGAATGTCGGAATCAGCGCGGCGGATTTTATCAAATTGGTGCGCGACCTCAATCTTGGCACGCTGTTGCGCAAGCGCCTGGATAGCGCGCTGCAGAGCTCCACGCAATTGGGCGCGCAGGTAATGGCGCTGGCAACCGCAGAGCTTGAATTTGCGCTGATAGAGGCCTTGAGGACCAGCGACCGAAGCCGCGTTGACCGGGAAAAATACCAGGCTGTGGTGAGTGCGTTGTCAGATAAGTCGCTTTGGGGGGTTACCCAGGAAGTGAAAATGTTCATTCCCCATGGCCCGGACAATACCAATGGGACCGAACGCTATGGCCTGCTCGGCGTCTACACGGACCTGCCAAGAGGCGACTACCTGAGCATTCCCTATGTGATTTTTTCCGTCAAAGACTGCAAAGGTGTGTTCAGCTATTTCCCCGACCGGCCGGGTGGCGCCCTCAGGCACTACGACAAATTTTCGGAGGCGTCCAAAGAGTTTTACGTCGGCTTCAAGGCGTTCCATACGCGTAAAGAAATGGGGTGGTTGTATCAGTCCATGTCGCTGCCGGATTATGCGCGCTTGAGCGCCAGGTCAGCCAAAGAAAGCATGCCGGAGGGGCTAGATGCCTTTGCCCGGTTCTTGTACCGGTTGTTCGGGCGTGCACGCAAGCTTACTCAGGTCGACCACCTCGGCTACAAGCCCGAGAGCGTTTACAACGCACCAACAGTCAGCCTGTATCGGTTTTACATCGAGCGTTGCCGAGCCAACCTCAAGGTATTGGCGCATGAAACGCCGGGCATCATGGCCACCTTGCTGGAGTTTTCCCAGACACTGTTCGGTGAAATCATCAGCCTGCTGTTGATCCCGGTGCCAGGGCCTTTGAAAGGTCTGGGGCGGTTGAGAGCGTTCGCCATGTTCACTTCAATAGGGCAGGCACTTTTCCAGGGGCTGCAGAAGGATGGTCGTGGCGACTTGGTGCAAGCGGCGATGGATGTCGCTGACTTGCTCAGCAGCAGGTTCCTGCACGCACGTTTGGCCCCGACTGTCAGGCGCCGGCATCAAGCGTTGTATGAGCGGTTGGCCCAGCAAAGCAAACCGCTGAGCGCCGCCGAGCGCGAGAGCCAGACTGACGGTCAACTGCTGGAAAAAATGCTGGGCGCCAGCGATGTGCCGCCACAAAAGCTGGAACGGATCGTTACCCTCAGCAACAGCTCGAGAGCCGACCTGGACCAGGTCTGGGAGGGAGCACCGCCCTCGGCATCGCTGGTTGAGGCAGTGCGTCGGTTTAACGTCGACCGGCTGATCGACTGGGCAGTCGAGGGGGCCGACGCCAGACGTCCCGAGGCAATGGGGGCGGTTGAGATTCTCGCTCCGCTGCTCACCCAGCATAAGGATTGGCCGAAAAGCACTGCCTTGAGCATTCAAAATCCGCATGGTGTGGAAGTGCGGCGCTATAGCAAACGTGCGGACCATAAGACCACGGCGGTGGTCACGGTAACCGCGTTGGAAGGCGATCTGTTTGCTCATTCAACGCCACGGCGGATTACCCTGAGTTTGCCTCAGGCCATTGTCGATTTGCTCCCCGAGGTTTTTTTATCGGGCGAGACGACGTTGGCCGAACAACTGGCCGGCAAGGCCGACGCGTTGCGATTGGATCTGTTTGAGGCGCTCACGAAATATGCCAATGCCAGTCGCGCTGCGGCCCCGACCGTGTCTGAGGCAGTGCTTCGATTACTGCCTGACAGTGTGGCCGACGATACCCCTGCGCACGCGGTGATCGAGCAGTTACACACATTGCACCCGCTGTTGAGCCGGGCACGCTTGCTGGAGGTAGTGCGCCAACACCCGTTGTCGGAACATCAGCAGACACAACTCCTGCACTCGCAATTTCAACCCGAAGCGCTTTACACCGCGCTGCGCGCTGCTCGTCAGATAGCACGCGCAGAAGCCATGGTTGACGGCGTACTCCATCCTCGGCGCTTCAATCAAGACACTCAGGGCTGGGCCACAGAGTTTGCCGCCGGGGCACTGCGTGACCTGACCGGCCAGGTACTGGTCATCAGCCCTCAAGCGCAAGCGATACCTTATGTTTCGCGAGGGCCGCTGGACAAAACCATTGTCGTGATCGACCACGGGGGAGGGCAGTTCTCACTGTATGACGCTCAATCGCCCACCCCACGGGCGACCGAAACCGATGATTTATACCAAACGGTCGTGAGCCAAATCTCTGAACACGACCTGCTACGGTTGAAGTGGGACGCGCAGAGCGCCGCCTCTCAGTTCCGTTACGCCGTGGCCCGGACCTTGCTCGACAACCTTACGCCCGATGGCAGGTTTTATCCGTCACGCCGGGAGATCGGGCAGTACGCCAGCGTGGTCGAGACGTCAAATATTGTGCCCGAGCCTGACGCGCTCGGCCTCTACAGCCTGGGTGCCGATCGCTACCTGTTTATCGACGGCGAGTATTTCAAGGTCGTCCAGGGCCAAGGGCTTGAGCCCTGGCGTATTCAACACCCGTCCCTGGAGCAGGCTTATGCACCCGTGCTGACCCACAACGGTGCCGGCGCCTGGCGTCACGAATGGGAAAACCCACTGACCTGGGACGGGCAGAAACCGTTTCAGCGTCTCGGGCCTTGGGTGCGTGAATTGACGCCGGATGCCATTGTGCAGATCCAGCAGATCAGTGGCGTGACGCCGGCTATCCTGCGCCGGGTGCATGTACGTAACGAGCGCCCCCCGCTCATCTTGCGCGAGACGGTTGAGCGTTTCACGATTCATCAGCGGGTCAAATCGGGTGTGGAGGTCGGGCGGGACTTTTACGACGAGCTGCTCGGTGAGGTCGGGCCTGAGGCTGCCGACGCATTGGCCGGGGTGACGGCGGCGTCTCGCGCCGATCAAGTCGCGCTGCTGGAATCCAGGGTGGTCGAGGACAAGCCACAGATGGAGCGGCTTTTTTTCAAGGCGCTGTGTCATAAGGCAGAGCAGTCATCCGAGCCTTTGGCGCAGGTGCTGCAACGTGATTTTCCCAGCTTGTCTGCGGCAGTTGCCGAGAGCCTGGCGCGTCAAGCCTCGGCTGATGAGAGGCAGAGCCTGGAGGCCGGCCGCGTTCCCTTGACCCTTACGCCTTATATCCGCTGGTACCTCAAAGCGTTGCGCAGAGCCAGGGCTGTGGAGGGGGTGTATCTGCCTGCGGCGATGAATGAAGACAGTGCGAAGTTAATCCTGCACACATTGCCGGATATATCCGGGTGGCCATCCCATTTGCGGGTTGAGGTGTGGGAGCGCGCAGTGCTGATCGACAGTATCGGCCCCACCGATGGGCCTCTCAAACGCGTACTGGAGTCAGTGGCTGGTCATTACCAGGCGTATATCCCCCACACAGATGGCAGTCGGCAATCAGTGGGAGTTCCTGGGCATCTCCTGCCTGTTCTGTTAGGCGCCCTGCCGGCCCTGGAACGTCAGGCATTTGGCTACACCCATGCGTCCGGCGTCGAAGAGCTGGTGCAGGAGATTGGTCAGCGCTTGGGACGCAAAGAGGTATTGGCGGACAACGTGCTCAACATCGGCTGGCCCACTTGGCACAACCCACCCAGGCGCGTGGCCGACGGGCGAGTGGGTTATCCGCTGAGCGGCGAGGGCAGGTCAGGCGGCGTGAACCGTGGACAAGTAGCCCGATTTCGCCAGTTGTTTCCGACAAAGTCCGATACCGAGGCCGCCGAGATACTCCAGAACGTGAGTGATTCCTTCCAGGATCGCGAGGACATAATCAATTACTTGTTCAAGGAACAAGACACCTTGAAGGCCAGCCTTGAGCGTTGGTGTTTGTTGGGCGAACCCGCGAACCTTAAGGCCCAACTTGAAGCTTCCGAGCGCATTCTGAAGTGCTGGCGCAAAGAAGACTCTCCTCGAGGTGTGCCATTCGAGTTGTACCTCGACGGCTTGTCTCTCAACGGCCTGCCTGAGTTGAGTGCGCATTTTGGCCATGTGGTGAAATTGAGTGTCAGAAACAATCAGCTGCAAGATTTGCCGGCTAAATTCCTGAGGTGTTTCCCCGCGTTGCGTGTGCTTCAGCTAGACGGTAACCGGTTGAAAAATTTGCCGCGAGGTTTGGGGCAACTGATGTATCTGCATCGACTTACGTTGTCCCATAACCGCATCAAACCCACTATTTCGGATGTCATGAGTCTTCAGGAATTGACCGGCTTGACGGTACTCGATCTGTCCTGCAATCCGATCGGGTTTGGCCAAAGGTTAAAGTTGTATCCCCTCAAACGGCTCAGACAACTGATGCTTAGAGATGCCAGGCTTGATGTGCTGCCCTTGGGGGCAGTGACGCTCGAACAACTGCGCACCTTCGACCTGCGCGATAACCGGTTCGGGGTCCTGACCGATTCTGATCTCTACATCAATGAAAACGTGCTGCGCGCAATGAACCTGCATGGCAATGCTCTTTCTCAGGCCAGCTTGCGGCTGCTCAGCCAATATCGGACGCGGCCGGGTTATCAGAATATTGATTTTGGCCTGTGGCACGACGGTGCCTTGCCGCTCCCTTCGATTGAGCGTTGGCTGACGTCGGTCCCTTTGAACCAAGTGGCGTTGTGGCGGGCTGAGTGGGCGTTGTTGGTGGGTGAGCAGATGGCAGATCGTTTTTTTAACCTGTTGTGGAACCTGTCTTCTCATCCGCTGTTGATTTCGCCGGAGCATCAAGCCTTGCGCCAGGACGTTACGCAGCGAGTCTGGCAGGTGATTGAAGGTGCAAATCACAACCGGGACTTGCAACAGATCCTTTTTCGCACGCCCTTGAATTACATGAGCGGTGGTATTGATGGCTGGTTGTTGTGCCTCAATGACATCGAACTGGCGATGCTGCCGGTGAAGATGCTGGCTGGAAACGTTGACGTCGCAGGCGCGGATTTTGTGAATTATTTTCGGGCTCTGCGCAGGATAAGTTCCATCGCCTATCACCTGTCACGGGAATTTGCGCAGTTATCCGCTCCAGAGCTGTGCGTGCAGATCCTGGCGTATCGAATCGCATTGGCCCCCAGCCTGGACTTGCCTCTGGCATTGCCAGGGCGGTTTGACGCGGCTACGGCAGTACCCAGTGCCAGGTCCGTGAATGAACTGCGTCAACGTATTATGCGTGAGGAGCTGCACCTCAATGAGCCTGAGCGACTCGCAAGTGAGGAGTATTGGGTGGGGTTTCTGAAGCTTAAGTACCCGCAGCGTTTTGACGCAGCACTCAAGCCATATCAGCTTGCGTTGGAGGAGGCGAACGAAAAAGTGGCAACTGGCATCATGAGCGAAGATGCGTACAACAACTACGCAAAAAGCCTGGTTGTGCCAGCGAACAACGCTGAGGCTGACGTGATTAGCGAATTGACCCTTGAGCAATGGAACGCTTTCGGGATCGGGTAACTCACTGCTTATGCCTTTAAGCCATAAGCACCACACTTTGCGTGATATGGCCCGCCGGGCTTTCCCGGTATGATGTTCGCCCCCGCAGTCTGGATTGCGAATACGCCATGACCTTGCAGTACCCTACAATCGCCGATTGCGTCGGCAACACACCCCTGGTCCGCTTGCAACGCATGGCGGGTGAAACCAGCAATACCCTGTTGCTCAAGCTCGAAGGCAACAACCCGGCCGGTTCCGTCAAGGACCGCCCGGCGTTGTCGATGATCACCCGCGCCGAGCTGCGCGGGCAGATCAAGCCCGGTGACACCCTGATCGAAGCCACCTCGGGTAACACCGGTATCGCCCTGGCCATGGCCGCGGCGATCAAGGGTTACAAGATGGTGCTGATCATGCCCGACAACGGCAGCGCCGAGCGCAAGGCAGCGATGACCGCCTACGGCGCCCAACTTATCCTGGTCACCCAGGAAGAGGGCATGGAAGGTGCGCGCGACCTCGCCGAGCGCATGGCCGCCGAAGGCCGTGGCGTGGTGCTGGACCAGTTCGCCAACGGCGATAACCCCGAGGCGCATTACACCAGTACCGGCCCGGAAATCTGGCGCCAGACCAACGGTTCCATCACCCATTTCGTCAGTTCCATGGGCACCACCGGCACCATCATGGGTAATTCGCGCTACCTCAAGGAGCAGAACCCGGCGATCCAGATCGTCGGCCTGCAACCGATGGAAGGCGCGGCCATTCCCGGTATCCGTCGTTGGCCTGAAGAGTACCTGCCGAAGATCTACAACGCGGCGCGTGTAGACCGCATCATCGACATGGCCCAGCGTGAAGCCGAAGACACCACCCGCCGCCTGGCGCGCGAAGAAGGCATCTTCTGCGGCGTGTCCTCCGGTGGCGCTGTGGCCGGTATGTTGCGCTTGTCCAAAGAAGTTGAAAACGCGGTGATCGTCGCGATCATCTGTGACCGAGGCGACCGCTACCTGTCGACCGGCATCTTCGACGAACCCAACTGATGGCCAAGCACGAGAGAGGCCTGCGCTTTCAGCCGACGGGCGGCAGTCGCGCCCCGCAGATTCCGGTGGGCAAGAAACAACGCCTGACCATCGAGCGCCTGGCCAACGATGGCCGCGGTATTGTGTTTTTCGAAGGCCGCACCTGGTTCGTCAATGGCGCGCTCGCCGGCGAAGAAGTCGAAGCGCGGGTGCTGGGCGCCCACGGCAAAATCGTCGAGGCCCGCACCGAGCGTGTGTTCAAGGCCAGCGAGTTGCGTCGCCCGGCACCGTGCGCGCACTTCGGCCGCTGCGGCGGTTGCAGCGTGCAGCACTTGCCCCATGACGAACAACTTGCCCTGAAACAGCGCATGCTCGCCGAGCAACTGTCCCGTGTGGCCGGTGTCGAACCGCAAGCGTGGGCCGCACCCTTGAGCGGGCCGGAATTCGGCTACCGTCGCCGCGCCCGTGTGGCGGTGCGCTGGGATGCCAGGGCCAAACAGCTTGAGGTGGGTTTTCGCGCCGTGGCCAGCCAGGATATCGTCGCCATTGATGATTGCCCGGTGCTGGTACAAGCCTTGCAACCGATCATGCAGCGTTTGCCGAACATGCTGCGCCGCCTGAGCAAGCCTCAGGCGTTGGGGCATGTGGAGTTGTTCAGTGGTTCGGCGATTGCCGTGTTGCTGCGGCATATGGCGCCATTGTCCGAGGCGGACCTGCAGGTATTGAACGAATTTTGCACCTTCCATCAAGCCCAGTTGTGGCTGCATGGCGAGGGCCAGCCGGAGCCGGTAGAACCGGGTCAGGCGCTGGGTTTTAGACTGGCGGCGTGGGATCTGGAACTGGCTTACCGTCCGGGAGATTTTGTCCAGGTCAACGCAGGCGTCAACGATGCGATGGTTGCCCAGGCCCTGGAATGGCTGGCGCCACAGCCCGAAGATCGGGTGTTGGACCTGTTTTGCGGGCTGGGCAACTTTGCCCTGCCGCTGGCCAAACAGGTGCGCGAAGTGGTGGCGGTAGAAGGCGTGCAGACCATGGTCGAGCGAGCGGCGCTGAACGCCCTCAGCAATAATTTGCATAATGTGCAGTTTTTTCAGGCCGATCTGTCCCAGCCTTTGAGCGACGCACAATGGGCCAAACAGGGCTTTTCTGCGGTACTCTTGGACCCACCCCGTGACGGTGCCCTGGAGGTTGTGCGCAAGCTTGCCACTCTGGGAGCCAAGCGTCTGGTGTATGTGTCCTGCAACCCGGCCACGCTGGCGCGGGACACGGTTGAGTTGGTCAAGCAAGGCTACCGGCTAAAACGTGCCGGGATCCTCGACATGTTTCCGCAGACAGCGCATGTCGAGGCCATGGCGTTATTTGAAGCGGGCTAGGATGCCCGTTTAATCCGACTGGCCTGTCGTCTCCTGGGCCGTGACCTGTCAGGGAGTGGGACCTAGCCTAATGGTTGCACCGCTAGGGTTACGCAGCAGGTCAGCGATGATTTTTGGCGCATCCAAGGTGCGTCGTAGGGAAGGTAAGCAAGATGGTACAGGTGAGAGCACACCAGCCGATCAACACCGACGGCAGTATCAATCTCGAGGCATGGCTGGATCATGCCGTCAGTGTCGACCCGGCACTGGACCGTGAAGCCTTGAAAGCAGCCTGCGAGTTCGCTCGTGAGTCTGAACAGCAAGACAATGCGGCCAAGAACCTGTGGGCCGAAGGCACTTCAAGCTTTCGCACCGGGTTGGAAATCGCCGAGATCCTCGCCGATCTCAAGCTGGACCAGGATTCGCTGATCGCCGCCGTGCTTTATCGCGGCGTGCGTGAAGGGCATATCCCGTTGCCGACGGTCAGCCAGCGTTTCGGCGCGGTGGTGGCCAAGCTGATCGACGGCGTGCTGCGCATGGCCGCCATCAGCGCCAGCCTCAGCCCGCGCCAGTCCATGGTGCTGGGTACTCAGGGCCAGGTCGAAAACCTGCGCAAAATGCTGGTGGCCATGGTCGACGACGTGCGCGTCGCGCTGATCAAGCTGGCCGAACGTACCTGCGCGATCCGTGCGGTGAAGACCGCCGACGACGAAAAGCGCAACCGCGTGGCCCGCGAGGTGTTCGACATCTATGCGCCGCTGGCGCACCGCCTGGGCATCGGCCATATCAAGTGGGAGCTGGAGGATTTGTCCTTCCGCTACCTCGAACCCGATCAATACAAACAGATTGCCACGCTGCTGCACGAGCGGCGGCTCGACCGCGAGCGCTTTATCACCGATGTGATGGGCCAGTTGCGTTCCGAGTTGCAGGCCACCGGCGTCGATGCCGACATCAGCGGCCGCGCCAAGCACATCTATTCCATCTGGCGCAAAATGCAGCGCAAGGGCCTGGCCTTCAGCCAGATCTACGACGTGCGCGCCGTGCGCGTGCTGGTGCCGGAAATGCGCGACTGCTACACCGCGCTGGGCATCGTGCACACCCTGTGGCGGCACATTCCCAAGGAGTTCGACGACTACATCGCCAACCCCAAGGAAAACGGCTATCGCTCGCTGCACACTGCGGTGATCGGCCCCGAGGGCAAGGTGCTGGAAGTGCAGATCCGCACCCATGCCATGCACGAGGAGGCGGAGCTTGGGGTTTGCGCGCACTGGCGTTACAAGGGCACCGACGTCAAGGCCGGTTCCAACCAGTACGAAGAGAAGATCTCCTGGCTGCGCCAAGTGCTGGAATGGCACGAAGAGCTGGGTGATATCGGCGGTCTGGCCGAACAGCTGCGGGTGGATATCGAGCCCGACCGGGTCTATATCTTCACCCCCGACGGCCACGCTATCGACCTGCCCAAGGGCGCTACGCCGCTGGACTTCGCTTACCGCGTACACACCGAAATCGGCCACAACTGCCGGGGCGCCAAGATCAACGGGCGCATCGTGCCGCTCAACTACAGCCTGCAAACCGGTGAACAGGTCGAGATCATCACCAGCAAGCACGGCACGCCGAGCCGCGACTGGCTGAACCCGAACCTGGGCTACATCACCACGTCGCGGGCGCGGGCGAAGATCGTTCACTGGTTCAAATTGCAGGCGCGCGACCAGAACGTTGCAGCCGGCAAGACCTTGCTTGAACGCGAATTGGCGCGCCTGGGCCTGCCACAGGTGGACTTCGACAAGCTGGCCGAAAAAGCCAACATGAAGATCGCCGAAGACATGTTCGCCGCCCTCGGTGCTGGCGACTTGCGCCTGGCGCAATTGGTCAATCTGGCCCAGCAACTGGTCGAGCCGGAGCGCGGCAGCGAGCAGCTGGAACTGATCCCACGCAAAGCCACCGGCTACAAGCCCGGCAAGCGCGGCGATATTCAGATCCAGGGCGTGGGCAACCTGATGACGCAAATGGCCGGCTGCTGCCAGCCATTGCCGGGCGATGCCATCGTCGGTTACATCACCCAGGGGCGTGGCGTGAGCATTCACCGCCAGGATTGCGCCTCGGTGCTGCAACTGGGCGGGCGCGAGCCCGAGCGCATCATCCAGGTCAGCTGGGGCCCGGTGCCGGTGCTCACCTATCCGGTGGACATCATCATCCGCGCCTACGACCGTTCCGGTTTGCTGCGTGACGTGTCGCAAGTGCTGCTCAACGAGCGCATCAACGTGCTGGCGGTCAACACCCGCTCGAACAAAGAGGACAACACCGCGTTGATGTCCCTGACCATCGAGATCCCGGGGTTGGACGCGTTGGGGCGGTTGCTGGGGCGGATTTCCCAGTTGCCGAATATCATCGAGACCCGGCGTAATCGCACGCCATGATGTATTCACTTGAAGACCTGCTGCACCTGATGAACCGCCTGCGCGACCCGCAATACGGGTGCCCGTGGGACATCAAGCAAACCTACGCGACCATCGTGCCGCACACCCTTGAAGAAGCCTACGAAGTCGCCGACGCCATCGAGCGCGGCGACTTCGATCATCTGCAAGGCGAGCTGGGCGACCTGTTGTTCCAGGTGGTGTATTACAGCCAGTTGGCGCGGGAAGAAGGGCGCTTTGAGTTTGCCGGCGTGATCGACAGCATCACGCGCAAGCTGATCCGTCGCCATCCCCACGTGTTCCCCACTGGCGACCTGTATGCGCCGCTGGATATTCCCCGGTTGAGCGAAGAACAGGTCAAGGAACGTTGGGAGCAGATCAAGGCCGAGGAGCGCGCAGAAAAATCCGACGCACCCGAGCAATTGTCCCTGCTCGATGACGTACCCACGGCCCTGCCCGCATTATCCCGCGCCGCCAAATTGCAAAAGCGTGCCGGGCAGGTCGGTTTCGACTGGCCGTCTGCCTTGCCGGTGGTCGATAACGTGCGTGAAGAGCTGGATGAAGTGCTCGAAGCCATGGCCGATAACGACTCGGTGGCCATCGCCGATGAAGTCGGTGACCTGTTGTTTGCGGCGGTCAACCTGGCCCGTCACCTCAAGGTCGACCCGGAAACCGCGCTGCGTGGTGCCAACGCCAAGTTCGAGCGACGTTTCCGATTTATCGAACAGGCATTGCGCGACACGCACAAACCCATAGAAGATTGCACCCTCGAAGAGTTGGACGCCCTGTGGGGCGAAGCCAAACGCCAGGAAAAGAATGTGTCCAGCTGCGGTTGAGCAGTTGCCTAAGTGAGTAAGCACCATGAGCCTTTCCCTTCGCGACCAGTTGCTCAAAGCAGGTCTGGTCAACCAAAAGCAGGCCAAGCAGGTCGGCAAAGACAAACAGAAACAGCAGCGTCTGGTCCACAAAGGCCAGATCGAGGCCGATGACACTCAGGCGCGTTTGGCCGCCGAAGCGCACGCCGAAAAGGTCAAGCGCGACCAGGAACTGAACCGCCAACAGCAGGAAAAAGCCGAGGCCAAGGCGCGCACGGCCCAGGTCAAACAGTTGATCGAGACCTCGCGCCTGCCCAAGTTGACCACCGAGGACTACTACAACTTCGTGGATGACAAGAAGGTCAAGCGCCTGTCGGTCAACACGCTGATGCGCAACAAGCTGAGCAACGGCTCCCTGGCGATCGTGCACCACGGTGGCGGCTACGAAGTGATTCCGCGTGAAGCGGCGCTGAAGATCCAGGAGCGCGCACCGGAGCGTATCGTGCAGCTCAATATCCTCACCGAAAGCCAGGTTCCGGATGAGGACGATCCATACGCCGCCTACCAGATCCCGGATGATCTAATGTGGTAAGGCGTTAAAAACAACAAACCCCGCTCAAAAGGCGGGGTTTGTGTTTTTAACCTGCAGCTTCAACCGATCACCAATCCACGGCATAACTCACGCTGAAGGTACGCCCTTCAGCGTTCGGGTACGGCGCACGGGCGTTGGCCTGGGCAAACATGTTCTGGTAATTGCGGTTACTCAGGTTGTAGATCGCGCCTTCCAGGCGACCGACTGGCAACCTGATCGAACCGAGCAGATCGACCAGCGTATAACCTTTGATATCGCGGCCGTTGTTGTCTTTGGCTGCGGCGTCATAGTCGGCCAGTTGCATGCCTTGCAGGCGCAGGCTGTAGTCGCCACGGTCATAGCCGACAAAGGCGGTGGTCTTGGCAGGCGAGATACGTGTGGCGGGCAGGTCGATCCATTTGCCGTTTTGCTGGGTCTCGCCTTTGGCGTAGGCGTAAGTGCCGCCTACCGACCATTGATCGGTGACGTTGTAGGTCAGGCTGGTTTCGATGCCGCGCACGCGCTCTTTCTGGTTGATCAGGCGCAACACACGGTCATTGGCATCATAGAACTGGGTGACGTCCGAGGTGTTTTCATAGGCGGTGACGTTGGCCTGCCACTTGTCCCAGTTGCCACGCCAGCCCAGCTCGTAGCTGTCGACCTTGAGGGCTTGGGCGTTCAGGTCCTGGATGTCGTACTTGCTGTTGACGTCACGCAGGAAGCGCTGGATATCCGGCAGGGAAAACCCCTGGCTGAAATTGACGAACACATCCTGGTTTTCATTCAGGTGGTACACCGCACCCAGGTTGTAGAGCGTGTCATCGTATTTGAGGGTGCCGCCCGGCAGTGTGGCGCGGTTGCCGGTCTGCACGATCTCGCCGTAGGCAATACTGTCGGACACTTCGCTTTCGATCCACTCACGACGTATGCCGCCACGTAAGGTCCAGTCATCGATATCGTAGGACAGCTGACCAAAAATGGCTTTGGTGCTGGTTGCGATGTCCGGGCCCATCTCGAAGGTGGTGCCGGTCTTGGTATAGCTCAGGCCATTGACCCGGTATTGGTCGCCGCGTTGGCGCGAGGTTTCATGGTCATAGTCGGCGCCCCAGACCAGGTTGCCGGTCGCCGGGCCGATGTCCGGCATTTGTGTATCGATCGCCGCCCGCACACCATAGACGTCTTGCACACTGTTGTTGTCGGACACCCCGGCACGGCCGCGAGACAGGTCGGGGAAGAACAGTGCGTCGGCACGCCGCCAGTAACTTTCGACCTGCAAGCCCTGGCCATAGAAGTCCTTGTCGGCGTAATTGAGGTTGACCGCCTGGTTGTGGGTGAAGGGTTGGTCATCCAGGTCCAGGCCTTTTACCGCGACCGCAGTGCTGGTGATGCGTGGGTTCTTGGTGTAGCGGGTGTCCTGTTCATCTTTATAGTCTTGCAGCGACAGGCTGATCTTCTTGTCGTCATCCAGCTCGTAGCCGAAGCGACCTTGCAGGTCGTAGGTGTCGGTGTCCATGTTGCTGCCCTGGGACGTGTCCTGGGGAATGCGTTTGCCGTTACCGTCGAACTGGTCGTTGCGTTGCACCGTATTGCCCGACACGTACCAGTCCACCGGGCCCTTGCGGCCGGTGGCACTTTGGAAGGCTTCGTAGGAGAACCCTTTATGGCTGAAGTTGTTGCCGGCGGTCATGCCTATCTTGCTGCTGAAGGCCAGGTCTTCGCCTTTGTTGCGCTTGGTGATGATGTTGATGATGCCGCCTGACGCGCCGGCGCCGTAGACGCTGCTGGCGCCGGATATCACTTCGATGCGCTCGATGCTTTCCGGTGCCACGCTGTTGAGCTGGCGGAAGTTGTCACGCGTGGCGTTCTGGGACACGCCATCAATCAGGATCAGCGTGTTGCGCCCGCGCAGCGTCTGGCCGAAGTTGCTCATGCCACCGCTGGAGGGCGCTATGCCCGGGACCAGTTGCCCGAGGATATCGGCAACCCGGCGTCCTGCCGCTGTCTGCTGGCGGATCTGTGCTTCGTCGATAACCTGCACCGAGCCTGGGATCGCGGCAATGCTGGTTTCACTGCGAGTGGCTGAAACGACCGTCGCCTGCAATTGCAGGTTGGTAGCCGCCGCTGGCGCGTCTTCAGGTTGATCGGCCCAGACAGGCACGCTTATCGAACCGAGCAGGGGCAGCAGGACGGCCCATTGTGATTTGTTCATGATCTTGCCTTTGAGTTATTAGAAGTATTGACAGAAAAATCGGAAGTCTCAGGTGTTCGGGTGAACGAACGGATGGCGCGGATACCCAGGGCCGCCAGGGCATAGGTCAGTGCCACCAGCCAAAAGCTGTGCGCCAGGCCTACCATTGCCATGCCGACGCCACCCAACAGCGCACCGCACAACGCGCCACCTTTTGCGGCGCTATTGCCCAGGCCCAAGGCAAACCCCTGCTGGCTGGGTGCAACGGTGTTGGCGATCAACGTGTAGGCGACCGGCAGCAGCGCGCCTTGCCACACGCCCCACAGCAGCCGGCTGGCGAGGAACCCCAGCCATTCGCCGGCCATCGCCGTGAAGGCCAGCGTCAAGGCGCAAAGCCAGGTGACCCATTCGATGATGCGCAGCGTGTGCGCCGCCGGGTGTCGGTCAAACAGCCGGCCCCACAGCGGCGCGGACAGCGCGAGCGTCAGTGCGCTGGCGGCGTAGCTGGCGCCGATCAGCCAGGCAGGGGCGTTTAGAACATCGGCGACGTACAGGGCATAAAACGGTTGGGGCATCATCTTGGCGGCCTGGATCAGCACGATGATGGCGAGCATTGCGCCGAGCCAGCCTTTGGGCAGTGCCGTAGGCGTTGAGGCGCGTGCAGGTCTTGAGCGCGGCGCATCGCTGGGTAGAAACAGGCTGATCAGCGCGCACAGCAGGCAAACCGCCGTGGCGCTGTAGCACAGCAATGCAAAGCCGGAAATGTCCATCAGCCAGCCACCCAGCACCGGCCCGGCCAGCGAACCCACGGCGGTGGCCGATTGCAGCCGCGCCAGAACGTGCCCGCGTCCACCTTCGGCGCAGTACGCCAGCGCGTAGGCTTGGGCCGCTGCAATAAAGCCCGCCAGCGCACCTTGCGCCACGCGAATGACCACCAGCAGCCACGGATCGGTGGTGACGGCGGCCAGCGCCTGGCATACCGCCAGGGCCAGCAGCGCGCGAATGATCATCGGCTTGTGGCCGGTACGATCACCCAGGCGCCCCCACATCGGCGTGAGGATCATCGCCGCCATCATCGGCCCGGCATACACCAGCGATGACAGCAGGCCGGTGTACTGGGCGTCGGCAACGCCCAGCAGCTTCTGGATCTGCAACGGCCAGAAGGGGCCGCTCATTTCCATGGCGCCCATCGACACCAGCTGAATCACCACCAACAGGCGCAGTGCCGTGTTGTTAGCCGACATTGGCGGCAGTGCTCAGCGGGTTCGGCAGGCGGCCGACGATATCGGCGTGGCTTTCCATCAGGCGCATGCGCATAAACGACTTGGCCGGCCAGTCCTGCTCCAGCAGCGCGGCACGTTCGGTCTGCCAACGTTGGGGCTCGACCTGGCTGCGCAAATCATCGAAACACTCGCGGACCTGGGCCGACAGTTCGTCCCACAGCAGCCCCTCCGGAATATCGAAGTGGCGCGCACTGAGCAATACCAGTTCGCCCAAGTGGCACATGAACACCGTGTGCAGCAACTTGTCGCGCACGAAGCCGGCATCGTCGTACAAGGTCATCTTCGGGTCGTGCAGTTCGATGTCCAGGCCGTGGGCGTGCAAGGTCTTGCGGTCGATGCGGATATCACCGAAATCACGCAGCAACAGACGGCTTGCTTGCCCGTCGGTGCCCATGACCATAAATGAGTTCTGCTGATGGGCCTCGAAGGCCACGCCATAACGCAGGTACATGCCCAACAGCGCCGGCACTGCGATGGATGCATAGTCTTTAAAAAACGCCTGCATGGCCTGCGCGTCGTCGGTGCCTTTGCTCAGGCGTACCCACTGCTTGAGCAGGGGCTGCCCATGCTGATCGATGGCAAACAGGCTGCCTACCGGAACGGCCATTTCGCCCGGTTCAAGCAGGCTCTGCGGGTTGTCCCGGTAGAGGACGGCCAGGTGCCGGGAGTGTTCGTCATTGGCAGGTTGTGGTTGGAAATGCACGCCGAGTCGTTCGGGCACGATGCTCAGAATTTTTTGAATGTGTGGCTCGCGTGCCAGGATGGTTTGCAGCAAATGGCTGATCCGTGGGCCCATGCGCGCGGAGCGTGGCGACACGGTGCGCTGCACGCTGGTCAAGCGCAGCGACACTGGAAGTTTAACCATTGGCGCGTCGCACCGGCCTTCGGGCAACACGGTCCTGAACGACATGGTGGGGTGGGCGGTGAACGCGACGATGTCGGTCAGCACCAGCAGCCGGTCGCCGATTTCATTGGCGAACAGTTGCGGCAGCTCTTGGCGAGCCTGCCAAGGGTGAGCGGGCATCGGCAGGTAGTCGCCGGCCTCAAGGCCCTGAGCGGTCAGCTGCGCCGTCAATTGGCGGGCGGCCTGCGGGAAGTGGTTTTGCCACCACTGCCAGTAATCTGCAGTACCGGCCAGGCTTTCGACATGGGCGAACTGGCGGTGCAGCGCGCAGAGTAATACCGGGAAGCGCGCCTCGAACTCCGGCGAGAATTCAATAACCTGCTCTGTTCCCAGGCCCAGCTTTGTCTTGTAGTTGGGGTGCCATGGATGGCCCAGCGTGCCCCACTGCTCAAGTACCGATGTCGGGTTGGAAACGCCTGGGTTGTTCCTGAGGTAGCTGAGCAAGTTGTTTTGATGCGCGGGGGCCATTGCCGCGTGCAGCTCGAGAGTCCACTGCTCGTGGAAAGCGAGGCACAGCGTATCGTTGACAACGCTGTCATCGATCTCGCTGTTGAGGCGGCTTAGCACGTCGGGGGCGGCAGGCGACTCGAGGCTGCTGTTGAGTAATGTCAGCAACTGCGAGGGGAACCGGATTTTCTGTTCTGGCTGGCCGGCGCGCAGGACACTCACCGAACCGCGCAAATCCCAACTGGCCATGCGGCCCGGGCGCAGGTGATCAAAGCGCAGGCGGGTGTGGTCGGGTAGCTCCAGCCAGCAACGATCGTGATCGTCATAGGTGCGCGTGGCGGGGTTGAGCAGACCCTCACGGAACAAGGCCTGGATCAAGCGCTGGAAGCTGCGTTCGGCGGCGGGTGCAAGGGTATCGATCAGGGCATCAAGCGTGACGTGCTTAGCCTGGAATTGGCGAGTGGAGAGTGCTTCACCCCAGCGTTCAAGCAGTAGTTTTTCCGGTGTGGCGATGTGTCCGTGCATCAATTCGAACTCCTTATCCGTGGCGCTGAGTGAAAAGCGAACGGATACTATCGAGAATCATTACCAAATGTCTATTTGTTGTTACGCTTTTTGCAGAAACGATTATTCAGGGAGTGAAAGGAGGGCGGGTCGAAGACGGACAGAGCAACCATGCAGGTCTGCAGTCAGGGCTTGAAGCGTCTAAGTCAGGCTAGTTCAGTGTCTTTGAGAGGACTTGTAATACGCGGCCTGAGGTTTTGTAGGATGTGTCTGTTTTCATGCGGTCGTGGCAGAACACAGGAAAACGACGGAAGTGAGAAACGAAAAACCCCGCTCAAAGGCGGGGTTTTGTGTGCAGGCACACCAGCTGCTGTGTGGGGCTGGGTGGCTACCGGATTTCAGCGTTTCAGGAGCCTTGCGCCTGGCGTTTCATTTCTAGAGATTCGAGCTCGTTTTTATAATTTTGGGCTTCGTTCTCATTGTGGAACATGCCGACCAGTTGGTCTTGTTGATGTACATCCCAGATGTGAATCCCATGACCCAGTGCTTCGTGAGACATGTGTGCATCGTCGCGTTCAGTTACTTTTACAGTCATCTGCTTGCTCCAATCTCTGGTTGATCTGCGGCAAGTCGTCGCAGGCCTCTTTTATATGTTTTGTTAGCTTGCTAAGTAAACCGATTTTGCGCGCAACTATTTATTGCAGGAAACGCAACAGTGCTGCAGGCCACGCAAATCGCGACATTGCGTCGCAGGGTGCTGAGTTTTATGACAAAAGTTTCATGTTTGGGTGGGCTTAAAGTCTTGTGGTGACCGTGCTGGCCCCATCGCAGGCAAGCCAGCTCCCACCTTGAAATGCGTTTTCCTGTGGGAGCTGGCTTGCCTGCGATAGCGGTAGTGGGTTCAACACAAAACCTCCAGGCGAAAAAAAGCCCCGCATTTCAGCGAGGCTCTTTTAAATCACATCACGGTATCAGCTACCTTTGATAGCCTGGCCATCAACGGTACCGTCCAACAGCATGATGTTGTATTCCTTGCCGTCGGTTTCCACCTGGCGCAAGGCTACCAAAATACCGCCCAGGTCCTTGGCAAACCACATCTGGGTGATGCGCTTGCTTTGAGTCGGGTCGCGTACACGTTCAACCTTGATCGCATCGATGGAGCCGACCTTGGTCTGGACCTTTTCCGGGCCGATCACGCGGAAGTCGTAGGTGTCGGTGTCGGTGCCTTCAACGACGATGTAGCTCATGCTCTTCTTGCCGGCCGCCACATCGCGTTGCAACGCCAACTGATAGGTCGACTTGTCGAGCATGCCGCTTTGCAGGGGGACATTGACCGGGTCTTTGTTTTCAAAGCCGGTGACTTTCTTGGCCGTCTGGTCAAAGTCCAGGTTGATCTTCTTCGACTTGCCCAGGCCGCCACGCTCGAAGCTGTAGCTCACGGGCTGCAGGGCATCTTTGTCGAGACGGATCACACTGGTCTCGGTGAGGCTGGCGATCATCATGGACGCCTTGAAATTCAGGGTCCACGAGCCGTTGTCATTCTTGACCAGGCTGCGTTCGGCCGAACCGCTCATGGGCAACTGTTTCCAGTCGGCGGTGTAGCTGGCGGAGAAAGGGTGAAGGTCTGCTGCTTGCACGGCGGGCAAGGCGAACAGCGCAAAAGCGAAGAGCAGGGCGCGACGCATAAAATCTCCTAGGTTCGAATCAAGTGGCCGCTGGCCGCGAGTAACTGACCGTCCAATAATGCACCCTGTTCGCCGAGAATCAATCGTCCCTCGGCAAACCAGCGAACAGCCAGCGGGTAAATCCTGTGTTCCTGGGTGTGAACCCGTTGCGCAAGTGTCTGCGCCGAATCTGCAGACTCTACCGGAACCACTGCCTGTACGACCAGAGGCCCGCCATCGAGTTCCTCGGTGACAAAGTGCACGCTGCAGCCATGCTCCGTGTCGCCGGCCTCGAGAGCGCGTTGGTGCGTGTGTAACCCTTTGTATTTGGGTAGCAGGGACGGGTGGATATTGAGCAGGCGCCCTTGGTAGTGCCGCACGAAATCGGCGCTGAGGATGCGCATGAAACCGGCAAGTACCACGAGTTTGGGGTTGAAGGCGTCGATCAGATCGATCAAGGCGCTGTCGAAGGCCTCGCGACCTTCGAACGCCTTGTGATCCAGCGAGCGGGTGTCGATACCCGCGTCCCTGGCGCGTTGCAGGCCGTAGGCGTCGCTGCGGTTGGAGATCACCGCAGCAATGCGCACCGGGCTATCGCCGGTGCGCGTGCTGTCGATCAGGGCCTGCAAGTTACTGCCGGTGCCGGAGAGCAGCACCACGACATCACAGGTCTCAGGCATCAGTGAGCCTTGAGGTTCTTCAGTTCAACCTGGGCCGCGCCTTCTGGAGCGGTCGCGATCTGGCCGATAACCCAAGGCTGCTCGCCCGCTTCACGCAGTACGTTCAGCGCGGTTTCGACGTGTTCTTGCGCCACGCAGATGACCATGCCCACGCCGCAGTTCAGCACGCGGTGCATTTCGGTTTCGTCGACGTTGCCTTGCGCTTGCAGCCAGTCGAACACGGCAGGACGGGTCCAGCTTGCCACGTCGACAATCGCCTGTGCGCCTTTTGGCAGCACGCGCGGGATGTTGTCCAGCAGGCCACCGCCGGTGATGTGGGCCATGGCTTTGACGGCGCCGGTGTCTTTGATCAGCTTGAGCAAGGGCTTCACGTAGATCCGGGTCGGGGCCATCAGCAGGTCGGTCAGCGGCTGGCCGTCGAGTTGGGTGTTCTCGATTTCGGCGCCGGACACTTCGATGATCTTGCGGATCAGCGAGTAGCCGTTGGAATGCGGGCCGGACGATGGCAGGGCGAGCAGGGCGTCACCGGCTGCGACTTTGGAACCGTCGATGATTTCAGCTTTTTCGACCACACCGACGCAGAAACCGGCCAGGTCGTAGTCTTCGCCTTCGTACATGCCCGGCATTTCAGCGGTTTCGCCGCCGACCAGGGAGCAACCCGACAGTTCGCAGCCGGCGCCGATGCCGGTGACCACTTGAGCGGCGGTGTCCACGTTCAGCTTGCCGGTGGCGTAGTAGTCGAGGAAGAACAGCGGCTCCGCGCCACACACCACCAGGTCGTTGACGCACATGGCAACCAGGTCGATACCGATGGTGTCGTGCTTGTTCAGGTTCAGTGCCAGGCGCAGCTTGGTGCCCACGCCGTCGGTGCCGGACACCAGCACAGGCTGCTTGTAGCCGGCCGGGATTTCGCAGAGGGCGCCAAAACCGCCCAGGCCGCCCATGACTTCGGGGCGCGCAGTGCGCTTGGCGACGCTCTTGATGCGTTCGACCAATGCTTCACCGGCGTCGATGTCTACACCGGCGTCCTTGTAGCTCAGGGAGGGTTGCTTGCTCATGATCCAGGCCTTTAGGGGGGATTTCTGGGTAACGACCGAGCCGGCAGGCGCTTTTGATAAAAGGCCCAGCCGCTGACGGTCTGCGAAGGCGCGCGATTTTATCAGGCTTGAGGGGCAGCGGCCATCCTCGGGCCGACGGGCAGGGCCATATAGCTTAAAAAAGCCGGTTAAAAAAATGCTAATCGAGCCGGTAATGGCGTGTATTAAGGTATAGCCTTTAACCCGCTATCGTTATGACAGTACAAAAACTGCCATGACCCTGTGAATGTTTTACCGGCTGCTGTGGTCACAGCCTTGCCAAGCCGAGTTCACGCGGTCTGTTCCAGCCGCTAAATTTGTCGTTCGGGAATCTTCCATGCGTCTGTGTAATGTCTTCTTTGTAGGCTGCTTGTCGTTGGTCAGCCTGGCGAGTCATGCCGAAACCCTCAATGGCCTTTATCAAGTACTTGAACCGGTTGCCAGCCAGTCGCCCCAAGAGCGTGACCAGGCCACCCAACGCGCCGTGCAAACCCTGGTGATCCGCCTGACCGGCGATGCCAAGGCCGCCGAAGGCCCAGGCCTGGCGGCGATCCGCAAAGACCCGCAGCAAATCATCAGCCAATACGGCTACGACGCCGGCCCGCCGGAAAGCCTGCAAGTAGACTTCGACCCCGTGAGCACCGATCGCGCCCTGCGTGAAGCGGGCCTGTCGATCTGGGGCAGCAATCGGCCGTCGATCCTCGGCTGGTGGCTCAACGATTCCACTGACGGCAGCAGCCTGGTCGGTGATGGCCAGGCGATAGCCGGTGCACTGCGCCGTGCCGCGCAACACCGCGGCTTGCCGTTGCGTTTGCCGCTGGGTGATCTGGATGAGCAAGTCGTCGCCACTGCACCGAATCTGGAAAGTGCCGACGCCACGCCCTTGCGCGCCGCCTCCGAACGCTACGGCGCCGACGCCTTGCTGGCCGTGCACGCGCGCCAGGAAGGCAGCCAGTGGCAGGCCAAATGGCGCCTGTGGCTGGGCGACAAGAGCGAGCAGGGCACCGCCCAAGGCGCTGACACTGGCGCGGTGGCCGATGCCGTGATGTTGGCGGTCAGTCAAAAACTGGCCCCACGCTTTGCCGTCAAGCCAGGTGTGAGCACTGAACAGCTGCTCGAAGTGCAGGGCATGAACCTGGAGCGCTATGCCGCTTTGGGCCATCTGCTTGAACCCTTTGGCGCTCAGCCGCAGTGGGTGGACGGCAATCGCATTGTGTATCGGGTCAACGGCAGTGCTGATCAGTTGCGCACGCAGTTGAGCCTGGCCAAGTTGCAGGAAGTGCCTGCGGGCGAAGCGCCGGTTCAACCGCCGGTCGCCGATGGCACGCAGCCGCCGGCGGCCCCGGAGCCGCAGGCGCAGTTACGTTTTCGTTGGTAGGTGATCTTCCTTCTATATAGATAGAAGGAAGCAAATGAGAGATGGAGTGGTTTATGGCGGATACGCGTCGTTGGGTGTGGCTTGGTGGGGTTGTCCTGCTGTGCGTTTTTGTGTTCTTGCTGCATTCGATCCTGACGCCGTTCCTGGTCGCGTTGCTGCTCGCCTATCTGTTCGATCCCGTCGTGGATCGCCTGGAGAAAGCCGGTTTGTCGCGAACCTTGGGCGTGGTTGCGGTGTTTGCACTGTTCACGCTGATTATCACCGCCCTGGTGCTGGTGTTGGTGCCGATGCTGGCCAAGCAGCTGTTTCGCCTCTATGAGCTGGCGCCGCAAATGCTCGACTGGTTGCAGCACACGGCCATGCCGTGGGCCCAGGCCAAGCTGGGGCTGGCGGATGGCTTCTGGAAGTTCGACAAGGTCAAGGCGGCGATCAGTGAGCATATGGGCCAGACCACCGATATTGTCGGTGTGGTGCTCAGCCAGGCCACGGCCTCCAGCCTTGCCTTGATCGGCTGGTTGACCAATCTGGTGTTGATCCCGGTGGTGGCGTTCTACCTGCTGCGGGACTGGGACATCATGATGGCCAAGATCCGCAGCCTGCTGCCACGCAACAACGAAGAGCGCATCGTTTCCCTGGCGCAAGAATGCCATGAGGTGCTCGGCGCGTTCGTACGCGGCCAGCTGCTGGTGATGCTGGCACTGGGGATCATCTATGCCGCGGGCCTGATGGCAATTGGTTTGGAGCTGGGGTTGTTGATCGGTTTGATCGCAGGCTTGGCGGCCATCGTGCCGTACATGGGCTTTGTGATTGGTATCGGTGCGGCGCTGGTGGCCGGGTTGTTCCAGTTTGGCGGCGACCTGTACCCGATGCTTGGGATTGTCGCGGTGTTCATGGTCGGCCAGGCCCTGGAAGGCATGGTGCTGACGCCGCTGCTGGTGGGTGACCGCATTGGCCTGCACCCGGTGGCGGTGATCTTTGCGATCCTCGCGGGCGGTGAGCTGTTTGGTTTTACCGGCATCTTGCTGGCACTGCCGGTGGCAGCGGTGATCATGGTGTTGGTGCGCCACGTGCATGATCTGTATAAGGATTCGGACGCGTATACCGGGGTTGAAGACCCGGATCTGTAACCGCTTCGCAACAAACCCGGCCCAAGCCGGGTTTGTTGTTTCTGGGGCGGGGTGTCAAACAATTTGCGCAAATCGCCCCAAGTTAACGCAAACCTTTGATTTTGCTTGTGGTCTGCTGCATTGTGCGCCCGGCTTCACGGGTATAAACTTTGCAAACTTTACACAGAGGCCACTAACGGTTCGTTTGGAGCCGTTCAGTCAGCATGAAACCGATTCAGCTGCCCTTGGGTGTGCGTTTGCGTGACGACGCCACCTTTATCAATTACTACCCAGGCGCCAATGCCGCTGCACTCGGCTATGTCGAGCGGCTCTGCGAAGCCGACGCCGGGTGGACTGAAAGCCTGATCTATCTGTGGGGCAAACACGGCGTGGGGCGTACCCACCTGTTGCAGGCGGCCTGCCTGCGCTTCGAGCAGATGGGCGAGCCGGCAGTTTATTTGCCGCTGGCTGAGCTGATGGACCGTGGCATCGGCATCTTCGACCACCTTGAGCAATACGAACTGGTGTGCCTGGATGACCTGCAGGCCATCGCCGGCAAGGCAGAGTGGGAAGAGGCGCTGTTTCACCTGTTCAACCGCCTGCGTGACAGCGGCCGGCGCTTGTTGATTGCTGCGTCCACCTCGCCGCGTGAGCTGCCGGTGAAGCTGGCTGACCTCAAGTCACGCCTGACCCTGGCGCTGATCTTCCAGATGCGCCCGCTCTCCGATGAAGACAAGTTGCGTGCCCTGCAACTGCGCGCATCGCGTCGCGGTCTGCACCTCACCGACGAAGTCGGGCACTTTATCCTCACCCGTGGCACCCGCAGCATGAGCGCGTTGTTCGAGTTGCTCGAACAGCTCGATCAAGCCTCCTTGCAGGCGCAACGCAAGCTGACCATTCCGTTTCTCAAGGAAACCCTCGGCTGGTAGCCAGCCCTTGTCCAGCAAGGTTTTCGGCAACTTACAGGCGCCAGAAAACCTGCGTTTGGGCCGGTTTGGCCACGCAACAGGCATAAATAGGGTGTTAAGGGCTTAGATGTCATCGTCCAAACAAGAAGTCACATAGAGCACGATTGAATTTGCAAATCGATGTGATAGAGGGCATAGTCTCGACTTCTTTACACATCAGCCACGGTCGTGCCCATGCTAAATCGCTTCGCACCCCTCGTGCCCCTCGCACTCGTTACCCTGTTGTTTGGTTGCGCCACCCACACTCAAAACGTGGCTGAGCAGCAAAAACCGGCACAACAGTCCCAGGCCAAATTTGTTGCAGCGCAGTCTTCCACTGTTTATGAGGAAGCTCTTTATAAAGAAGAGCAGGCAACCGAAAAAGAACTCGCCGCCTTTGCTGGCAGCAAGCCTTACCAGCTCCCGGTCCTGGCCGACAGCATCCTCGAACGCGGCATGTCCCTGATCGGTACCCGTTACCGTTTCGGCGGTACCTCCGAAGCCGGTTTCGACTGCAGCGGCTTTATCGGCTACCTGTTCCGTGAAGAAGCCGGCATGAATTTGCCACGCTCGACACGCGAAATGATCAACGTGGATGCACCGTTGGTCGCACGCAACAACCTCAAGCCGGGTGATCTGCTTTTCTTTAGTACGGCAGGCCGTGGTCGTGTAAGCCACGCCGGTATCTACCTGGGCGATAACCAGTTTATCCACTCCAGCAGTCGTCGCAGTGGCGGTGTTCGAGTCGACAACCTGGGCGACAGCTACTGGAGCAAAACCTTCATCGAAGCCAAGCGCGCACTCGCCATGGCCCCGACTACGGTTACCGCTAGTAAGTAAAGTTAAAGTGATACTTGAAGTTTGACGTGTAAGCGCTAGAATCCCTGGACATTGTTGTAATCCGTTCGCGCGAGCTTTGCTTGCGCGTTCTGGTTTTCAGCGTTCGGCAGCCAAAGCCGCATCCAGATCAGGATTGTTCTGCCCATGTCGACCTCAGCACGCCTCATTCTTCTTGTTTGCGCCGCGCTCCTCAGCGCCTGCGCAAGCCGTCCACCGCCGCCTGCGCCTGTTGTGGTCAAGCCCAAGCCGGTGTTCAACTATTCCACCCAGAATTTCTCGCCGGCTGCTGAAGACGTGCTCTTCCGTGCGCTGGGCCTGGTCGGCACGCCTTATCGTTGGGGCGGCAACACGCCGGACTCCGGGTTCGATTGCAGTGGCCTGATCGGCTTTGTCTACCGTGACGCCGCCGGCATCAGCCTGCCGCGCACTACCCGCGAACTGATCGTGATGCGCGCTCAGGATGTGAGCGAAAACAACCTGCAAACCGGCGACCTGATCTTCTTCGCCACCGGCGGCGGCTCCCGAGTAAGCCACGCAGGTATCTACGTGGGTGAAGGCCGATTCGTACACGCGCCGCAAACGGGCGGTACGGTGAAGTTGGACACCTTGTCCAAGGCCTATTGGCAGAATGCCTACCTGAGCGCCAAGCGCGTGCTGCCGGCGAGCCTGGCGCGTAATCCGTAACTTGGGCAATTCCAAGTGTGAGAGCTGGTTGTGTGGGAGCTGGCTTGCCTGCGATACAGGCGACTCGGTCTGTCATTAAACCGAGGCGATACCATCGCAGGCAAGCCAGCTCCCACATGAGCCCCATACAAGGCAGTTACTTAGCTGCCGACACCCGCCACACCTTATTCCCCACATCATCGGCCACCAGCAAATCCCCCTGCTGATCAATCACCACGCCCACCGGCCGGCCCATGGCTTTCTCGTCTTTATTGAGAAACCCGGTCAGCACATCCACCGGCTGCCCCTTGGGTTGCCCACCTTCGAACGGCACGAAAATCACCTTGTAACCACTGTGCGGCTTGCGGTTCCACGAACCATGCTGGCCGATGAATGCGCCGTTGCTGAATTGCGCCGGGAGTTTGCTACCCTCCGCAAACGTCAGTCCCAGGGACGCGGTGTGCGGCCCCACGGCATAGTCCGGCGCAATGGCCTTGGCGACCAGGTCGAGGTTTTGCGGCGAGACGCGCACGTCCACATGCTGGCCGTAATAGCTGAAGGGCCAGCCATAAAACGCGCCATCTTTGACCGAGGTGATGTAGTCCGGCACCAGGTCGCTGCCGATCTCATCGCGCTCGTTGACTGCCGTCCACAGCTTGCCGCTCTGCGGTTCCCAGGCCATGCCATTGGGGTTGCGCAGGCCGGAAGCGAAAATTCGGTGCTCGCCCGTGGCGCGGTCCACCTCCCAGATCGCCGCGCGGCCTTGTTCCGCTTCCAGGCCGTTTTCGCCGACGTTGCTGTTGGAACCGACACTCACATACAGCTTGCTGCCGTCCTTGCTGGCCACCACGTTTTTGGTCCAGTGGTGGTTGATGCTGCCGCCCGGCAGGTCCACGACCTTGGTGCCGGCTGCCTTGATCGCGGTTTCGCCCGGCTGATAAGGGAAGCGCAGCAGCTTGTCCGAGTCGGCGACGTACAGGTCGTTACCCACCAGTGTCATGCCAAACGGCGAATTGAGGTTCTCCAGAAACACTGTGCGCGTCTCCGCCACGCCATCATGGTCGGCATCGCGCAGCAGTGTGATGCGGTTCGGGCTCGGCACGCCCGCGCCGGCGCGGCCCATGACCTTCTCCATCACCCAGCCGCGAATGCCGGTGGCGTCGTCCGGCTTGGGCGGCGAGTTCGTTTCGGCGACCAGCACATCACCATTGGGCAACACGTAGAGCCAGCGCGGGTGATCCAGGCCTTCGGCAAACGCCGCCACTTGTGTACCGGCGGCGGCTGTCGGCTTGGCGCCGTCCGGCCAGCCGATCGCCGGGGCGATGTTGACGGTGGGGATCAGGGTTTTGTTCGGCTCCGGCAGTTTGGGCGATGGCCCGGTGCCGTCCGAGACCTGCAAGGTAGAGCTTTCACCGCAGGCGGCGAGGGTGCCAGCGAGCATGATCAGTAAGGCGAGTCTGGTTTTGTGCATGGTTTTCTCCTTAATACCTGTAAAGGTAGAGAAGCACGGCAGTCGGATGGTTCAAGTGCAAGGCCAGCTTTAATTGACGCTCCACCCCCAACCCACTAACCTTCGCCGCTTGTTCCAGGTGCTCTGTGGCCGATGTGCCGACAGAGTGAAACAGGGAAGCCGGTGAGTGAGCGCGCTTGTACACAGCGCAGCCGCAATTCCGGCGCTGCCCCCGCAACGGTAAATGAGTCAAAACGGTGCCTTTTGCCACTGTATCCGCGTGATATGGGAAGGCGCGCCGTTGGCCTGCTCGCGCTATAAGCAGAGCGCCACTTATGAGCCCGGAGACCGGCCTGGATCATCCAACAGCATCACGGTGGGCGATGCTTGGCTGTCTGTTTTTCTTTTTTCCTGCCCGCCGTTTTTGTCCAGCCCCAACGGAGAGCTGCCATGACTGATTCCCCCGACCGCGACGAACGCCACCTGGCGCGCATGCTGCGCAAAAAAGCCGTGATCGACGAGCGTATCGCCAATTCCCCAAACGAGTGCGGCTTGCTGCTGGTGCTGACCGGTAACGGCAAAGGCAAAAGCAGCTCGGCGTTCGGCATGCTCGCCCGCGCCATGGGCCACGGCATGCAATGCGGCGTGGTGCAGTTCATCAAGGGGCGCAACAGCACCGGCGAGGAACTGTTTTTCCGGCGCTTCCCCGAGCAGGTGCGTTTTCATGTGATGGGTGAAGGCTTCACCTGGGAAACCCAGGACCGTCAGCGCGATATCGCCGCCGCCGAAGCCGCCTGGGCGGTTTCCCGCGAATTGCTGCAAGACCCGTCCATCGGCCTGGTGGTGCTGGACGAGCTGAACATTGCGCTCAAGCACGGCTACCTCGATCTGGACCAGGTACTCAGCGACCTGCAGGCCCGCCCACCCATGCAGCACGTTGTGGTGACGGGCCGTGGCGCCAAGCCCGAGCTGATTGAAATGGGCGACACCGTCACCGAAATGGGCATGCTCAAGCACGCGTTCCAGGCCGGTATCAAGGCACAGAAGGGCGTCGAACTTTGAACCAGCCCCGTCATTGCCCAGCCGTATTGATCGCCGCACCGGCGTCCGGCCAGGGCAAAACCACCGTCACCGCCGCGCTCGCCCGCTTGCACCGCAACCTGGGGCGCAAAGTGCGCGTGTTCAAATGCGGGCCGGACTTTCTCGACCCGATGATCCACGAGCGTGCCAGCGGTGCGCCGGTGTATCAGTTGGACATGTGGATGGTGGGCGAGCAGGAAAGCCGCCGGTTGTTGTGGGAAGCGGCGGGCGAGGCTGACCTGATCCTCATCGAAGGCGTAATGGGGCTGTTTGACGGCACGCCCTCGAGCGCCGACCTGGCGCGGCACTTTGGTGTGCCGGTGCTCGGTGTGATTGACGGCACCGCCATGGCCCAGACCTTCGGTGCCCTGGCGCTGGGCCTGGCGCGTTATCAGCCGGACTTGCCATTCGCCGGTGTGCTGGCCAATCGCGTCGGCACCTTGCGTCATGCGCAGTTGCTCGAAGGCAGCCTCACCGAAGGCCTGCGCTGGTATGGCGCGTTGTCCCGTGAAACGGGGATTGAATTACCGAGTCGTCACCTGGGCCTGGTGCAAGCCAGTGAACTCAATGACCTTGATGCCCGTCTGGACGCCGCAGCCCAGGCGTTGGGCAGCAGCTGCGAAGTGGCGTTGCCGCCGCCGGTGACCTTCGCCGCGCCGCAACTGATTGAAGCTGAGCCGCTGTTGGCCGGTGTGCGCATTGCCGTGGCCCGTGATGAAGCCTTCGCGTTCACCTACGGCGCCAGCCTGGATTTGTTGCGGGCAATGGGCGCAGAGCTGATGTTTTTCTCGCCGATCCACGATCGCCAATTGCCCGACGCCGACAGCCTCTACCTGCCCGGTGGCTATCCCGAATTGCATCACCAGGCACTGTCTGAAAACACCCCGATGCTTGCGGCTATCCGCGCCCATCATGCGGTTGGCAAACCGCTGCTGGCTGAATGTGGCGGTATGCTCTACCTGTTGGATTCGCTCACCGACGTGCACGGCACCCGTGCCGAACTGGTCGGCCTGTTGCAAGGCGATGCGGTGATGCAAAAGAAACTCGCGGCCCTGGCCCTGCAAAGTGTCGAGTTGCCCGAAGGCGTGCTGCGCGGTCACACCTATCACCATTCCCTGACCAGCACCGAATGGCAGCCGATTGCCCGTGGCCTGAGCCCCAATGGCGGGCGCGGGGCGGAAGCGGTGTATCGGCAGGGGCGGATGACGGCTTCTTATGTGCACTTTTACTTTCCGTCGAATCCGACGGCGGTGGCCGCGCTCTTTGCGCCGAGCATTGAGACCGCTATCGCAGCGATGCGGCGACCCGACAAGCCAGCTCCCACAGGGGAATGCATTGCAAATGTGGGAGCGGGCTTGCCCGCGATAAGGCCATGACCAACAACGCCTATCCCCAAGCCGACCGCCAAGCCGTCTACCGCGCCATCGCCGAACGCCGCGACATGCGCCACTTCACCGGCGGCACGGTCGCGCCCGAATTGCTGCACCGCCTGCTCCAGGCCGCACACCAGGCGCCCAGCGTGGGCTTGATGCAACCCTGGCGGTTTATCCGCATCAGCGACCGTCAACTGCGTGGGAAAATCCAGCAATTGGTGGAGGAAGAACGCGTGCGCACCGCCGAAGCCTTGGGCGAGCGCTCCGACGAATTCATGAAGCTCAAGGTCGAAGGCATCCACGACTGCGCCGAAGTCTTGGTGGCCGCGTTGATGGATGACCGCGAGCGCCATATTTTTGGCCGGCGCACCTTGCCGGAGATGGACATGGCGTCGTTGTCCTGCGCGATTCAGAATCTCTGGCTGGCCGCCCGTGTCGAGGGCCTCGGCATGGGCTGGGTCTCGCTGTTCGAGCCACAGGCGCTGGCCGACCTGCTGGGCCTGCCGCCCGGCGCCAAACCCCTGGCCGTGTTGTGCCTGGGCCCGGTCGCCGAGTTCTACCCGGCACCGATGTTGCAACTCGAAGGCTGGACCGAACCACGGCCGCTGAGTGACATGTTGTATGAGAATGTGTGGGGAGTGAGTCAATGAGTGTGGCCTTGCTGTGTGTCGCTGCGGTGGCGCTGGATGCGCTGCTGGGCGAACCCAGGCGCTGGCATCCGCTGGTGGCGTTCGGCAATTTCGCCGGGCGCATCGAGCAACGTTTCAACACCGGTGGCCGTGGCTGGCGCAGCCACGGCGTGACCGCATGGTTTATCGCCGTGGTGCCGCTGACGCTGCTGGCCACTGCGTTGTCATGGGCGCCCTATATTGGCTGGGTCCTGGAAATCCTGGCGCTGTACCTGGCGCTCGGCATGCGCAGCCTGGGTGAGCATGTGATGCCGGTTGCGCAGGCGTTGCGCAGCGGTGATCTGGATGAAGCGCGCAAACGCGTGAGTTATCTGGTCAGTCGCCAGACCAGCGAGCTGGACAGCACCGAAGTTGCCCGCGCCGCCACCGAGTCAGTGCTGGAGAACGGCAGCGACGCGGTGTTTGCCGCGTTGTTCTGGTTTGTGGTCGCCGGTGTGCCGGGCGTGGTGTTGTACCGCCTGAGCAACACCCTCGACGCCATGTGGGGCTATCGCAATGAACGCTTCGAGCGCTTCGGCTGGGCAGCGGCGAAGATCGACGATGTGCTCAACTATATTCCTGCACGGCTGGTGGCGCTGACCTACGCCGTGTTGGGCAAAACTCGCCTGGCGCTCAGATGCTGGCGCACCCAGGGCCCAACCTGGGACAGCCCCAACGCGGGTCCGGTGATGGCGGCCGGGGCGGGCGCCCTGGGCGTGGAACTGGGTGGCGCGGCGATCTATCACGGCGAGCTGCATCAACGCCCGCAATTGGGCGAAGGCCCGGCCGCCGATGCCGACGCCATCGACCGTGGCTGGCAACTGGTGCAGCGTGGCGTTTGGTTATGGCTGTTGATCCTCTGCGCGGGGGCGCAATGGTATGCTTGAGCACGGTGGGCGACTGCGTAAGGCGGTGATTGAGTACGGGATTGCCGAGGCCGATTGGCTCGACCTGTCCAGCGGCCTCGCGCCCTGGCCCTGGCCGATCCCCGAGATCCCGTTGCGCGCCTGGGCCCGTTTGCCGGAAGCTGATGACGGCCTGGAAAAGGCCGCCTGCGACTATTACGGCGCCGCCCACCTGCTGCCGGTGCCGGGCTCCCAGGCGGCGATCCAGCTGCTGCCGCGCCTGCGCCGTTCCGGCAAGGTTGGCGTGTTGTCGCCCTGTTACGCCGAGCACGCCGAAGCCTGGCGCCGCGCCGGGTATGTGGTGCGCGAAGTGCAGGAGCAGGAAGTCGACTTCTTTCTCGACAGCCTCGACGTGCTGGTGGTGGTCAACCCCAACAACCCCACCGGCCTGAGCCTGAGCCCGCAACGCCTGCTGGACTGGCACGCGCGGCTGGCCCAGCGCGGCGGTTGGCTGGTGGTGGACGAGGCGTTCATGGACGTCACTCCAGAGCTTAGCCTGGCCGGCCATACCCATCATGTCGGCCTGATCGTGTTGCGCTCGTTCGGCAAATTTTTCGGCCTGGCCGGTGTGCGCCTGGGCTTCGTGCTGGCCGAGCGCAGGTTGCTGCGGCTGTTGGCCGAGCAGGTTGGGCCGTGGGCCGTCAGCGGCCCGACCCGTGTGCTCGGCCAAGTGTGCCTGGGTGATACCGCCGGGCAGGTTCGTCAGCGTGAGCGCTGTATCGAAGCGGGCCGGCGCTTGTTTGACCTGCTCGAACGCCACGGCTTTCAACCCCACGGCGGCTGCGCCTTGTTCCAGTGGTTGATCACCCCACACGCCGAACGCATGCATGAATTCATGGCCCAGCGCGGCATTCTGCTGCGCCTGTTTATCCACGACAGCAGCCTGCGCTTTGGCTTGCCCGATACTGAGGCAGATTGGCTGCGACTCGACGAAGCCCTGGCCGTCTACAAGGAAGCCCCATGAGTACGCTGATGGTGCAAGGCACCACCTCCGACGCGGGCAAAAGTACTCTGGTGACCGCGCTGTGCCGCTGGCTGGTGCGCCAGGGCATCGCGGTGGCGCCGTTCAAGCCGCAGAACATGGCGCTCAACAGTGCCGTGACCGCTGAAGGCGGCGAGATCGGTCGCGCCCAGGCGGTGCAAGCCCAGGCCGCCAACCTCGCACCGCACACCGACATGAACCCGGTGCTGCTCAAACCCAACAGTGACACCGGTTCCCAAGTGATCATTCACGGTCGCGCCGTGACCAGCATGAACGCCGTGGCTTATCACGACTATAAAGCCATCGCGATGCAGGCGGTGCTGGCCTCCCACACACGCCTGAGCGCGGCCTACCCGGTGGTGATGGTGGAAGGCGCGGGGTCGCCTGCGGAAATCAATCTGCGCGCCAATGACATTGCCAACATGGGGTTTGCCGAAGCGGTGGACTGCCCGGTGCTGTTGATTGCCGACATCAATCGCGGCGGCGTGTTCGCCCATCTGGTCGGCACCCTGGAATTGCTTGCGCCGACTGAACAGGCGCGGGTCAAGGGCTTTATCATCAACCGGTTTCGCGGCGATATCGCCTTGCTGCAGCCTGGCCTCGACTGGCTGGAAGCGCGCACCGGCAAGCCCGTGGTGGGCGTGCTGCCTTATGTGATGGACCTGCACCTGGAAGCCGAAGATGGCATCGACCAGCGCCAGATCGACAAGGCTGCCCAAGTGCTCAAGGTGGTGGTGCCGGTATTGCCGCGCATCAGCAACCACACCGATTTCGACCCGCTGCGCCTTCACCCGCAGGTGGATTTGCAGTTTGTCGGGCCGGGCCAGCCAATTCCGCCGGCCGACCTGATTATCCTGCCGGGCTCCAAAAGCGTGCGCAGTGACCTGGCCTATCTGCGTGCCAATGGCTGGGACACTGCCGTGGCTCGGCACTTGCGCTACGGTGGCAAGGTGCTGGGGATTTGCGGTGGTTTGCAGATGCTCGGCGAGCAGCTGCATGACCCGCTCGGGCTGGAAGGGCCGGCTGGTTCCAGTGAAGGCCTGGGGCTGCTGGCGTTCAGTACGACGCTGGAGGAGGAGAAGCAACTGCGCAATGTGCGTGGGCGTTTGTTGCTGGAAGATGCCGAGGTCAGTGGCTATGAGATTCACGCCGGCGTGACATGCGGTGAAGCGCTGGCGAACGCCGCCGTGCGGCTGGATGACGGCCGCAGTGACGGCGCCCAGAGTGCCGACGGGCAGATCCTCGGCACCTACCTGCACGGCCTGTTCGAAAGCCCCGCCGCGTGCAGCGCCTTGTTGCGCTGGGCTGGGTTACAGGACGTGCAGGCGGTGGATTACCACGCCTTGCGCGAGCGCGATATCGAGCGTTTGGCGGACCTGGTGGAAAACCACCTGGATACCGCGTTGTTGCGCAAGCTATGCGGGCTTTAACCGTGCACACACAATCCAACTGTGGGAGCTGGCTTGCCTGCGATGGCGGTTTGTCGGTGTACATATCCGTAAGCTGGGTAACGGCCACTTATGGTTCCGCTCTTACAGCGGGTCACTTTTGTAAAGACACAAAAGTAACCAAAAAGTCTTCGCCCCACCACTCGGCACCTCGCCTGGGCTCGGTGTGCCCGAACGCAGGCTTGAATCCGTGGGCCGCCGCGATGGGCCATCCTTGGCCCAGCGCGGCTAACCCGGCGTCCTGCCGGGTTACCCACGGCTTCAAACCTGCGTTCGGCCAGCGTGGTTTAACGGGGCGACTGAGATCAACATCAAAAGCCAGATCAAAAGCAGATCTGCCTTCCTGTGGGAGCTGGCTTGCCTGCGAAGGCGATGGCTCGGCTACTGCATGCCCATCTGGTTCACCCCATACGCCGCTGCACACTCCAACTTCTCCACCCGCCGAACGAGGTGCTACCCCATGCATCAGCTAATCCTCGGCGGCGCCCGCTCCGGCAAAAGCCGCCTGGCCGAAAAACTTGCCAGCGACAGCACCTTGCCCGTCATCTACATCGCCACCAGCCAGCCGCTGGACGGCGAGATGAGCGCACGCGTCGCGCATCACCGTGAGCGGCGTCCCGATCATTGGGGCCTGATTGAAGAGCCCATCGAACTGGCTCGCGTACTGCGCGAAAACGCCGCTGCCGGTCGCTGCCTGCTGGTGGATTGCCTGACGCTGTGGCTCACCAATCTGCTGATGCTCGAAGACCCGGCGCGCCTGGCGCTGGAGCGCGATCAATTGCTGCACGCACTGGCAGCGCTGCCGGGAGAAATCATTTTTGTCAGCAACGAGACCGGAATGGGTGTCGTGCCGCTGGGCGAATTGACTCGCCGCTATGTGGATGAAGCCGGTTGGCTGCATCAAGCCTTGGCCGAGCGGTGTCAGCGTGTTGTCCTGACGGTCGCCGGCCTGCCCCTGACTTTGAAAGGTACTGCGTTATGACTGACACCTGGTGGCTCAACCCCTGCAAGGCCGTCGACACGGCGGCGCACGAACACGCGCTGGCGCGCCAGCAGCAACTGACCAAGCCGGCCGGTTCGCTCGGCCAGCTCGAAGCTGTAGCGGTGCAGCTGGCCGGCCTGCAAGGCCAGGTCAAACCGTTGGTGGACCACGTATGGATCGCCATTTTTGCCGGTGACCATGGCGTGGTCGCCGAGGGCGTGTCGGCGTTTCCCCAGGAAGTGACCGGGCAAATGCTGCACAACTTCGTGACCGGCGGTGCGGCCATCAGTGTGTTGGCACGCCAGCTGGATGCGCAGCTGGAAGTGGTCGACCTCGGCACGGTGACGCCGTCCCTGAACCTGCCTGGTGTGCGTCACCTGAACATTGGTGCGGGCACCGCCAATTTCGTCAACGGTCCGGCCATGACCGAAGCTCAGGGCCGCCTGGCACTGCAAGCCGGTCGTGACAGCGCACGTCGCGCCTTGGAAAGTGGCGCACAGCTGTTTATCGGTGGCGAAATGGGCATCGGTAATACCACCGCCGCCAGTGCCTTGGCGTGCGCGCTGCTCGATTGCAAGGTCAGCGACCTCACAGGCCCGGGCACCGGTTTGAACGCCCAGGGCGTCAGCCACAAGGTAGCGGTCATCGAGCGCGCACTGGCCCTGCATGCCGAACAGCGCGATGACGCATTGCATACCTTGTTCAACCTCGGTGGGTTTGAAATCGCCGCCTTGGTCGGTGCTTACCTGGCCTGCGCACAAGCAGGTATCGTCGTGCTGGTGGACGGGTTTATCTGCACCGTCGCCGCACTGGTTGCCTCGCGCCTGAACCCGGCGTGTCGCGATTGGCTGGTGTTCGGCCACGGTGGCGCCGAGCCGGGCCATCGTCATGTGCTGCAACACCTTAGCGCCGAACCCTTGCTGCAACTCGGCCTGCGCCTGGGTGAGGGCAGTGGTGCCGCGCTGGCGGTGCCGTTGCTGCGCCTGGCGTGTGCGCTGCACGGGCAAATGGCGACATTCGCCGAAGCGGCCGTGGCAGACCGCCCGGCATGACCTTGCACCTGGACCTCTTGCGCCACGGCGAAACCGAGCTGGGTGGCGGTCTGCGCGGCAGCCTCGACGACGCCCTGACCGACAAGGGGTGGGCACAGATGCGCGCCGCCGTGGCAGAGCAAGGGCCGTGGGATCGCGTGATCAGTTCGCCGTTGCAACGTTGCGCGCTGTTCGCCCAAGAGTTGGGCGCACGCCTCGATGTGCCGGTGAGCCTGGAAAAAGACCTGCAGGAATTGCACTTCGGCACCTGGGAAGGGCACAGCGCAGCGGCGCTGATGCAAACCGACGCCGAAGGGCTGGGCCTGTTCTGGGCCGATCCCTACAGCTTCACACCGCCTGAGGGCGAGCCGGTCAGCGACTTTTCCCATCGCGTGCTCGGCGCCGTCTCACGTTTGCATCAAGCCTATGCCGGTGAGCATGTGTTGCTGATCAGCCACGGAGGCGTGATGCGTCTGCTTTTGGCGCAGGCGCGAGGTTTGCCGCGCGAACAGTTGTTGAATGTCGAGGTCGGCCACGGTGGGCTGTTCAGCCTGCAAGTCGCCGCCGATGGCGTGTTGAGGGAAGGAATCTGATGATGCTGCCGTTCTGGATCGCCCTGCAATTTCTCAGCAGCCTGCCGATTCGTTTGCCGGGCATGCCGCAGCCTCAGGAATTGGGGCGTTCGCTGCTGTTTTATCCCGTGGTCGGGCTGTTGTTCGGCGTGCTGTTATGGGCGCTGAACAGCGTATTGATGGGCGCGCCGTTGTTGCTGCATGCCGCCTTATTGCTGACGGCGTGGGTGTTGCTGAGCGGTGGCCTGCACCTGGACGGCCTGGCGGACAGCGCCGATGCCTGGCTCGGTGGTTTCGGCGACCGCGAGCGCACCCTGACCATCATGAAAGACCCGCGCAGCGGGCCGATTGCCGTGGTCACCCTGGGTTTGGTGCTGTTGCTCAAGTTCACCGCGCTGGTGGCGCTGATCGAGCAACACAATGGCGCGGCATTGATCCTGGCGCCGTTGATCGGGCGTGCTTCGATGTTGGCGCTGTTCCTGACGACACGCTACGTGCGGGCAGGCGGTCTGGGTCAGGCGCTGTCGGACCATTTACCGCGGGTTGTCGGCCAACAGGTGCTGATCCTCAGTGGCCTGGCCTGCATCCTGATCGGCGGTTTCAGCGGTGGCCTGGCGGTTTTGCTGGCGGCGCTGTGTTTTATCGGTTTGCGCCACTTGATGGTCAACCGGTTGGGCGGCACCACCGGCGACACAGCCGGTGCGTTGCTGGAGCTGCTGGAAGTCGCGGTATTGATCGGTTTGGCTCTGTAACACTTTCTTGCATTTCCTTAATCGCGGGTATATACACGTTCCATGCTTGCCTCCCAATGTTTATGCACCAACCTGCGACGTGCCGCCCGTGGCGTCAGCAGGCATTATGACGGCGCTCTCGACGGCTTCGGGATCAACGTCGCCCAGTATTCTTTGCTGTGCAACTTGCAGCGTCTCGACCAACCGAGCATCTCCAGCCTGGCCGACGCCATGGGCCTGGATCGCAGCACCCTGGGGCGCAACTTGCGCGTGCTGGAAGGCGAAGGCCTGGTGCAGTTGGTCGAGGGTGATGACTTGCGCAACCGCCTGGTGCTGCTGACGCAAGCCGGCGAAGAGCGGCTGGCAGCGGCGTTACCGGCGTGGGAAGCGGCGCAGCAAAAATTGATTGATCAGTTAGGCGCCGAAAAGCGCGAAACCTTGTTGGCCTTGCTGGATGAACTCGCCTGAGCGCGGGTTTGTTCGATTACAAGCGGGTATATACCCGCGAGCGGAGAATAAGAACATGACCTCGATGTGGCGCACCAGTGGTTGGATCCTTGTGGGGAGTGCGCTGATCCTGGCGTTGTCCTTGGGCGTGCGGCATGGCTTTGGCCTGTTCCTGGCGCCGATGAGCAACGAATTTGGCTGGGGTCGCGAGACGTTTGCCTTCGCCATCGCCTTGCAGAACTTGATCTGGGGCTTGGCGCAGCCGTTTACCGGCGCCCTGGCCGACCGTTTTGGCGCGACCAAAGCGGTGTTTGTCGGCGGCGTGCTGTACTCCGTGGGCCTGGTGCTGATGGGCATGTCCGATTCGGCGTGGTCATTGTCGTTGAGTGCCGGCCTGCTGATTGGTATCGGCCTGTCGGGCACCTCGTTTTCGGTGATTCTCGGCGTGGTGGGCCGCGCGGTGCCGCCGGAAAAACGCAGCATGGCCATGGGCATCGCCAGCGCCGCAGGCTCGTTCGGCCAGTTCGCCATGGTGCCCGGCACCTTGGGTTTGATCGGCTGGCTGGGTTGGTCTGCGGCCTTGTTGGCACTGGGCCTGATGGTGGCGCTGATTCTGCCGCTGGTGGCGATGCTCAAGGACAAGCCGCTGCCGGTGGTAACGGGCCAGCAAACCCTGCGTGAAGCCTTGAAGGAAGCCTGTTCCCATTCCGGTTTCTGGCTGCTGGCATTCGGTTTCTTTGTTTGCGGTTTCCAGGTGGTGTTTATCGGTGTGCACCTGCCGGCGTATCTGGTCGACCAGCACTTGCCCGCCACGGTGGGCACCACGGTGCTGGCCTTGATTGGTCTGTTTAATGTGTTCGGCACCTACACTGCCGGCTGGCTCGGCGGGCGCATGTCCAAGCCGCGCTTGCTCACCGGCCTGTACCTGCTGCGTGCGGTGGTCATCGTGTTGTTCCTGTGGGCGCCGGTCACCGAAGCCTCGGCCTACCTGTTTGGCATGGCCATGGGCTTTTTGTGGCTGTCCACGGTGCCGCTGACCAACGGCACCGTCGCAACCTTGTTTGGTGTACGAAACCTCTCGATGCTCGGTGGGATCGTGTTCCTGTTCCACCAACTCGGGTCGTTCCTCGGCGGCTGGTTGGGCGGAGTGGTCTATGATCGAACCGGCAACTACGATTTGATCTGGCAGGTGGCGATTCTGCTCAGCCTGCTCGCCGCCGCGCTGAACTGGCCGGTGCGCGAGCGCCCGGTGGCGCGCTTGCAGGCGCAGATGGAGGCGGCATGAGTGTGACGGCACGGTGTTTGACGGTAGTGGCGCTGGTCGTGCTGATGCTGCTGGCCTGGTGGGGCTGGCAGCGTGGTGGGCTGGCGTTGATGCAACTGGGTATGTCGATCTGTTAAGTTCGTGGTCTGGAAATGTTAAGGACTCACGACATGCAGATGCGCTGGCTTGCAGTACCCGTCCTGATGGCCATTGGCAGTGTTGCCATGGCCGCCAATTGCCCGCCGTTGCTTGAGGGCCAATTGCCCAAGCTGCGCGCCAAGGAATCCATCGATCTGTGCCAGCGCTTTGCCGGCAAACCCCTGGTGATCGTCAACACCGCCAGCTTCTGCGGCTTCGCGCCGCAGTTCAAAGGCCTCGAAGCCTTGTACCAGCGCTACAAGGGCCAGGGCCTGGAAGTGATTGGCGTGCCGTCCGATGACTTCAAGCAGGAAGCCAAGACCGGTGAAGAGACCGCCAAAGTCTGTTACGTGAATTACGGCGTGACCTTCACCATGACCGAGCCGCAAAAAGTCAAAGGGCCGGACGCGGTGCACCTGTTCAAGGTCCTGGCACAGCAGACCAGCGCGCCAAAGTGGAATTTCTACAAGTACGTGGTCGATCGCCAGGGCAAGGTGATTGCCAACTTCTCCAGTTTGACCAAGCCGGACAGCCCGGACCTGATCAAGGCAGTGGAAGCGGCATTGGCTTCCAAACCCTGATCGTCGGCCATTAAAAAGCCCCGCCTCCTGTGCAGGAGGGCGGGGCTTTTTATACAGCGTGAATCAGAACTTGTACGTCATGCCCAGGCCGAAGCCGTTGGCGCTGTTTTCGTACTTGGACGCGTAGGTCTGGCCCAGCGCGTTCTGCTTGTTGACCTTGACCGGCTCTTCCTTGAGGTAGGAGTACGCCAGGTCGATGGTCATATTGTCCATCACAGCGTAGCCAAGGCCGACGCTGAAGATGGTCCGGTCACCGGTCGGAATACGCGGCGAACGGTCGGTGTTGTTGGTGGGCGACTGGTCAAAGGTCAGACCGGTGCGCAGTACCACTTGTTTGGTGACCTGGTACGAAGTACCGATAGCATAGGCCCAGGTGTCGTGCCAGTTTTGCGGCTCTTTGATCTGGCCGACGATCTGAGGTGCGAGCGCACCGCCTGCACGGGTCACGCCTTCGTTGTTGACGGTAATGTCTTTCAGGCGGCTCCAGCGTGTCCAGGTTGCACCGCCGTATAATTTCCAGTCGCTGCTCAGGTCTTGAGTGACCGAGGCGTCCCAGGATTCAGGGGTGTCAACTTTCAGCGACGCGTCGTAACGGCCGGCACCCAGGTAGGCAGCTGGAACGCCGGTGCCTGGAGTGACCTCTGTATGGCCCTCAAGCTTGTACTTCACTTTCGAGTGATACGTCAGGCCCACGCGGGTGGTGTCGGTGGCTTGCACCAGGATACCGGCGTTGAAGCCCAGGGCAGTGTCGTCGCCTTTGACTTTGACTTTGCTGTCACCCGTGCCTGCGAGGCCAGGCAATGGCAGCAAACCAAGGTTTGGCTGCGACTCAAGCGTGCCGGAGATGCGGTTGATGGTCGGACCAAAACCGATCGACACTTTGTCGTTGAAGGCGTAGCTCACAGTCGGCTGGAAGGTGATGACCGCCACTTCACTTTTGTTGCCGAATGCTCGGCCCTGGAAGCCGCGTTCATAGTCAGTCTTCAAGCCGAACGGCGCATAAACGCCAAAGCCGATTGCCCACTGGTCGTTAAGTTTGTTGGTGTAGAAACCAAAAGGGACGGCGGTGAACGGCACCATGTCGCCTTTGTTGCTGCCGCGTGAGCGACCGCTGGCGTCCTTGATGTCGGTAGAAGCGTCAATGGCTGCGACACCACCGGTGATTTGCTGGCCTTCAAGGCGAGCCATGCCGGCAGGGTTACCATAGACAGTACTGGCGTTATCGGCAGAAGAAGAACGGCCTGCGAAACCTGTGCCCATACCCGCGACGTCTTGCTCGTTAAGGGCAAAGCCGCTCGCGAACAGTTGGGTGGAGGCCATTGCAACGGCGAGGCTAAGTGTGGTCTTGAGCATTACTTTTTTCATTATTAGAACTCCGTGGTGATCACCGCTGCGGAAAGTAACAATAAATTTAGGTTAGCGCTATAGGCTGTAATGCAGGAGATAGAGCGGTTTTGTAGGACAATCCGACCAAAATCAACGTTTTTAGCCGAACCTTGCGAAACGCCTGATCAACAATTGACCTGATTCATGGGTGAAACACAGGTTTGCCAGGCTTGGGTGAAATCCCGCAGCCGCCCTTGAGGGTGAAATATTTCTTTCCAGATACGCGCCATGGCCAGTACATCGCCCGGCGCCGGCAGGGCAGGGCTGTGTTGCTCCACCAGCAGCCAGGCAATCGCAGTGGCGTAACGCAGGTTGACGGTCAGCTCAAGCTGGGGCGCACTGAGGAACGCATGCTGGCTGGCCAGGCCGCGTACCAGGCTGGCGCGCTCGGGGTCGCGCGCCAGGTAGTGATCCCAAAGTGCGCGGTGGCGCGGTTCCGTGATGCTGTACAGGCCGTGGCCACGGCGGTCGTGCAGGGCGGAGCCGAGTTCCGACTGGCTGGCGGCAATGCCCAGCAGCAGGGCTTCGGCGGTCGCGTCATGGCGGCCGAGGTAAATCAACGTCGGCCGGATCACATAACGACACAATTCGCTGGCGGCGATACCCATACAAGCCTCGGTCCATGAAAGTGGTCGACGGTGCCTGAGAGGGGGCTTGGCAGCTGTGGATCGGATCTCAGGCCCGTCGCAAGCGGATCATGCCGCTTGAGTTGAAGTGTAGTGTCATATTCACGATGTAAAAGACTGTTTTTAAAACATCTTCTTCATTTAGTTATAACGTTTATATCTATTTGAACTTAGGCAAAATGTTTCGATGGCAAATTTCAGGCAATAAAAAACCCTGCTGTTTAAACAGGGTTTTTGTGTTTCAGCGACTCGGGTCGATCAGGCAGTCAGTGCCTGACGGGTACGCTCGATCACGGCCTGCAGCGGCTCTGCGCTGGAGTATTGATCGGGGTACAGGCGTTCGCTGTGACGAGCGATGCCGTGTTCGTTGACCAGGGTGAAGCTGAAGCAGCCTTTGCGAGCGGCCATGATCAGGCAGTTCATTGGTGCAAAAGCGTTGGTGAGGGTGCGAATGGCATCCTGAGTATGGATTTGAGCGTTCATATTATTGGTGTTCCTACAAATGACACGGATAAGAACCGTGCAGCGTTAAAACGTTCCAGTAACGTTGATCACCATTGATCAAACGAAGAACCCGACTGGAACAAAGCAGCCAGTTTGAAGCGCTATTAAGTTGGCGCGCTTGGGCTGGCAGGTAGGTACTTAGGAGGGCAGGCAACACAACAGGGGCAAAGGTTCTGGGCCCAGGGTGAAGATCCTGATCAATTTGCAGGTTGGTTCGGTCAGAGTATTGAGACTTCGCGGCACCCTTTGCATGTTCAAAGGCAGTGTCGTCGCAAGTGATACCTGGAAACCATCGAGGTGGTCGATCCCGTGTTGTTCAGGGGAGTTGTTCGACCAGAATTGACTTTCAGCTTGGTACTAACGCCGCGGATAGTAACGGATCGAAACCGGGAAGGGAAGCGGCTGAGCAAAAAACTTTTATCAGCCGCCGAGCAAGCCACGATAGACCAGTACCGTCACGGCGGCGGCCAACGAGCAACCCAGGCCGTAGGCCGCGAGGGTCAGGCGCCAGGAGCGGCCGGCCTCGATCACCTTCATTACGTCGCGCATGTCATTGACCCGTCCGTCACCCAGCTCAATGCACAGGCTGACGGCAGTAAAGGCCGCCGATAACAGGATGGCGATGGCGAACAACGCGCCGTCAGGCGAGGGCAGCGCTGCATTGATGCCCAGTGAGGTCGCGCAGATGGCGAGCAGCAACACGGCAAACAACAGGATTCCTTTCATCAGCGCCTGCAGGAGAGTTACGTCGATGGGGGCATGAGTGTGGCGAGCCGAGGTGGATTTGAAAAGTCCTCTGTTCCTGCAGGCCGGTAACATTCCCGAGCGGGTTGAAGCAAAAAACGTCGGTGATATAACCAGTGGATGGGTACTTGTGCACATTAGTTGCGCGGTGTGTAACCACTCTGTCAACTGCCCGAAAGCGCCCTTGTTTGCCTGCAACGAAAATTTAAGTCAATGAAAAACATCACTTTTTTTTATTGGTGAAAAAATCGTCAGTTTGACTGCGGCCCCCGTTTCATGGGGCTTTGCGCGGGTTCAAGGTGGGTTGTCCACTGAGTTATCCACAGCTTCTGTGGATTGTCCCGAGCGCTTGCTCTAGAACGGGCGTGTAGGATTTTTCCAGCTTTACCTGCGCGAAAAAAAGAGTAGAGTGGCGCGCCTTCCAATCTGTCCCACAGTGCTTTATGAAGTTTCGCTCAGTATCACCTTCTGTTACCGACACCCCTCAAACTGTTACCGCACCCAAGCGCTTTTCGCTGAAGGTTGCCTTGTGGCTGCTCGACAGCCCGCGGTTGGGGCACAACGCCAACATCAAGCACTTCGCCGGGCGCCTGCTCAAGCAGCCTGCCCGCGATGGCGTCGTCGCCGCCCAAAGCCGCCTGGGCCAGTTGATGTGCCGCGAGTGCGGCAACGCCCGTGACCGCCGCATTGGCCACGACCTGCTGCGCCTGGCCGCCCGTGCCGGTGACCGCCGCGCCCTGCGCGAGCTGGGGCAGGTCGAAGACTGAGCTGTCCTCAAGCCCCGCGCTTGGTTAACCTTGCTCCTTTTGGGTGATGGCAGAAATGGCTATGGTTTTTGACTGGACCAGTATTGCCTTGGGTCTGGCGGGTGCAGCAGTGCCTTTATTGGCCCTGTGCTGGCAGATTCAACGACGACTGACCGCGCGCATGACCGGCTGGGAGCTGCTCGAAGAGCGCCTGGCGACCGCGCAACTGGCCCAGGAAGGGCTGGCGGCGCAACTGGACGCCAGCCGCGATGAAATCAGCGACCTCAGCCAGGCCAATGCCGCGAAACAGGCCGACCTGGCCGCCATGCGCCGCGAAGTCGAACTGCTGCAAATCGACCGCGATAACGCCCGCGACGCCGCTCACGCCTGGAACCTCGACCGCAGCGCCAAGGAAACCGAGCTGCGCCGCCTTGATGCGCTGTCAGCCGCCTTGCGCGCCGAATTGCGTGAACAACAGGACAGCCATCAACAACGCCTCGCCGACCTGCAAGGTTCGCGCGATGAGCTGCGCGCGCAGTTTGCCGAGCTGGCCGGGAAGATCTTCGATGAGCGCGAGCAGCGTTTCGCCGAAACCAGCCAGGAACGCCTGGGCCAATTGCTTGACCCATTGAAGGAACGCATCCAGTCCTTCGAAAAGCGGGTGGAAGAAAGCTATCAGAACGAAGCCCGCGAGCGTTTTTCCCTGGCCAAAGAGCTTGAGCGTCTGCAGCAATTGAACCTGCGCCTGTCGGACGAAGCCACCAACCTGACCCGCGCCCTCAAGGGCCAGAAAACCCAGGGTAACTGGGGCGAACTGATTCTTGAGCGGGTGCTGGAGCATGCCGGCCTGGAGAAGGGCCGCGAGTACCAGACCCAGGTGAGCCTCAAAGGGCCGGACGGCGAGCGCTTCCAGCCGGATGTGCTGATCATGTTGCCGGGCGACAAGCAGGTGGTAGTCGACTCCAAGGTCAGCCTCACGGCGTATCAGCAATACGTCGCGGCGGATGATGAGGTGATTGGCCAGGCGGCCCTTAAGCAGCATGTATTGTCCCTGCGTAACCACGTCAAAGGCTTGGCCGGCAAGGATTACAAGCGCCTGGAAGGGCTGCACAGCCTGGATTTCGTGTTGCTGTTTGTGCCCATCGAGGCCGCATTTTCCGCTGCCCTGCAGGCCGAGCCGAACCTGTTCCAGGAAGCGTTCGACCGCCATATCGTGATTGTCAGCCCCACTACCTTGCTCGCCACCCTGCGGGTGATCGACAGCCTGTGGAAGCAGGAGCGCCAAAGCCAGAATGCGCGGGAAATCGCCGAAAGGGCCGGCTGGCTGTACGACAAGTTCGTGCTGTTTATCCAGGACCTGGACGAAGTGGGCAACCGTCTGCAACAGTTGGATAAGGCTTACAGCGCAGCGCGTAACAAGCTGACAGATGGGCGTGGGAATCTGGTCAGCCGTACCGAGCAATTGCGGTTGCTGGGCGCGCGCGCGAGCAAAAGCCTGCCGGCGGATTTGCTTGAACGCGCAATGACCGATTCAGACGGCGTGGCGCATCTGCCTGAGTAAATGCAATCCGAAATGTGGGAGCGGGCTTGCTCGCGAATGCGGTGTGTCAGCCAGCACATTCGGTGACTGACACTGCGCATTCGCGAGCAAGCCCGCTCCCACATTTTTGACTGAGTACACTGTTTAAAGCGGCAAATGCCGACTCAACAACGCCCGCAACGCCGCCGGTTTCACCGGCTTGGCCAGGTAATCCAACCCCGCCGCGTGTACCTCGGCGACCATCTCCGGTCGCCCATCGGCACTGATCACCACCCCGGGAATCGGCTCCGCCAACTGCGCCCGTAGCCAGCCCATCAGCTCCGTGCCCGTCTCGCCGTGGTCCAGGTGGTAATCCACCAATGCCAGTTGCGGGCGCACTCCCTCGGCCAGCAGCGCCGCGCATTGCGCCTGGTCGGTGGCGGTCCACACTTCGCAGCCCCAGCGCGTCAGCAGGCTGCGCATGCCGATCAGGATGCTTTCTTCGTTGTCCACGCACAGCACCTGCGCGCCGCTTAATGGCAGCCCATTGTCTGGCGCGATCTTGACCGTCGGGCTGGCCTGGTTGCGCGCCAGCGGCACGCGCACGCTGAACACGCTGCCTTGGCCCGGCCACGAGCGCACGCTCAACGTATGCCCGAGCACGCGGCACAGGCCGTCAGCGATGGCCAGGCCCAGGCCCAGGCCTTTCTCGGCACGAGTCTGGTGGCTGTCCAGGCGCTTGAACTCTTCGAAGATGACCTTCTGTTTATCCAGCGGAATGCCAGGGCCACGGTCCCACACTTCCAGGCACAGTTCGCCTTTGCGCCTGCGCACGCCCAGCAACACGGGGCCGTCGGCATAGCGGAACGCATTGGTGAGAAAGTTCTGCAGAATCCGCCTGAGCAGCTTGATGTCGCTGTCCACCCGCAACCGGCTGCCGCGCAGGCGGAAACGCAGGCCCTGCTCCTGAGCCAGTGCCTTGAATTCGGCGCCGAGGGTGTCGAACAGCTCGTTGAGCACAAAGGGCTGGCGCTGCGGGTTAATCTTGCCGTTTTCCAGGCGGGAGATATCCAGCAAATCACTGATCAAGTCTTCGGCCGAACGCAGCGAGCTGTCCAAGTGCTGCACCAATTGCCGGGCCTCGGCAGACAAGCCGTCGTGCTGGTGGGAGAGGGCGGCGGAGAACAGGCGTGCGGCGTTCAAGGGTTGCATCAGGTCGTGGCTGACAGCCGCAAGGAAGCGGGTCTTCGACTGGCTGGCGGATTCGGCCACGCCCTTGGCATCGGTCAGTGCAACATTGAGCTGAGACAGTTCATGGGTGCGCTCGGTTACCCGTTGCTCAAGGCCTTCGTTGGCTTCGGTCAGCGCCTGCTCGGCTTCACGGAACGCTGTGATGTCGGTAAAGCTCATGACAAACCCACCGCCAGGCATCGGGTTGCCGATCAGCTCGATCACGCGGCCATTCGGGAATAAACGCTCGGAAGTGTGCGCGCGGCCCTGGCGCATCCAGTGCAGGCGGCGTGCTACATGCACCTGGGCTTCACCCGGCCCGCACAGGCCGCGCTCGGCGTTGTAGCGAATGATGTCGGCAATCGGCCGACCCACGCTGATCAAACCTTCAGGGTAGTTGAACAGTTCTAGATAGCGGCGGTTCCAGGCCACCAGCTTGAGGGACTGGTCGACCACACTGATGCCCTGGGTGATGTTTTCGATCGCGCCTTGCAGCAACGCGCGGTTGAACTGCAACACCTCGGAGGCTTCGTCGGCGATGCGTACGACGTCCTCCAGCTGCATTTCCCGACCTTCAATCGCGGCTTTCACCACGGCGCGTGTCGAAGAGGCGCCGAGCACACCGGCCAGCAAGCGTTCGGTGTGGGCGATCCAGTCATTGTCGGCATTCTGGTTCGGGTTGAAGCCTTTGCCTTGGCGATAGGCGAAACGGATAAAGCTCTGCTGGGCGCGTTCCTCGCCGACAAAACGTGCGGCGAGGCTGAGCAGGTCGCTGATCTGCACCGAAAGCATTGAGCGCGCATTGGCGCGCTGGCTGATTTCCTGGCCGATAAAGCGCCCGGCCTGCCAATGCTCGGACACCCGTGTGCGCGACAGCATCGACACCCACACAAACAGCGTGAAGTTGCCCGCCAGGGAAAACACAGTGCCCAGAGTCAGCGAGGTGACGGTGAAACCAAAGGGGTGCGAATGCATCCACGTCAGGCCGGGGAAAAGGCTCAACGACCAGCCCAGGCTTTTCGCCGTCACCGGTAGGACCAAGGTGTAGAACCACAGGAAAGTGCCCGCCGCCAAACCGGCAAACACGCCGCGTCGGTTGGCCTGCTTCCAATACAATGCGCCGAGCATCGCGGGCGCCAGTTGGGTAACGGCGGCGAACGCGATCTGGCCGATGGTCGCCAGGCTCGCGCTGGAGCCGAGCAGGCGGTAACTCACGTAGGCGAGCAACAGGATGATCACAATGCTGACCCGGCGCACCGACAGCATCCAGTGGCGGAACACTTCGAACGGCCGCTCGGCGCTGGAGCGGCGCAGCAGCCACGGCAGCAACATGTCGTTGGAGACCATGGTCGACAAGGCAATGCTCGCCACAATCACCATGCCGGTTGCCGCCGAAGCACCGCCGATAAACGCCAGCACGGCAAGGGCCGGGTGCGCTTCGGCCATGGGCAGGCTGATCACGTAGGAGTCCGGCAATACCGAGGCGGGCAAAAGCATTTTGCCGCCGAGGGCGATAGGGATGACGAACAACGCGGCGAGGATCAGGTAGGCCGGGAACACCCATTTGGCCAGGCGCAAATCCTGCGGGTCGATGTTCTCTACCACCGTAACGTGAAACTGTCGGGGCAGGCAGATGATGGCCATCATTGCTACGCCGGTCTGCACCACCATCGACGGCCAGTTGATGGTTTCTGTCCAGTATTCTTCAAGGCGCGGGGCGAGCATGGCCTGGCTGAACAGATCGCCAAAACCGTCGTACAGGCCGAAGGTCACGAATGCGCCGACCGCCAGAAAGGCGAACAGCTTGACCAGGGATTCAAACGCAATCGCCAGCACCATGCCGCGGTGGTGTTCGGTGGCATCCAGGTTACGGGTACCGAACACAATGGTGAACAGCGCCAATACCAGCGACACGATCAATGCGGTGTCCTGGGCGCGGGTGCCGGTGGTGTCGGGGCCGGAGCCGATCAACAGGTTCACGCCCAGCACGATGCCTTTGAGTTGCAGGGCGATATAGGGCAGCACGCCGACCAGGCAGATCAGTGCCACCACCACGGCCAGTGATTGGGATTTGCCGTAGCGTGCGGCGATAAAGTCGGCAATGGAGGTGATGTTTTCCTGCTTGCTGATCAGGATCATCTTCTGCAGCACCCAGGGTGCCAGCACCAGCAGCAGCACAGGTCCCAGGTAGATCGGTAAAAACGCCCACAGCTGCTCGGCGGCCTGGCCTACGGCGCCGAAGAAGGTCCAACTGGTGCAGTAAACGGCCAGCGACAGGCTGTATACCCAGGCACGCATTCGCGGCGGCAACGGCGCGTGGCGGCGATCGCCGTAAAAGGCGATGGCGAACATAATGGCCATATAGGCCAGGGCAACGGCGGCGATCAGCCCGCTGGACAGCGTCATGGTAACTCCGAGCATAAGAACACCCGGGCATTCCGAGCCCGGTGGGACAGTCTCGCATGATGCTGGGGGTTAGTCAGTGTCGACCAAGGTCGTGTGGGATCGAATGTCGCAGTGCGTGTTTATCGCGGTGGCAGGGTTTTCTGGCGCAAGATGTAAACGGTTACCAGCACCGCACTGGTCAGCATAAACCCGCGTGCCCAAGGCAGCGGCACCAGGTAGCAGGAAAACCCAATGCTCAGCCACATCAAACCGATGGCGTAGACCTTGCCCTTGAGCGGAATGCCATTGCCGTCCAGATAGTCTCGAATCCATGGCCCCAGGCGCGGATGTTCCACCAGCCATTGGTAGAAACGCGGGGAGCTTCGAGCGAAGCAGGCGGCGGCGAGCAGCAGGAAGGGGGTGGTCGGCAATACCGGCAGGAAGATACCGATCACGCCGAGCGCTACGCTCAGCCATCCGATGGCCAGCAGCACGTAGCGCAGGAGCAGTGAGCGCTTGCCCATGGGCGTCATGGGCAAACGACTCAGTGGTGACGTGGCTTGAGGATCGCCGGTTTTTCGTCAGGCGCGTTGCACAGCAGGTACAAGGCGGTGAGGGCTTCCGGGATCTGTACGATCATGTCGTCCATCAGGTTGGCATCGGCGGCGATGTCGGAGAATTCCGGCTGGTCGTCAAACAGGCCCGAACCGACCATGATCGGCAGCAGCATTTCGCTGACTTCTTCCTCGGCAGTTTCGAACCAGGCGGCTTCGCGCAGGAACACGCCTTCCATGAAGCCGATGCACCAGCCGCGCAGGTCGGAGTCATCCGGCTCTTCGCCCAGGTCCAGCTCGCATGGCAGCTCGAATTCCTCATCGGAAGCCAGCTGGCGACCAATGTGGGCCTTGAGGGCCAGCAGGGTCGATTCGATTTCTTCGCGCTGGGCGGCGTCGGCGTAGTGCGGTTCTTCGGCGAACAGCGCGTCGATCCATTCACGGTCGGGTACAACGTCGGCGCAGATCGACAGGGCGGTCAGGTAGCCGTGAGCGGCCACGTAGTCCAGCGCCTCGTCATGCAGCTCATCGGCGTCGAGGAAGGCTTGCAGGCGGGTTAGTTGCTCAGCGAAGGACATTGAAGGGCTACCTTGGGAATAAACGATGCGCAATTCTAGGCTTTCTTGAGCCTCCCGGCCAGCTGCAAGGCATATTTGCCGGGTTCTGGAGCGGGATGACTATTCGTCAGTGACGCCCTTTGCCGGGTAACGCTCGGGTATACTGCCGCGTTTTGTGATGCCCCTGCAGGCCAAACGCCAATCCGCGAAAACTTCGCTTACGGATTATTTCCCGTGATGCGGTGTTTTTTCGGCCAGCCTGTACAGAGGGATTTCGGCACCATTTTGGAGTTTTACATGCTCGAGCAGGCTCAACGCGTCCTCAAGGACATCTTCGGCTACGACAGTTTTCGTGGCCGCCAGGGTGCGATCATTGAGCGCGTGGCCAGTGGTGGTGATGCCCTGGTCCTGATGCCTACCGGTGGCGGCAAGTCGCTGTGCTTCCAGGTCCCGGCGTTGTTGCGCAATGGCTTGGCCGTGGTGGTGTCGCCGCTGATCGCGTTGATGGACGATCAGGTCGCCACCCTGGAAGAACTTGGTGTCGCCGCCGCTTCCTTGAACTCCACCTTGAGTGCCGAGCAGCAGCGCGAGCTGGCTGCGCGCATCAAGCGCGGTGAAGTGAAAATGCTCTACCTGGCGCCTGAGCGGTTGGTGCAGCCGCGCATGCTGGCCTTCCTGCAAAGCCTGGAAATTGCGCTGTTCGCCATCGACGAAGCCCACTGTGTGTCGCAATGGGGCCACGATTTCCGCCGCGAATACCTGCAGTTGGGCCAACTGGCTGAACTGTTCCCCGACGTGCCGCGCATCGCCCTGACCGCCACCGCCGACAAGCGCACCCGCGAAGAAATCGTTGAGCGCCTGCACCTGCAAAACGCCGAACGCTTCCTGTCGAGCTTCGACCGGCCGAATATTTTTTACCGCATCGTGCCCAAGGAACAGCCGCGCAAACAGTTGCTGGCGTTCCTGTCCGAACGGCGCAGCGACGCAGGCATCGTGTATTGCCTGTCGCGCAAAAAGGTCGATGAAGTGGCTGCGTTTCTCTGTGAGCAAGGCTACCCGGCGCTGCCGTATCACGCGGGCCTGCCCAATGACACGCGCTCTGCCCACCAGAAGCGCTTCCTCAACGAGGAAGGCCTGATCATGGTGGCGACCATCGCGTTCGGCATGGGCATCGATAAATCCAACGTGCGCTTTGTTGCGCATATGGACCTGCCAAAATCCCTTGAGGCCTACTACCAGGAAACCGGTCGCGCCGGCCGTGATGGCCTGCCGGCGGATGCCTGGATGGTCTACGGCCTGCAAGACGTGGTGATGCTCAAGCAGATGCTGCAGAACTCCGAAGGCGACGAGCGGCACAAGCGCCTGGAACAACACAAGCTCGATGCCATGCTTTCGCTGTGCGAGGAGACGCGCTGCCGCCGTCAGACGCTGCTGGCGTATTTCGACGAGGACATGCCCGAGCCATGCGGGCACTGCGATAACTGCACCGATGGCGTACAGACCTGGGATGCGACCGAGCCGGCGCGCCAGGCGTTGTCGACCATCTACCGTACCGGCCAGCGCTACGGCGTGGGGCACCTGGTGGACGTATTGCTGGGCAAGGACAACGAGAAAGTGCGCAGCTTCGGCCACGAAAAACTCTCGGTGTACGGCGTCGGCAAGGCGCGCGCCGAAGGCGAATGGCGTTCGTTGTTCCGGCAGATGGTCGCGCGCAACCTGGTGGACATCGACATCGAAGGTTACGGCGGCCTGCGCCTGAACGACAGTTGCCGGCCCTTGCTCAAGGGCGAGGTGAGCCTGGAGCTGCGCCGCGACCTTAAGCCGCAGACCACCGCCAAAAGCAGCAGCACAAGCCCGGCCAGCCAATTGGTGCGTGGCGAAGAACGCGAGCAGTGGGAAGCCTTGCGCACCCTGCGGCGCAAACTGGCGCAGGAACACAGTGTGCCGCCCTACGTCATCTTCCCCGACTCCACCTTGCTGGAGATGTTGCGCGAGCAGCCGACCAGCATGGCCGAGATGGCCAAGGTCAGCGGCGTCGGTGCGCGCAAGCTGGAACGCTACGGCCAGGCCTTCCTCGAAGTGCTCGGTGGCCAGGCCGAGGCGCCGAAGGAAGTCGCCGATATCCGCCATGAGCTGATCAGCCTGGCACGTGCCGGCATGACTCCGATCCAGATCGCCGGCCAACTGCAATGCTCGGAAAAAAACGTCTACACCTTGCTGGCTGAGTCCATCGGCAAACAGCAGTTATCGTTGGAGCAGGCCCTTGATTTACCGGAAGATCTGCTCGGTGAAATCCAGGATGCCTTCCTTGACGGAGAAGGCGAATTGCCACCGGTTACGGAGATCGCGCCGCTGTTTACCGGGCGTGTGCCTGAAGGTGTTTTGTATTGCGTACGTGCCGCTTTGCAGTCTGAATTCGAAATTTAGTGTGCCAATTACGACAATGTAACGAATCAGTCCATAGCGCCACTTGCCTCCTGGCATGGCTCATGCTTAGCTGACTAATAATTAGCCACATTTTATTTTCAGTCTAAATCATGAGTTTTTTATGCCGTTAACCGAACAACACCGCTTTGGCATGCAGTTGGCGCAAATGTCCCGAGGCTGGCGCGCCGAACTGGACCGCCGTTTGGCGGGGCTGGGTTTGTCCCAGGCGCGTTGGCTGGTGCTGTTGCATCTGGCCCGTTTTGTCGATGCACCCACCCAGCGTGAACTGGCGCAAAGCGTCGGCGTAGAAGGTCCGACCCTGGCACGCCTGCTCGACAGCCTGGAAGGCCAGGGCCTGGTGCAGCGCCAGGCGGTGCTGGAGGATCGTCGCGCCAAACGCATCCTGCTGTGCGACACCGCCCGCCCGTTGATCGACCAGATCGAAACCATCGCCACGGCCTTGCGCCATGAGCTGTTTGTGGGCGTGGATGAAGACGATTTGCGTGTGTGCATGCGCGTGCATGGGCACATTCTGGCGAACCTGGAAAAGTCCTGAGGTGTGGCGAGGGAGCTTGCTCCTTCGCCACCGTAAGCCTGGCATCCAGCTAGAACGTCTGCCCGAGGTTCAGGTACACCGCCTGCTGCTTGTCATCATTGAACCCATAGCTGAAGTTCAGCGGCCCCAACGGCGTATCAAAGCCGAGGAAAATACTCGCCGCATTGATATAGCCACTGTCGAACTGATTGTCGTTGTTCCACGCCCGGCCGCGCTCCAGCGAAGCCCCCAGGTACAGTGGAAAATCCAGCGGCAGGTACGAGCGCGGCGTCAGGCGGCGGTAGTACACGGCGCGCATCAGGGCGATGTTCTGCCCCGAGATTGAATCTTCGCGAAAGCCCGATAATTGCCGCGCACCGCCGAGCAGGAAGCTGGAAACCACCACGTCGGATTTATCCAGGGTGCGGCCATAACGACCACCGAGTATCAAGGTGTCCGGGCCGTGGCTCATGGCCTTGTCCAGCTTGAACTCCCACTGTCGGTAGCGCTGGTCCGAACCCAGGCCGGGTTCGAACTCGCGATAGGCCAGGCCGATGTCTTCACCGGAATGGGGGAAGTACACGTTATCCAGCGAATCGAACGAATACTTGAGTTCATAGAAACCCTCGCTGAAGCTGACACTTGGCAAGTCGCGCTCGCCAACACGCACATCCGCCTTGCCCCAGGCTTCGCCGACGCCGAAGCGGATCTCGCCGCTGTTGCCGATCTGGCGCCCCACGTTCAAACCAAAACCGTAGCGCTCCAGGCGGTATTCGGCGATAGGGTCGCTGTCCAGCACCAGGTCAACGTTCTGCGCCTGGGCACTGAGATAGGGCGCGACGAAGTAGCGTGAACCCACATCCAGTGGCTGGTAGAACTCGCTGTACAGCTCTTGGCGATCACCAATCTGCACGCGTGTCAGCCATTCGGCGCCGAGGCGGTTGATGCCGTTCATGCGGTAACTGGCGCCGAGGTTGTAGGCGCTTTCGCCGCGCATGTCATCCGACAGGCTCAGGCCCAGGCGCAAATAGTCGGTGCCGCTGCGTTTGCCGCGCGCGCTGATGACCAGGGTATTGTCCTGGCCCTTTTTCACCACGCGGTATTGCACCTGCTCGAAGTAATCGAGGCCATACAACGTGCCCATGTCGGTTTGCAGGCGGCCCAGGTTCAGCGGCTCGCCCAGGGTTTGGCGAATGTAGTAGCGAATCACGTCGTCACTGACTTTCGAGTCGTTTTCCACCTTGATGGCGGTGATCACCGGCGTGCGTTCACCCGGGGTGCGGGCCTCCACCAATTGCGCGTCGATCGGTTCGGCGGGGCGCAGATGCGCCAGGCGCACGTCGAGGGCGCGGGTGGCGCGGTAGCCGGCGTCGATCATGTCTTTGGCGCGGCCGAAGTCGGTCACGCCGTAGGCGGCCAGCGGCGGCTGGATCAACACATCCCTGGGATGCAGGGCCTTGAGTTGTTCTTCGGAGTTGCGCCGGGTCATCAGGGTGATGGACTGGTTGAGCACATCCACCACAGTAGCCAGTTGCTTGCGTGAGCGCAGCGGCGTGCCGATGTCCACGACGATGGCGATATCGACGCCCATTTCGCGCGCCACATCCAGTGGGATATTGTCGGTCATGCCGCCGTCCACCAGCAGCCGCCCGTCCAGCTCAACCGGGGCGAACACTGCCGGGATCGACATGCTCGCACGGATTACCTGGGGCAAGTGACCCTTGCTGAACACCACTTTTTCGCCGGTGGTGATGTCGGTGGCCACAGCGCGGAACGGGATTGGCAGCTTGTCGAAATTACGCGTATTGCTGGAGTGGGCGAACATGCTTTCCAGCAACAGCGCCAGGTTCTGGCCCTGGATCACGCCGAGCGGCAGGCCGAGGCTGCCGTCATCGCGGAAGCTGAGCTTCTGTTTGACGAGGAAGTCGCGGTCATCCTGTTTGCGCCGAAACGGCACGTCTTCGCGTGGTGGGGCATCGGACAATGCCTGTTGCCAGTCGATATTGAGCGCGAGCTTTTCCAGTTCATCGATCTTGTAGCCCGAGGCGTACAGGCCGCCAATCACCGCGCCCATGCTGGTGCCGGCGATAGCATCGATATGGATACCTTGCTCCTCCAGGGCCTTGAGCACGCCAATATGCGCGAGGCCACGGGCGGCACCGCCGGACAGCACCAGGCCGATCCTGGGGCGTGGGCTTTCGACGGCATCGGCGATCAGGGGAAGCAGGCACAGAAACAGGCAGGACAACAGGCGGCGCATCATGAATCTCAAGGCTGGGCGATAAAGGCCGGTATTATAGTCATTCGATCGTCCGTGCCCGTTATGTCAGGAACTTCTCAATTTATGTCTGCCAGCAAACCCGAGATCGTCATTACCTATTGCACCCAATGCCAATGGCTGTTGCGCGCCGCGTGGCTGGCTCAGGAATTGTTGAGTACATTTGCCGATGACCTGTCCCGCGTGGCGCTGGAACCGGCCACCGGCGGGGCGTTTCGCATCACCTGCGACGGCGTGCAGATCTGGGAGCGCAAGGCCGACGGCGGGTTTCCGGAGGCCAAGGTGCTCAAACAGCGCGTGCGCGACCAGATCGACCCGCAGCGCGACCTGGGGCACAACGACCGCAAGGCCTGAAGGCTACGCGGTGGCTGCCGGCTGTTTGGCCTGGCTGGCGCTGCCCATTAAGCCTGAGAGCACGATGGCGACGATGATCAGCGCGCCGCCCAGCAGCATGCGCAAGGTCGGGGTTTCGGCGAACAGCAGCCAGGCCGCGGTGATGCCATAGACCGGCTCCATGGCGAACACCACGGACGCGGTGCGCGCCTTGATCACCGCGAGGCTGGCGACAAACAAGCTATGGGCCAGGCCGGTACAGAACACGCCGAGCAGCCCGATCCACAGCCAGTCAATCCCACGCACATCCGCCAGGCCTGGCGCTGCTACTGGCAGCAGGCAGGCTGCGACCACCACGTTCTGGCACAGCGCGGCCTGCACCGCCGGAATGCGCCCGGAGCTGGCGCGGTTGTTCAGCGACAGCAGCGAGAACAACAGGCCCGAAAGAATCCCCCACAACAGGCCCCCCGTGGCTTGGCTGGCGAGGTCGAAGTCTGGCGTCACCAACACCAGGCCCACTGTGACCAGCGCCACCAGCAGCACTTCGTTGGCGCGGATGCGCTCGCGGAAGATCAGCCCTTCAAGTATCACGGTAAAGGCCGGGAACGCAGTGAAGCCCAGGGTGGCGACGGCCACCCCGGCGACTTTGACGGCAATGAAGAAGGTCACCCAATGTGCCGCCAGCAGCACGCCGCTGACGACGAGTCGACGCCAGTCGCGCATCTCCAGGGTTTTCCAGGTGGTGTTGCTGGCGAATCGCGCAAAAATCGCCAGGGCGATTACGGCAAAGGCGGCGCGGCCAAACACAATGATGGCCGGCGAGGCGGCCGCCAGTTTGCCGAAAACACCGGTGAGGCCAAACATCATTGCGCCGATATGCAGGGCGCCAAGGGCTGAACGGGGAGTCATTGCGATCCTTGAACCAACGGGGTGACAGAATCGCAGTCTAGAGGCTTGAGGGCGCCGGTGTCTGTCGCAGACCTCGCGAATCTTAGCGACAGGCTCTTGTCAGCCCGAGCGACGCAACGTGCCCGGTGAGGCGCCAAACTCACGGAGCATGGCGTTCGATGTGCGCATTGAACGCCGAATACGGCAAACGCTTGCCCGGTATCGACTGGGCCAGCGGATGATTGAGACTGGCCAGCACCAGGCAGCGGCTGCCGTCGCGACTGCCACAGGCATGGTGGGCCGAGAAGGGCAGCACCATCACGCTGCTGGCGTGCACCTGGCTGCCCTGGCCATCGACTTCCAGGTCCAGGTGCCCCGACAACCCGAACACCAGTTGGGCGTGATCATGGCTGTGGGCGAGCGGTTCTTCGAGGTAGTGGCGCAGCGTGAGGGTCGGTCTCATCGCAGTCTCCTGGGCAGCAGGCCTGCAGTCTGCAACGCTTCTGAGGGCTGCGAGCGCTGTCATCAGACTGACGCACAGTTGTCATGGGCTATTAACCGCCTGGGCGCAAGCTCGCGAAAACACCGTCGAGGGATGCCCATGACCAGTGCCGAGTTCGTTAAACCCAGCCGCAAACAACGGGTTCGTACCCTGTGGATCTCCGACGTGCACTTGGGCACCCGGGATTGCCAGGCCGAGCACCTGTCGCAGTTCCTCAAGGGCTACCACGCCGACAAGGTCTACCTGGTGGGCGATATCATCGACGGCTGGAAAATGCGCGGCGGCATGTATTGGCCCCAGGCTCATACCAATGTGATCCGCCGCTTGCTCACCATGGCCAAGCGCGGCACCGAGGTGATCTACGTCACCGGCAACCACGACGAATTCCTGCGCCGCTACTCCAAGCTGATCCTGGGCAATATCCAGCTGGTGGACGAGGCCGTGCACGTCACTGCCGATGGCCGCCACCTGCTGGTGATTCACGGCGATCAATTTGATGTGATCACCCGATACCACCGTTGGCTGGCCTTCCTGGGCGATTCGGCCTACGAGTTCACCCTCACGCTCAACCGTTGGCTCAATCACTGGCGTGCGCGGTATGGCTATGGCTACTGGTCGTTGTCGGCGTACCTGAAGCACAAGGTCAAGACGGCGGTGAGTTTTATCAGCGATTTTGAAGAAGCGATCGCCCACGAAGTGACCAAGCGCGAGTTGCATGGCGTGGTGTGCGGGCATATTCACCATGCCGAGATTCGCAAGGTGGGCGAGGTGGACTACCTTAATTGCGGGGATTGGGTGGAGTCGTGCACCGCGTTGATCGAGCACTGGGATGGCAGTATCGAGTTGTATCGGTTGGCGGATGCGCAGGCCAAAGAGGCGCAGTTGAAGGCCGAGATGGTTGCGGGCTAGAAGGTTCGCACGGTCAAAAATGTGGGAGCTGGCTTGCCTGCGATGGCGGTTGTTCAGTCAGCTTATTCAGTGACTGACACTCCGTAATCGCAGGCAAGCCAGCTCCCACAGTTTGATTGGATTTCTTCAGTTATTTCGAGACGTCGGCGATAGCCTCGGCCAGTAATGCCAGACGTGTGGCATCAATGCCGGCGACATTCGCCCGCCCAGAACTCACCATATACACGCTGTGCTTCTCACGCAGTTGCTTGACCTGTTCGGCACTCAAGCCGGTATAGGAAAACATCCCACGCTGCGCACCAATATGCGCAAACTTCTCGGCCAGCCCGTGGGGCGCCAGCGCCTCCACCAGCCCGGAGCGCAGTTGTGCAATGCGCGAACGCATGGCCTCGACTTCAGCGCTCCAGCGCTTTTTCAGCTCGGCGTCACCGAGGATGGTCGCTACCACTGCGGCGCCATGATCCGGCGGCGTCGACCACAGGTTGCGCGCGATATTCGCCAGTTGGCTGCGCACGTCCGTGAGCTTCTCGGCGTCTGCCGCACACACGATCAGCGCGCCGACACGGTCGCTGTACAGGCCGAAGTTCTTCGAGCAGGAACTGGTGACCAGCACTTCCGGCAGCTCGGCAGCAAACAACCGCACCGCCCAGGCATCCTGCTCCAATCCGTCGCCAAAGCCCTGGTAGGCGAAGTCGATCAGTGGCAGCAACTGCCGTTCGCGCACGATGTGCAACACCTGGCGCCAGTCGTCCTGGGACAAGTCAAAACCGGTCGGGTTATGGCAGCAGGCATGCAACAACACCACGTCGCCCTTGGGCACGGTGGCAAGCGTTGCGAGCATCGCGCCCACGTCCAGGCGGTTATCCGCGCCCACATACGGGTAATGGCTGACCTTGAGCCCGGCCTTGGCGAAGATGGTTTCGTGGATCGGCCAGGTCGGGTCGCTCAGCCAAACGCCACGGCCGGGCAGGTTTTGCGCGATAAAATCCGCACTCAGGCGTAGCGCGCCGGTGCCGCCAGGGGTTTGCGTGGCACCGGCGCGACGCTCGCGAATCAGCGCTGAATCGGCACCCAGTACCAGTTGGCTGATCAGCGCACCGAAGGCCGCATTGCCGTGGCCGCCGATGTAGGTCTTGGTGGTTTGTGTGTCCACCAGACGCTGTTCGGCCAGTTTTACCGAGTGCGGAATCGGCGTCAGGCCCTGGTCGTCCTTGTAGACGCCCACGCCCAGGTCGAACTTGTTCGGGTTGGCGTCCTGGGCATACAGGTCCATCAGCCCGAGGATCGGGTCGCCGGGCACGCGGCCAATGGCATCAAAATGCATTACTTGCGGCCCTCGGCGTCTTTGGCCACTTCGTCAGTGCGCGCAGCCATGATGAAGTCGTTGCGGTGCAAGCCTTTGATCGAGTGGCTCCACCAGGTCACGGTGACTTTGCCCCACTCGGTCAGCAGGCCTGGGTGATGGCCTTCGGCTTCGGAGATTTCACCCATGGCGTTGGTAAAGGCCAGGGCGAATTTGAAGTTCTTGAACAGGAAAACCTTTTCCAGCTGCATCACGCCGTCGCGCACTTCGATGTTCCAGTCGGGGATCTGCTTGATCAGTACCGGCAGCTCTTCGTCGCTGACTTGTGGGGCATCGGCGCGGCAGGCTTCGCAATGGGCTTGGTTCAAGGTGGTCATGGAGGTGTCCTGAATTCGAATGATTGAGATCAGTGAGCGTTACCCTAAAGCAACGCGGGGCCAGGGAACAGATTCACCTGGCCTCAAATTGTAAGGTTCAAGCAGCTTCGGGTTTGGGCGGGACTGCCTTTGGGGTGAAGAGCGGCGCATGCAGACCCAACTGCATACCGCGCTCGACCATGCCCATGATGTCTTCCTGCGCCACCTCAAACAGGCGCTTAAGCTCAGGCAATACGAAGTACAGCGGTTGCAGAATGTCGATGCGATACGGCGTGCGCATGGCTTCCAGCGGGTCGAAAGCCTGATGTTCGGGTTCATCCGACAGGCAATACACGCTTTCTTTAGGCGACGACAAAATGCCGCCACCGTAGATGCGTCGACCTTGCGGCGTGTCCACCAAACCGAATTCGATGGTCATCCAGTACAGGCGCGCCAGGTACACGCGTTGCTCTTTGGTGGCCGCGAGGCCGAGCTTGCCGTAAGTGTGGGTGAATTCGGCAAACCATGGGTTGGTCAGCAGCGGGCAGTGGCCAAAGATCTCGTGGAAAATATCCGGCTCTTGCAGGTAGTCCAGTTCTTCGCGGGTGCGAATAAAGGTCGCCACCGGAAATTGCTTGCTGGCGAGCAATTCAAAGAAGGTCTGGAAGGGGATCAGTGCGGGGACGCGGGCAACTTGCCAGCCGGTGGTTTCGGCCAACACCTTGTTGATCTCACCCAGTTGCGGGATGCGGTCCAGGGGCAGGCCGAGCTTGTCGATTCCGTCCAGGTATTCCTGGCAGGCGCGCCCCTCGATCACTTTCAATTGGCGGGTGATCAGGGTGTTCCACACCGCGTGTTCTTCCGACGGGTAGTGGATAAAACCTTGCGCATCGGGCTCGCGGGCCACGTAGTGCGTCTGCTTCATACGGCTCTCCTGCTAGGCATTCGTTCTTGTTATGTCCTGCGATGAGCCTATTGATAACGCGGAAGGTGCCGGATTCCATCGGGGTCCGGCGCCTGCGCGTAGGAAAAGTCACCGTTATTCGTAAAGTTTTCGTTACGGTATGCCGACCTGTCGGTGTCTTGGGCTGTGAAAAGGTCACAAGCTGTCACATAATCTTGACGACTATCTGCGCTCAGCGGCAAAAAGCCCCGGCGCTTTCCCACCATTTGGGCTTTTTCATGCGTATTAAAGTGCACTGCCAGAACCGTATCGGCATCCTGCGGGACATTCTCAACCTGCTGGTGGAGTACGGCGTCAACGTCGCCAAAGGCGAGGTGGGCGGTGAACATGGCAACGCCATTTACCTGTTTTGCCCCAACCTTGTGAACATGCAGTTCCAGGCATTGCGCCCGCAATTCGAAGCGATTGCCGGCGTTTTTGGGGTTAAAAGGGTAGGGCTGATGCCCAGCGAACGTCGGCATATGGAGCTCAATGCGCTGCTCGGCGCTCTGGAATTTCCGGTGTTGTCGATTGATATGGGCGGCTCTATCGTCGCCGCCAACCGCGCGGCGGCGCAGTTGCTCGGGGTGCGCGTGGACGAGGTGCCGGGCATTCCGCTGTCGCGTTATGCCGAGGATTTCGACCTGCCGGAGCTGGTGCGTGCGAGCAAATCGCGCATCAATGGCTTGCGGGTCAAGGTCAAGGGTGACGTGTTTTTGGCGGACATCGCGCCGCTGCAATCTTCCGAGCACGATGACAGCGAGGCCATGGCCGGCGCCGTGCTGACCCTGCACCGTGCCGACCGTGTGGGCGAGCGTATCTACAATGTGCGCAAGCAAGAGCTGCGCGGCTTCGACAGTATCTTCCAAAGCTCCAGGGTCATGGCCGCGGTGGTGCGCGAAGCCCGGCGCATGGCACCGCTGGATGCGCCGCTATTAATAGAAGGTGAAACCGGCACCGGCAAAGAGTTGCTGGCACGCGCTTGCCACTTGGCCAGCCCGCGCGGGCAATCACCCTTGATGGCGCTCAATTGCGCGGGCCTGCCGGAGTCGATGGCCGAGACCGAGCTGTTCGGCTATGGCCCCGGCGCATTTGAAGGGGCGCGGGCCGAGGGCAAGCTGGGCCTGCTGGAACTGACGGCGGGCGGTACCTTGTTTCTCGATGGCGTGGGAGAAATGAGCGCACGCTTGCAGGTGAAATTGCTGCGCTTTTTGCAGGACGGCTGCTTTCGCCGGGTGGGCAGTGATGAAGAGGTGTACCTCGACGTGCGGGTGATCTGCGCCACCCAGGTGGACCTGTCGGAACTCTGCGCCCGTGGCGAATTCCGCCAGGACCTGTATCACCGGCTCAACGTGCTGTCGCTGCATATCCCGCCGCTGCGTGAGTGCCTGGATGGCCTGGCGCCGCTGGTTGAGCATTTTCTTGACCAGGCCAGCCGGCAGATTGGTTGCCCGTTGCCCAGGCTGGCGCCGGCGGCGATGGATCGGCTCAGTCATTACCACTGGCCGGGCAATGTGCGGCAGTTGGAAAACGTGTTGTTTCAGGCGGTGTCGTTGTGCGACGGCGGCATGGTCAAGGCTGAACATATTCGCCTGCCGGATTATGGGGTGCGCCAGCCGCTTGGGGATTTTTCCCTGGAAGGCGGGTTGGAGAATATCGTTGGGCGGTTTGAAAAGGCGGTGCTGGAGGCTTTGTACGCCGAGCACCCGAGCAGTCGGCAACTGGGTAAGCGCCTGGGCGTGTCGCACACGACTATTGCCAATAAGTTGCGCGATTACGAAATCCTCAAGACCGATAAATAACCCGCTGACACACTGAGGTTAAAACTGTGGGAGCTGGCTTGCCTGGGATGACGGTGGGTCAGTTGGCTCATGTGTCACTGATACACCGCTATCGCAGGCAAGCCAGCTCCCACATTGGTTCTTTGTCATTTTCAAGGCCGGTGCTTGCCGCAGGCGGCAGTAGTCCGCCGTTTTTTCGACTCTATCCCTGCCACCTAATCTCTAAGCCTGCCCGCAAACCCGCGCCGCATATGGACTTCAATCTATTTTCAAAAGTTGGTTCGCAAATTGCTTAAGCCTCATCAGAGCAACGGTGGGCGGCAAGCGTCCGTCAGAAAGAGGATAGAGCGTGGACAAGTACCTTTATGTGGCAATGACCGGCGCCAGCCAGAATGCACTGGCGCAAAAGGCCCATGCCAACAATCTGGCGAACATTTCCACCAACGGTTTTCAACGGGACCTGGAGCAGGCGCGTTCGATGCCGGTGTTCGGTGACAGCTTTCCGGCGCGGGCATTTGCCATGACCGAACGGCCGGGCACCGACTTCTCCCAGGGCGCCATGATTGAAACCGGTCGCGACCTCGATGTGGCGGTCAGCGGTGACGGTTGGATGGCCGTGCAAACCCCGGATGGCGGCGAAGCCTACGTGCGCAGCGCCAGCATGAATGTGGATGCGCTGGGCGTGTTGCGTGCCGGCAACGGCATGCCGGTGATGGGCAACGGTGGCCCGATCGCCGTGCCGCCCGAGCAGAAAATCGAAGTGGGCGCCGACGGCACCATCAGCATCCGCGCCATGGGCGAAGGCCCACGGGTGATGGCTGAAGTGGACCGCATCAAGCTGGTTCAGCCGGACCTCAAGAACATGACCAAGGGCCTGGATGGCGCCATCCATACCAAGGATGGCAAACCGGCCCAGGCCGACGCGAACGTGCGGCTGACCTCGGGTTTCCTGCAGGCGAGCAACGTCAATGCGGTGGAAGAAATGACCGCCGTGCTGTCGCTCTCCAAGCAGTTCGAGCTGCACATCAAGATGATGAACAGCGCCAAAGAAGACGACCAGGCCATGACTCGCGTTCTGTCGATGAGCTGATTGCCGGTTCACTGAAGACTAATTTTGCAGCACAGCGCCAACAAACAGGCGCACGAAGGAGAACACTATGCTTCCGGCTCTATGGGTTGCCAAAACAGGTTTGGCCGCGCAGGACACCAACCTGACCACCATCTCCAACAACTTGGCGAACGTGTCGACCACGGGTTTCAAACGTGACCGCGCCGAGTTTCAGGACTTGCTCTATCAGATCAAGCGCCAGCCGGGCGCCCAGTCGACCCAGGACAGCGAATTGCCGTCGGGCCTGCAACTGGGTACCGGTGTGCAGATCGTCGGCACCCAGAAGAACTTCAGCGCCGGTAACCTGCAGCAAACCAACCAGCCGCTGGACATGGCCATCAACGGCCGGGGTTTCTTCCAGATCCTGCAGCCCGATGGCACTACGTCCTACACCCGTGACGGTACTTTCCACCTCGACTCCAATGGCCAGATCGTCACCGCCAACGGCTTCGCGCTGGAACCGGCCGTTGTAGTGCCGGCCGATGCCAAGACCTTTACCGTCGGCACCGACGGCACCGTGTCCATCACTGTTGCCGGCAACCCGGCGTCGCAAGTGATCGGCAACCTGCAAACCGCCGACTTTATCAACCCGGCCGGCTTGCAGGCCATGGGTAACAACCTGTTCCTGGAAACCGCCTCCAGCGGCGCGCCGCAAATCGGCACCCCAGGTCTCAACGGCTTCGGTACCACCCTGCAACAAACCCTGGAAACCTCCAACGTCAGCACGGTTGAGGAGATGGTCAACATGATCACCACCCAGCGCGCCTACGAGATGAACTCCAAGGTGATTTCCACCGCCGACCAGATGCTTTCGTTCGTAACGCAGAATCTGTAATCAAGTCTATGGGGCGCCTTTTGCGGCGCCTGCAACACCGTGAGGTAAGGGTCATGAATCGCTATGTTTCTGTTCTGGCATTGAGTGGGATCGCCGTGCTCGCGGGCTGTGTCGCCCCGTCGCCAAAACCCAATGACCCGTACTACGCGCCGGTGCTGCCGCGCACGCCGTTGCCGGCGGCGGCCAACAATGGCTCGATCTACCAGGCCGGTTTCGAACAGAACCTGTACAGCGACCGCAAGGCCTTCCGGGTCGGTGACATCATCACCATCACCCTGAACGAGAAGACCCAGGCCAGCAAAAACGCCAACTCGCAGATCGGCAAGACCAGCAAGACCGGCATCGGCCTGACTTCGCTGTTTGGTGGCGGCCTGACCACCAATAACCCTTTGGGCGATGGCGACCTGAGCCTCAATGCCGGTTACAGCGGTGACCGTGCTACCAACGGCAAGAGCGCGGCAGGGCAGGGCAACAGCCTGACCGGTTCGATCACCGTGACGGTGGCGGATGTATTGCCCAACGGCATTATCGCCGTGCGCGGTGAAAAGTGGATGACCCTCAACACCGGCGACGAGCTGGTGCGTATCGCGGGCATGGTGCGTGCCGATGATATCTCCACCGACAACACCGTGCCGTCGACGCGCATTGCCGATGCACGCATTACCTACTCGGGTACGGGTTCGTTTGCTGATGCGAGTCAGCCGGGCTGGTTCGACCGTTTCTTCCTTAGCCCGCTGTTCCCTTTCTAGGTGGCCATTTTGAACCTCAAACAGCTGATGGCTGCCGCGTTATTGCTGGCCTTGAGCGCAGGGGCACACGCCGAGCGGTTGAAAGACATCGCCAGCATTTCCGGCGTGCGCTCCAACCAATTGATCGGCTACGGCCTGGTGGTGGGGCTCAATGGTACGGGTGACCAGACCACCCAGACCCCGTTCACCCTGCAAACTTTCAACAACATGCTCTCGCAGTTCGGCATCAAGGTGCCGCCTGGGTCGGGCAACGTGCAGCTCAAGAACGTCGCGGCCGTGTCGATCAGTGCCGATTTGCCGGCGTTCTCCAAGCCGGGCCAGGTGGTGGACATCACCGTTTCGTCCATCGGTAACTCGAAAAGCCTGCGTGGCGGCACCTTGCTGATGACGCCGCTCAAAGGTATCGACGGCAACGTCTACGCCATCGCCCAGGGCAACCTGGTGGTCGGCGGTTTTGACGCCGAGGGCCGTGACGGCTCGAAGATCACCGTTAACGTGCCATCGGCCGGTCGCATTCCCGGTGGCGCCACGGTTGAACGCACCGTGCCCAGCGGTTTCAACCAGGGCAACAGCCTGACCCTGAACCTCAACCGTTCGGACTTCACCACCGCCAAGCGTGTGGTCGACAAGATCAACGACATGCTCGGCCCTGGCGTGGCACAAGCCATCGACGGCGGCTCGATCCGTGTGACGGCGCCGCTCGACCCAAGCCAGCGTGTCGACTACCTGTCGATCCTGGAAAACCTTGAGGTCGACCCGGGCCAGGCGGTGGCCAAAGTCATCATCAACTCGCGCACCGGCACCATCGTGATCGGTCAGAACGTCAAGGTCTCGCCGGCGGCAGTGACCCACGGCAGCCTGACCGTGACCATCACCGAAGACCCGATCGTCAGCCAGCCCGGGCCGCTGTCCAATGGTCAGACGGCAGTGGTACCGCGCTCGCGGGTCAATGCCCAGCAAGAAGCCAAGCCGATGTTCAAATTCGGCCCTGGCACCACCCTGGACGAGATTGTCCGTGCGGTGAACCAGGTGGGCGCAGCGCCCGGCGACTTGATGGCGATTCTCGAAGCTTTGAAACAGGCCGGCGCCTTGCAAGCCGACCTGATCGTGATCTAAGGCCATGGCCATGGATATGCACAAAAGCGGGTTCACCAGCACGGCGGATTCGGGGTCTTACTCCGACCTCAACCGGCTGAACCAGCTCAAGGTCGGCGCCGACAAGAACAGCGAAGGCAACATGCGCAAAGTCGCGCAGGAGTTCGAGTCGCTGTTCCTGAGCGAGATGCTCAAGTCCATGCGTTCGGCCACTGAGGCGCTGGGCAAGGACAACCCGCTGAACACCCCGGCTGCCAAGCAGTACCAGGAAATGTATGACCAGCAGTTGGCGGTCTCGATGTCCCGTGAAGGCGGTGGTATCGGTTTGGCTGACGTGCTGATGCGCCAGATGCAGAAGAACAAGCCGGTTGAGGCGCAGTCCTCCACCTTGCAAGGCCCGGCGGCGGCCGAGCCGGTCAAGGCCAGGAAGGTTGATGTGCCGACCGAAATTGCCGCCGGTACCCAGGCGAATGGCCCGTTGGGGCGCTCCAATGGCCAGCGGCCGTTGTGGGCTTACCGCGTTGCGGAGCCGCAAGGTACCAGCGCACACACCAACGACATGGAGCTGATGAACCAGCGTCGCATGGCGTTGCCGAGCAAACTGACCGATCGCCTGCTGGCCGGCATCGTACCGAGTACCCAGCCCGCTACGCAGGCCGCGAGTGCGCCACTGCGTAACAGCGCCGCCACCGATAACGTGGTTAACAGCGCCGCGCGCAACTTTGCCGTGCCGAGCGGACGCATGCAGGTTTATGGCCGCGCAATTGCCCAGCCACCGCTGGCACCGGCGAAAAAAGCCTTCAGCTCGCAGGACGAATTTGTCGCCACCATGCTGCCGATGGCCAAAGCGGCCGCAGCGCGCATCGGGGTCGATCCCAAGTATCTGGTGGCCCAGGCCGCGTTGGAAACCGGTTGGGGTAAATCGGTGATGCGCGCCGAGGACGGCAGCAGCAGCCACAACCTGTTCGGCATCAAGGCCGGGCAGAGTTGGCAGGGCGGCCAGGCGCGTGCAATCACCAGCGAGTTTCGTGCAGGGGCGATGGTCAAGGAAACGGCGCAATTTCGTTCCTATAACTCCTACCAGGACAGCTTCCACGACCTCGTAACATTGCTGCAAAGCAATGATCGCTATAAAGAAGTTGTGAAATCAGCCGACAACCCGGAACAGTTTGTACGCGAGTTGCAAAAAGCCGGATACGCAACCGACCCGGACTACGCCAGCAAGATTTCGCAGATCGCCAAAACGATGAACAGTTACCAGAACTTCGCTGCCGCTGGCGCAACCACACATTTATAAGGTCTGAACCATGAGTTTGCTCAGTATCGGGATGTCAGGACTCAATGCCTCTCAAGGCTCGTTGTCGGTCTTGAGTAACAACATTGCCAACGTCAATACCCCGGGATACTCGCGTCAGCAGACCACCCAGAACGCCAGCGCCAGCAACCAGTATGGCGGCGTGTTTATCGGCAGTGGCACAACGCTTGCGGATGTGCGCCGCATTTATAACGACTTCCTGGGCGCTGCCTACCAGAGCAGCACCGCCCTTAACAGCGATGCCAACGCCTACGCGGGCCAGGCCGCCGCCATCGACAAGACCCTGTCGGACAAGTCCACGGGGATGTCGGCTGTGCTCAGCGCGTTTTTTGCTTCTTTGCAGAACGCCGCGGCCACGCCCAGCGACGTGTCCGCGCGGCAGTTGCTGATCACCAACGCCCAAACGTTGAGCAACCGCTTCAACGCGATTTCCACGCAGTTGACCCAGCAGAAAGAAAGCATCAACGGTCAGTTGCAGACCATGAGTGACCAGGTCAACAAACTGACTTCGTCGATTGCCTCGCTCAACAGCCAGATTGCCACGGCCCAGGGTTCTTCGACCAGTGCGCCGGCCAACCTGCTGGATGCGCGCAATGAGGCGGTGCGTTCGCTCAATGAGTTGATCGGCGTGACGGCCACCGAAAAGAACGGCCAGTTCAGCATCACCACCGGCACCGGCCAATCGCTGGTAGAAGGCAGCGTTGCCAATACCATTTCGGCGGTGCCGAGCAAGAACGACAACAGCCAGTACACCATTCAGCTGAACATGGGCGACACGCCGATGGACATCGGCAATGTGGTCAGTGGTGGCAGCATTGGCGGCCTGTTGCGTTATCGCAGTGATGCGCTGATGCCGGCCATCAACGACCTGGGTCGCATCGCCATTGCCACGGCCGACAGCGTTAACAGCCAGTTGGGCCAGGGCCTGGACCTGAACAGCGATTTCGGTTCCTCGCTGTTTGGCGACATCAACAGCGCTGCGGCGATTTCCCAGCGCAGCCAGGCGGCCGCCGGTAACAGCGCAGGCTCGGGCAACCTGAACGTGACGATTGCCGACAGCAGCAAGCTGTCGACCTTCGACTACAAGGTGACCTTCACCAGCGGCAACCAGTACAACGTGGTGCGCTCGGACGGCAAAGCCATGGGCTCGTTCGACACCGCCACCACGCCACCGCCAGTGATTGACGGCTTCACCCTGGCCTTGAACGGCAAGGGGCCAGTGGCTGCCGGTGACAGTTTTAAAGTCAGCCCGACGGCCAATGGCGCCAGTGGCATCAGTGTCGACCTCAAAGACCCGAACAAACTCGCCTTCGCCGCGCCCTTGGCCGGCAATGCCAGCAAGACCAATACCGGCACCGGTACGTTCACCCAGCCGACCTTGACCGTGCCGATCGATATCGACGGCGGCGCCGCCACTGCGCAGTTGCGCACCGGGATCGAAAACTCGATGCCGGTGAAAATGGTGTTCGGCAAGCCGGCGGCGGACGGCACCCAGTCCTATGCGATCAGCGATGCCCAGGGCAACCCGATCGGCACCGGCACCATCATTCCGGGCCAAGGCAACAAGGTCAGCATCAATGTGCCGATGCGTGATGCCAGCGGAGCGTTGATCCCCGGCAAAAGCTTCAGCTTTGACACCTCCGTGTCCGGTTCGCCGGCCAATGGCGACAGCACTACCTTTTCATTCAACAGCGGCGCCAGCTCCGATGGCCGTAATGCCCAGGAACTGCTGGGGTTGCAGACCAAGGCCACGGTGGGTGCGGTGGACGGCAATGCGGGTGTCAGCCTGGTCAGCGCCAACAGCCGGCTGGTGTCCCAAGTCGGCTCCAAGGCCGCCCAGGCCAACACCGACAGCACCGCCACCGGCGCCTTGCTGGCGGCGAACAAGGCGGCCAGCAACTCGGTGTCCCAGGTCAACCTGGATGAGGAAGCGGGCGACATGATCAAGTTCCAGCAGTACTACACCGCGTCTTCGCAGATCATCAAGGCCGCGCAGGAAACCTTCAGCACACTGATCAACGCCCTTTAAAGGAGTCTGGAACGATGCGTATCTCTACACAGCAGTATTTCGACACCAGCTCCAGCAAGTATCAGGACAACTATTCGGGTGTGGTGAAGGCCCAGGACCAGGCGAGTTCCGGTGTGCGTGTGCAAACCGCGTCCGATGACCCGGTGGCCGCCGCCCAATTGCTGATGTTGCAGCAGCAGAAAGACATGCTGGGGCAGTACAACGGCAATATCACGAGCTTGCAAAACTCGCTGACCAACGAAGAAAGTGTGCTGGCGAGCATCAATACCTCCATGCAAGCCGCCCAGGGCCTGGCACTGCAGGCCGGTAATCTCAAGCTCAGCGATGATGACCGCAAGGCGATCGCCAGCCAGATAGGTGCCCTTGAAGACCAAGTGTTGGGCCTGCTCAATACCAAGGACTCCAGCGGCAACTATATGTTCTCCGGGACCAAGACCGACACGCCGCCTTACACCCGTAACAACGATGGCACCTACACCTATCAGGGCGATGAGACGCCGCTGAGCCTGCAGGTGTCCAGCAACCTGACGGTCTCTGCGGGGGATACGGGCAAGACGTTGCTTGAGAGTTCTTCCAATACCGGTCGCACCCAGGCCACGCTGTTGCCGCCTGCGGTGAATGACGGCAAGGTCGCGATCTCGGCGGGCCTGATCACCTCCGGCACCACTTACACCAAGAGTTTTTCCGATGGTCAGCCCTATACATTGACCTTCTCCAGCAGCACCCAATACAGCGTGAGCGACAAGGACGGTAATGACGTTACCGCCGAGATCACCGGTAACGGCACGTTTGACTCCACCAAGGAAGGCGCTTCGAGTGTCAACTTGCGCGGCGTCAAATTCGATATCAGCTTGAACCTGGGGCCGGATGTCGCCTCGGGTGCGCCTGCGGATGCATTGGTGGCGGGCAAGGCGTTCACCTTGGAAAGCAAGCCGGACACGTTCAGCAGCTCGCGTACCGCCAGTAATCCGTCCACGGCGCAACTGACCGGCGGCCGGGTCACGGATCAGCCGACCTACGCCAGTACCTTTCCCAACTCGGGTGCGGTGGTCAAGTTCACCAGCGGCAATGCCTACGACGTGTATGCTCAGCCGTACACGCCGAACAGCAAGTCGATTGCCTCGGGCACCATGGCCACCGGCGCTACCTCGATTACCGCTGCCGGGGTGACGTTCGATGTGAGCGGTACGCCAGGGGCTGGTGACCAGTTTTCTGTTGGTGCCACCAGCAACAAAAATATGAACGCCCTGGATACCTTGGGCCAGCTGCGCAAGGCCCTGCTGGTCCCGGCGGATGGCAACCAGGTCGCCAAGAACAACCTCAAAGACGTGTTGAACACCACCATCGGCAACTTGACCAACGCGTCGGCGCAGATCGACCAAGTGCGCGGCTCGATTGGCGCACGCCAGAACGCCCTGGATATCCAGGGCCAGGAAAACACCAGCCTGGGCCTGGCCAACACCTCGACCATGTCGTCACTGGCCAACGTCGATATGGGCCAGGCTGCCATTGACCTGACCTTGCAACAGACCATGCTGCAAGCCTCGCAATTGGCTTTCGTGAAAATCTCGCAGTTGAGTCTGTTCAGCCGCATGTAATCGGCGGTGATACAAACGGCCCAGCCTGGAAACAGGGTGGGCCGTTGTCGTTTCTGACGCCGGGAATGTTGCCGGGTTTTGCATAAAGCGCACAAAATTGAGTGACCTGTGAGTCATAAAGCGCATCTTCACTGTATCGTGTGAAAAGGATAAGTCGCTTGCGAGTCTTCACACGGCGGCTTTCAGCGATATTTTCATGGGGTTATCCCCTTTATTGTCAGCGCTCCCGGCCAAGCCCGAGGGGTGTTATCCAGCTATTTAGTATTGGGAAGCCACAATGATTGGCATAAAAAGCATCGCCAGTTACGTGCCGGCAGACGGGGTTGATAACTACGCCCAGGGCGCCAAATTCGCCAAGGATGAAGATTTCATCATCGGCAAGATCGGTTCGGCCTTCCTGCCGCGCAAGGATGCTGCGCAGGAAACCTCTGATCTGTGCGTCGAGGCAGTCAACGCCTTGTTTGCGGCCAACCCGGATTTGAAGCGCGAATCCATCGACGCGCTGATCGTTGTGACGCAAAACGGCGACGAAGAGGGGTTGCCCCACACCGCCGCCATCGTCCAGGACAAGCTGGGCCTGCCCACCCACGTGGCTGCGTTTGATATTTCCCTGGGCTGCTCGGGTTACGTCTACGGCATCTATGCGATGAAGGGCTTCATGGAAGCCACCGGCCTGAAAAACGGCCTGCTGATCACCGCCGACCCGTATTCGAAGATCGTCGACCCGGAAGATCGCAACACCACCATGCTGTTCGGCGATGCCGCCACCGCCACCTGGATGGGTGAAGACGCGCCGTGGTTGCTGGGCAAGTCCAAATTCGGCACCGACGGTTCCGGCGCACCGCACCTTAAGGTCAGCGACGGCGTGTTTTTCATGAACGGCCGCCAGGTGTTCAACTTCGCGTTGCTCAAGGTGCCGGCACATTTGCACGAGCTGCTCAATGAGTCGGACCTCAAAGCCGACGAAATCGACGCATTCTGCATCCACCAGGGCAGTGCGGCGATTGTCGACGCGGTCGCGCGGCGTTTCGAAGATGCGCCCGTGGAGAAATTCATCAAGGACATGGTCGAGACCGGCAACACCGTGTCCTCGAGTATTCCGCTGCTGCTGGAAAAGCACATGATCGACGGCGATTGGAAGCGGGTTGCCATCAGCGGTTTCGGCGTTGGCCTGTCGTGGGGCTCGGCGATTCTCTATCGCCCGTAACGCTCTAACAGGCTGCACACAAAAACGCCCAGGCTCAAAAAGCCTGGGCGTTTTTTATTTGGCGCCAGAAAACCCAGCAATTGCGAGTGATTGGGCTATCGTAAATGCTTGAATTACAAAGGGTGGCCCCGTGCTAGTAAAAAAAATCAAAAAAGTCCTCAAGCAACCTGCTTTCACGACGATAACTATTACGAAGGTTCTCTAGGCCACACCCGGCGGTTGCCAGGGCCGGAAGCCGCAGTACACCACCCACGAGGATTTCGTCATGGCTTTAACAGTAAACACCAACCTTGCTTCGTTGACCGTTCAGAACAACCTGAACAAGGCTTCCGGCGCCCTGCAAACCTCCATGCAGCGTCTGTCCTCCGGACTGCGTATCAACAGCGCCAAAGACGATGCGGCCGGCCTGCAAATCTCCAACCGTCTGACCAGCCAAATCAACGGCCTGGGCGTTGCGATCAAAAACGCCAACGACGGTAGCTCCATTGCTCAGACCGCTGAAGGCGCCATGCAGCAGTCCACCAACATCCTGCAAAGCATGCGTACCCTGGCTCTGCAATCGGCCAACGGCTCGCCAAGCGCTGAAGACCGTAAGTCGAACCAGGCTCAATACGCTGCTCTGACTGCTGAATTGACCCGTATCGCTACCACCACCACCTTCGGTGGCAAGAACCTGCTGGACGGTTCTTTCGGTACTACGTCGTTCCAGGTCGGCGCCAACGCCAACCAGACCATCGACATGAGCATCGGTAACGTTGCCGCCAACAACATTGGTTCGCAGCAGCTCAAATCCGTCGGTGTTGCTCCAAGCGCAACTGGCGTTGTCGGCGGCCCTATCACCGTTACCGGTGGTGGCCAGTCCAAGACCCTGACCATCGATCCAGCCGCTTCGGCCAAGACCATCGCTGCTCAAATGAACGGCGCTGTGGGCGGCCTGGCTGCAACTGCCAGCACCACTGCTCAGTTCACCGTTGACGCCACTGCCATCGCCGGTGCAACCCCTGCCAGCGCCAACTTCACCCTGAAAGTCGGCAGCGGTACTGCTGTGCAGTTCACTGGCGTGACCAGCACTTCCGATCTGGCTGACCAACTGAAGTCCAATGCTGCAAAATTGGGTATCAGCGTTAACTACGATTCGACCACCCAAGCCTTGTCGGTCAAGTCCGACACCGGTGAGAACCTGACCTTCAACGCTGGCGATGCTGGCGCAGTTGCGGGCATCAAGGTTGCTACTCTGGATGGTTCGGGTGTTGCCGGTACTGCCGTCGCTCTGGATGCAGGTCCGATCATCGCCACTGGCGCCGTTTCCCTGAACTCCTCCAGCAGCTACTCGCTGAGCGGCACCGGTGTAGCGGGTCTGTTCGCGGCAACTGGCACCAACGCCGCCAACTCCACCAAAACCACCGTCAACAACACTGACATCACCACTGCTGCCAACGCACAGAACTCGATCGACGTGATCACTCAAGCGATCTCCGACATCGACTCCCAGCGTGCCGGTCTGGGTGCTGTTCAGAACCGTTTCGACAACACCGTTGCCAACCTGCAAAGCATCGCCGACAACTCCACTGCCGCTCGCGGTCAGATCCAGGACGTTGACTACGCTGCTGAAACTGCTCAGTTGACCAAGCAACAAACCCTGCAACAGGCTTCCACTGCGATCCTGTCCCAGGCCAACCAACTGCCATCCGCTGTACTGAAGCTGCTTCAGTAATAGCCATCGGCAGATGACTGACGGAAGGGCGCGTTTACGTGCCCTTTTGTCTTTTGCGTGATGAGGAGATTGGGCATGGACATGAGTGTGAAGCTGAACCTGTCTTATCCGGCAGCGGTGCCGCAGAGCGCGCCTGCCCCCGTGAACAACGACCTGCACAAAACCACGGTCGAACCCACGGTAGCCACGGTTCAACCGAAGCAAGACTCGAAACCGTCCGACCTTGAACAGGCCGTTACGGACATTCGCAAATTCGTTCAGGCTGCCCAGCGCAACCTGGAATTCTCCATCGATGACTCCACCCATCAGGTGGTGGTCAAGGTGATTGCAACCGACAGTGGCGAAGTCATTCGTCAGATCCCGTCGGAAACTGCATTGAAACTCGCACAAAGCCTTCACGACGCCAGCAACGTGTTGTTTGACGCGAAAGTCTGAGCTGGCATGAATTTTGTTGCTGTAGCTGCTTGAGGCGTCGTCCGTCAATAAAGCGCCAGCCCCGATCAGGAGAAGTGTCATGGGTGATATCACGGTAAGCGGCCCGGTTACGGGGATTAATACCGAGTCGATCGTTACGGCCTTGGTGAACGCTGAGCAAGCGCCCAAGCAGTCGCAGATCAACAAACAGACGCAGACGCAGACCGCCCAGTTGTCCTCGATCGGCAAGATTCAAGCGGCATTGGATGCGTTCCGTGGCGCCATGGACAACATGGCCAAGGACGCCAGTATCGGTGGCCTGACCGCGACCACCTCGGATGCCAACGTGTCCACTGTGACCTTGGGCGCTGGTGCGTCGGCCGGCAGCTATCAGCTGGTGGTCAACCAGTTGGCGACTGCCTCGAAGATCGCCACCCAGAATTACCCGGGCGGGGCGAAGACCGTCGTCAATACCGGCACCACCGCGACGACTCTGGAAATTTCCCAATCTGGTCAGAGCTATGGGGTGAGTGTTCCACCGGGCGCAACCTTGCAGCAGGTGCGTGATTCGATCAACGCGCAGTACAGCAGTGCGGGTTTGAGTGCCAACATCCTGACTGACTCCACCGGTTCGCGTCTGGTCGTGACCTCGACCAACACCGGCGCGGGTACCGACATTACCTTGGGCGGTAACTCAGGCCTGCAAGCCGGGGCCGCGGTGGTGGGTGACCCGCCGCAAAACGCGAAGTACACCATTGACGGTACGTCTCAAGAGTCCAAGAGCAATACCCTGACTGAAGCAATCAGTGGCGTGAGCATCAAGCTGACGGCTGTTTCGCCGCTGCCGGCGGGTGTTACAGACACGACTAAACCTCGGGTCGCGTCGACCATTACGGTCACTCGCAGTAACGACACCCTCAAAAGCTCGGTAAAAGGCTTTGTTGACACCTACAACGCCTTGATGACTGCGATCGGCACCGAAACCAAAGTCACCACCAATGCCGACGGTTCGACCACGCCTTCTGCGCTGACCGGCGATGCCACCATGCGCTCCCTGCAGCAGGCGCTGCGTAGTGAACTGAACGCGTTGGGCGGCTCGGGCACGTTGAAGTCCCTGGCTCAATTTGGTGTAAACACCGACCAGACCACCGGCAAGCTGAGCATTGACGACAAAATCTTCAGTGCGGCCATCGCCACCAACCCCACCGATATCGGCGGTATCTTCAACGGCGACAAGGGCCTGCTGGCGCGGATGAAAACCGCGACTGACAGCTATGCCCTGAGCAACACCGGGGTACTGGCCACACGCTCCTCCACGCTGACGAGCAACCTCAAGGACCTGCAAAACCAGCAGGACACCCTGACCGCACGCATGGCCGCCCTCAAAACGAGCCTGACCGCCAAGTACACCACCATGAACAACCTGGTCGCCCAGCTCACCAGCCAACGCTCCAGTGTCATGACCACGCTCAACGCGCTGAACAAGTCGAATTCGGACAGTTGATGCCAGCTGAAGCCGCCCGGTGATCCTGCGCCGGGCACGGCCTTGAGCAGATCGTCGGGTTAAAGTTTTTTGTCATCCCGTCGACATATTAGTCAGAGCCCATCCTATTTAGCTGTTGCCTGTCACGAGGTAGAAACATGAATCCCATGAGAGCCCTTCGCCAATACCAGAAGGTCAATTCCCATGCCCAAGTCTCTGAAGCCAGCCCACATCGCCTGGTGCAGATGCTGATGGAAGGCGCGCTGGACCGCATGGCGCAGGCCAAGGGCGCCATGGCTCGTGGTGATATCGCGCAGAAGGGTTTGTTGTTGGGCAAGGCGATCGATATTTTGATCGGCCTGCGTGACGGCCTGAACCCGGAAAAAACCGATGATCCGGCCGCGTTGCAGCAACTCGATAACCTGTATGCCTACATGACCACGCGTTTGCTTGAAGCCAACAGCAAGAGCGATGTCAGCATGATCGACGAAGTAGCCGGCCTGATGATTACGCTCAAGGAAGGCTGGGACGGTATTGCAACACTGTAGGCCTTTGGCCTGAGGATGATGTCATGAGCCACGCCCTGCAACGGATTGACGAGACCCGCGAAGCCTTGGTCGACGCATTGGCGCAACGTAACTGGGACGCCATCGGCGAACTGGACATGGGGTGCCGCGCAGTCATCGACGAAGCGCTCAATAACGCGCCGGTGGACGAGGATGCGCTGCGGGAGAAGCTGGAGAGTTTGCTGGCAGTGTATCAGCAGTTGCTGGAGGTCACGACCGGCGAGCGCCAGGCGATTTTCGAAGAGATGTCGCAGATCAACCGCGCGCAAAGTGCGTCAAAGGTTTACCATCTGTTCGGCTGAACTGGCCCAGTTAATCCGAACAGTGCGTCATATATTTGACTGTGCTCGTATTTTTGACTTAACTAGTGCTGTTTTCAGATCTCAGGCGTCTGTTAGGTAAGAAGTCCTACAGGCGTCTCGATTGCCCTCACTCTGGGGCAGGAAGTTTTACTAGGGAAGTTGCTATTGCATGTGGCGTGAAACCAAAATTCTGCTGATTGATGACGATAGCGTCCGTCGCCGCGATTTGGCGGTGATTTTAAATTTTCTCGGTGAAGAAAATTTGCCCTGCGGCAGCCATGACTGGCAGCAGGCGGTCAGCTCTTTGTCGTCGAGCCGTGAAGTTATTTGTGTGCTGATCGGGACGGTAAATGCTCCTGGCGCCATTTTGGGCCTGTTAAAGACACTGTCGACCTGGGATGAGTTCCTTCCGGTGTTGCTGATGGGTGATATTTCTTCCGTGGACCTGCCGGAAGACCAGCGCCGCCGCGTGCTTTCAACCCTGGAAATGCCGCCCAGCTACAGCAAATTGCTCGACTCCCTGCACCGTGCCCAGGTCTATCGCGAGATGTACGACCAGGCTCGCGAGCGCGGCCGTCACCGTGAACCCAACCTGTTCCGCAGCCTCGTCGGCACCAGCCGTGCGATTCAGCATGTGCGCCAGATGATGCAGCAAGTCGCCGACACCGACGCCAGCGTGCTGATCCTTGGCGAATCCGGCACCGGCAAGGAAGTGGTTGCCCGCAACCTGCACTATCACTCCAAGCGCCGCGACGGGCCATTCGTGCCGGTCAACTGCGGGGCGATCCCGGCAGAGCTGCTTGAAAGCGAACTGTTCGGCCACGAGAAGGGCGCCTTTACCGGGGCGATCACCAGCCGTGCCGGGCGTTTCGAACTGGCCAACGGCGGCACCTTGTTCCTCGACGAAATCGGCGACATGCCGCTGCCGATGCAGGTCAAGCTGTTGCGCGTATTGCAGGAGCGCACCTTCGAGCGCGTGGGCAGCAACAAGACCCAGAGCGTCGACGTGCGCATCATTGCCGCCACGCACAAAAACCTCGAAAGCATGATCGAGGTCGGCAGCTTCCGCGAAGACCTGTACTACCGCCTCAACGTATTCCCCATCGAGATGGCCCCGCTGCGCGAGCGCGTGGAAGACATCCCGTTGCTGATGAACGAGTTGATCTCGCGCATGGAGCACGAAAAGCGCGGTTCGATTCGCTTCAACTCCGCCGCGATCATGTCGCTGTGCCGCCACGGCTGGCCGGGCAACGTGCGTGAGCTGGCCAACCTGGTAGAGCGCATGGCGATCATGCACCCCTACGGTGTGATCGGCGTGGTCGAACTGCCGAAGAAATTCCGTTACGTCGACGACGAAGACGAGCAACTGGTCGACAGCCTGCGCACCGACCTCGAAGAGCGCGTGGCCATCAACGGCCACACGCCGGACTTCGGCGCCACCGCCATGCTGCCGCCCGAAGGCCTCGACTTGAAGGACTACCTCGGTAGCCTCGAACAGGGCCTGATCCAGCAGGCGCTGGACGATGCCAACGGCATTGTTGCCCGCGCCGCCGAACGCTTGCGAATCCGTCGAACCACTCTGGTTGAGAAGATGCGCAAGTACGGTATGAGCCGCCGGGAAGGTGATGAACAGGCGGATGATTGACGCCTGTTTTTTAAGCTACTGAAATTTCAGTAGTTTTTTTTAGGCACGGGTATTGCTACAGCCCTCGCAACGTTCCGTTTAACTGACGGTCAGCCAAGCGAGAGAGCATGATGCCCCACGCCGCCCAACTTTCTTCCGCCCCTGCTATTGCGGGGCTCGTTCCGTCCTCAGAGCCGCTGACCCGGCAGGGTCTTGAACAGGCGTTCTCGCAGTTCAACCAGATGTCGAGCCAACTGACTGACTCTTACAGCTTGCTGGAGGCGCGGGTTTCCGAGCTTAAAGGCGAACTGGCGGTGGTCAGTGCCCAGCGCATGCAGGAGCTGGCCGAGAAAGAGCGCCTGGCCAACCGTCTGCAAAACCTGCTGTCGCTGCTGCCCGGTGGCGTGATCGTCATTGATGACCAGGGCCGCGTGCGTGAAGCCAACCCGGCTGCCGTCGACATGCTCGGCCTGCCGCTGGAAGGCGAGTTGTGGCGCGAAGTCATCGCCCGCTGCTTCGCCCCCCGTGAAGACGACGGCCACGAAATCTCCCTCAAGGACGGCCGCCGCCTGTCCATCGCCACCCGTTCCCTGGACGCCGAGCCTGGCCAACTGGTGCTGCTCAACGACCTGACGGAAACCCGTCACCTGCAAGACCAGCTGGCGCGCCATGAACGCTTGTCGTCGTTGGGGCGGATGGTCGCTTCGTTGGCGCATCAGATCCGCACGCCGCTGTCGGCGGCGTTGATCTACGCCAGTCATTTGACTGATGAGCAATTGCCGGCCGCCACCCACCAACGTTTTGCTGGCCGCCTCAAAGAGCGCTTGCATGAGTTGGAGCACCAGGTGCGCGACATGCTGGTGTTCGCCCGCGGCGAATTGCCGCTGACCGACCGCGTTACGCCCGCCCTGTTGATGCAGTCGTTGCAAGCGGCGGCCGCCACCCATATCCAGGACGCCCAGGTGCGCTGGCAGTGCGACAGCCACCAGGGCGAGTTGCTGTGCAATCGCGACACCCTGGTCGGCGCCTTGCTCAACCTGATCGAAAACGCCACCCAGGCCAGTGGCCCCGGAGCGCGGCTCAAGGTCCACCTGTACACCCGCGAGCAAACCCTGCGCCTGTGTATCAGCGACAGCGGCAGCGGCATCGAACCGCGTGTGCTGCAACGCCTGGGCGAACCGTTTTTTACCACCAAGACCAACGGCACCGGCCTCGGCCTGACCGTGGTCAAGGCCGTGGCACGTGCGCATCAGGGAGAATTGCAACTGCACTCCCGATTGGGGCGTGGCACCTGTGCATTGATGACCTTGCCACTGTTTTCCAGCACGGCAAGCGCGGAGTAAAAGGACTATGGCTATCAAGGTTTTACTGGTCGAAGACGATCGCGCCCTGCGTGAAGCATTGGCTGACACGCTGCTGCTGGCGGGCCATGACTACCGGGCGGTCGGTTCTGCCGAGGAAGCCTTGGAGGCGGTCGAGCAGGAATCTTTCAGCCTGGTGGTCAGTGACGTCAACATGCCCGGCATGGACGGCCACCAGTTGCTCGGCCTGCTGCGCGCGCGCAAGCCGCAGTTACCGGTGCTGCTGATGACCGCCCATGGCGCCGTGGAGCGGGCGGTGGACGCCATGCGCCAGGGCGCGGCGGATTACCTGGTCAAACCCTTTGAGCCTAAAGCCTTGATCGAACTGGTTGCCCGGCATGCGCTCGGCATTGTTTCGAACGCCGAAGGCCAAGGCCCGATTGCCTTTGAACCGGCCAGCGCACAGTTGCTGGAACTGGCGGCCCGTGTGGCGCGCAGCGATTCCACTGTGCTGATCTCCGGCGAGTCCGGCACCGGTAAAGAAGTGCTGGCGCGGTATATCCACCAACAATCGAGCCGTGCCAAACAACCGTTCATCGCGATCAACTGCGCGGCGATCCCTGACAACATGCTCGAAGCCACCTTGTTCGGCCATGAAAAAGGCTCGTTCACCGGCGCCATCGCGGCCCAGGCCGGCAAGTTCGAACAGGCCGACGGCGGCACCATCCTGCTCGACGAAATCTCGGAAATGCCCCTGGGCCTGCAAGCCAAGCTGCTGCGGGTGTTGCAGGAGCGTGAGGTGGAGCGCGTGGGCGCGCGCAAGCCGATCCAGCTGGATATCCGCGTGGTTGCCACCACCAACCGCGACCTTGCGGGCGAAGTGGCGGCGGGGCGCTTTCGTGAAGACCTGTTCTACCGGCTATCCGTATTCCCGCTGGCCTGGCGCCCGTTGCGCGAACGCCCGGCGGACATCATCCCGCTGGCCGAGCGCCTGCTGAACAACCACGTCAAAAAAATGAAGCACGCCCAGGCGCGGCTGTCGGCCGAGGCTCAGGCTTGCCTGATCAGCTACCCATGGCCGGGCAACGTGCGCGAATTGGACAACGCCATCCAGCGTGCGCTGATTTTGCAGCAGGGCGGTTTGATCCAGCCGCAAGACTTTTGCCTGGCCATGGGCAGTGGCAGCGCGCCGTTGCCGAGCCTGGCGCCCGCACCGGTGGCGGCTGCCGATACCGAGGCCGGCGGTGCGCTGGGCGACGACCTGCGCCGCCGCGAATTCCAAATGATCATCGACACCTTGCGTGCCGAGCGCGGCCGTCGCAAAGAGGCCGCTGAGCGCCTGGGCATCAGCCCGCGCACCCTGCGCTACAAGCTGGCGCAGATGCGCGACGCCGGCATGGACGTGGAAGCCTACCTATTCGCCACCTGACCGGTAACAAGGTCGACAAGGTTTGTCGCCTTTTCTTACGAGTTGCTACAGAGCTGGCACCCTTGTTGCTACCTCCCCTGGTAATTGCTGCGTAGTGTCAAAAAATTGCGGGTCGTCGGAGAGAGAAGGTCATGAGCCAGGGTATTGAGTTCAATCGGTTGATGTTGGATATGCGCTCCATGCAAATGGATGCCATGGCTCAACCGAAATCCGTCGCGCCAGCGCCGGAATTGGGCCAAAGCAGTTTTGCCGACATGCTCGGTCAGGCAATCAACAAAGTCAGCGACACCCAGCAAGCCTCCAATCAGTTGGCCACCGCCTTCGAGATCGGCAAGAGCGGCGTGGACCTCACCGATGTGATGGTCGCTTCGCAAAAGGCCAGCGTTTCCTTTCAAGCCTTGACCCAAGTGCGTAACAAGCTGGTTCAGGCTTATCAAGACATCATGCAGATGCCGGTTTAAGGACGAGATTTAAGTCATGGCAGAAGCAGTCTCCGACAACGTACCCGCCAAGGCAGACGGCAAGCCGCCGCTGTTTGGCCTGTCGTTCCTGGAAAACCTCTCGGAAATGACCATGCTGCGGCAGGTGGGCCTGATGGTCGGCCTGGCGGCGAGCGTGGCGATTGGTTTTGCCGTGGTGTTATGGTCGCAGCAACCCGATTACCGTCCGCTGTACGGCAGCCTGGCCGGCATGGATTCCAAGCAGATCATGGAAACCCTGGCCGCCGCCGACATCGCCTACACCGTGGAGCCCAATTCCGGCGCCTTGCTGGTCAAGGCTGATGACGTGGCCCGTGCGCGCATGAAGCTGGCCGCTGCCGGCGTGACGCCGTCCGACAGCAATATCGGTTTTGAAATCCTCGACAAGGACCAGGGCCTGGGCACCAGCCAGTTCATGGAAGCCACCCGCTACCGTCGTGGCCTGGAAGGCGAACTGGCGCGCACCATCAGCAGCTTGAACAACGTCAAGGGCGCCCGCGTGCACCTGGCGATCCCGAAAAGCTCGGTGTTCGTGCGTGACGAACGCAAGCCAAGTGCCTCGGTATTGGTCGAACTGTTTTCCGGCCGCTCCCTGGAGCCTGGCCAGGTACTGGCGATCATCAACCTGGTGGCCACCAGCGTTCCCGAATTGAGCAAGTCGCAAATCACTGTGGTCGACCAGAAGGGCAACCTGCTGTCGGACCAGGCCGAGAACTCCGCGCTGACCCAGGCCGGCAAGCAGTTCGACTACAGCCGCCGCATGGAAAGCATGCTGACCCAGCGGGTGCACAACATCCTGCAACCGGTGCTGGGCAATGACCGCTACAAGGCTGAAGTGTCCGCCGACGTGGATTTCAGCGCGGTCGAGTCGACCTCCGAACAGTTCAACCCGGACCAGCCTGCGCTGCGCAGCGAGCAGTCCACCAGCGAACAACGTACCGCCAGCAATGGCCCGCAAGGTGTGCCGGGTGCCCTGAGCAACCAGCCACCGGCCCCGGCGACTGCACCACAAACCACCGGTGGCGCCGCTGCCACGGCTGGCGCGATCCAGCCGGGCCAACCACTGTTGGACGCCAACGGCCAGCAGATCATGGACCCGGCCACCGGCCAGCCCATGCTCGCACCTTACCCGGCGGACAAGCGTAACCAGTCGACCAAGAACTTCGAACTCGACCGTTCCATCAGCCACACCAAACAGCAGCAGGGCAAGATCAATCGCCTGTCGGTGTCGGTGGTGGTCGATGATCAGGTCAAGGTCAACCCGGCGGATGGTGCCGTCACCCGTGCACCGTGGAGCAGCGATGAATTGGCGCGTTTCACGCGCCTGGTACAGGACGCCGTCGGTTTCGACGCCAGCCGTGGAGACAGCGTCAGCGTGATCAACATGCCGTTCTCCGCCGAGCGCGCCGAAGTGATCGCCGACCCGGCGTTCTACACGCAGCCATGGTTCTGGGACATCGTTAAACAAGTGCTGGGTGTGTTGTTCATCCTGGTGCTGGTGTTCGGCGTGCTGCGCCCGGTGCTCAACAACATCACCGGCAACGGCAAGAAACAGCTGGCTTTGGCCGGTGGCGACGTCGAGTTGGGTGGCATGGGCGGCCTGGACGGCGAACTGGCCAACGACCGCGTCAGCCTCGGCGGCCCGCAAAGCATCCTGTTGCCAAGCCCGAGCGAAGGCTACGACGCTCAGCTGAATGCAATCAAAAGTCTGGTAGCAGAAGACCCGGGCCGTGTGGCTCAGGTCGTGAAAGAGTGGATCAACGCAGATGAGTGATAATCGAGCCGCTGTTGCCAAGCTCACCAAGGTCGATAAAGCCGCAGTTCTGCTGCTGTCCCTGGGTGAAACCGACGCCGCCCAAGTGCTGCGCCACATGGGGCCTAAAGAGGTCCAGCGGGTGGGCGTGGCCATGGCGCAGATGCGCAATGTGCACCGCGAGCAAGTCGAGCAGGTGATGAGCGAGTTCGTCGAGATCGTCGGCGACCAGACCAGCCTGGGCGTCGGCTCCGACAGCTATATCCGCAAGATGCTCACCTCGGCTCTTGGCGAAGACAAGGCCAACGGCCTGATCGACCGCATCCTGCTGGGCGGCAACACCAGTGGCCTGGACAGCCTCAAGTGGATGGAACCGCGCGCGGTTGCCGACGTGATCCGCTACGAGCACCCGCAGATCCAGGCGATCGTCGTGGCTTACCTCGACCCGGACCAGGCCGGTGAAGTGCTCGGCCACTTCGACCATAAAGTGCGCCTGGACATCATCCTGCGCGTGTCGTCGCTGAACACCGTGCAGCCGGCAGCCCTGAAAGAACTCAACACGATTCTGGAGAAGCAGTTCTCCGGCAACTCGAATGCTTCGCGCACCACCTTGGGCGGCATCAAGCGTGCGGCCGACATCATGAACTTCCTCGACAGCTCGGTCGAAGGCCAGTTGATGGACTCGATCCGCGAGATCGACGACACCCTGTCCGGCCAGATCGAAGACCTCATGTTCGTGTTCAACAACCTCTCCGATGTCGACGACCGTGGCATCCAGGCGTTGCTGCGCGAAGTCTCCTCCGACGTGCTGGTGCTGGCCCTCAAGGGCTCGGACGAAAACGTCAAAGAGAAGATCTTCAAGAACATGTCCAAGCGTGCTTCCGAACTGTTGCGCGACGACCTCGAAGCCAAAGGCCCGGTGCGCGTCAGCGACGTCGAAACCGCGCAGAAAGAAATCCTCACCATTGCCCGCCGTATGGCCGAAGCCGGAGAAATCGTTCTCGGCGGGAAGGGCGGCGAAGAAATGATCTAAGGCGCGTCCCATGTCGAGCAAAGATGAGACGCCCAGCGATCTGATTCGCGCGCGGGATGTCGGCGGGTTCGACATCTGGTCGCTGCCCAGCTTCGATCCGCATGTGCCGGAGCCTGAGCCTGAACCGGTGGTTGAAACACCGGTAGAGATGGAAGAAGTGCCGCTGGATGAAGTCCAGCCACTGACCCTTGAAGAGTTGGAGGCCATCCGCCAGGAAGCCTACAACGAAGGCTTTGCGGCCGGCGAAAAAGACGGCTTTCGCAGCACCACCCTCAAGGTGCGCCAGGAAGCCGAAGAGGCGCTCAGCGTCAAACTCGCCAGCCTTGAGCGGCTGATGGGCACGCTGTTCGACCCGATTGCCGAGCAGGATACGCAGATCGAAAAAGCCATGGTCGGCCTGGTCGAGCATATTGCTCGCCAGGTGATCCAGCGCGAACTGGTGCTCGATTCCAGCCATATCGAAAGCGTCATGCGCGAAGCCCTCAAGCTGCTGCCGTTGGGCGTGGGCAATGTGCGCCTGTACATCAACCCGCAGGATTTCGAGCAGGTCAAAGCCCTGCGCGAGCGCCATGAAGAAACCTGGCGCATCGTCGAGGACGCGGCGTTGTTGCCCGGTGGTTGCCGCGTCGAGACGGAACACAGCCGCATCGATGCCACGGTGGAAACCCGTATCAGCCAGATCATGGCCAAGCTGTTTGATCAACTGCATGAACAAGCCCTGCACCCGGCCGAGCCAGACCTGAGTGTGGACCTGGACGCCGCCGATGCGCCTTGATCGCACCAGCTTCGCCAAGCGCCTGGGCGGCTATGCCGAGGTCACTGAGTTGCCCGGCCAGCCGATTCTCGAAGGGCGCCTGCTGCGCATGGTTGGCCTCACTCTCGAGGCCGAAGGCCTGCGCGCCGCCATGGGCAGCCGCTGCCTGGTGATCAACGACGACAGCTACCACCCGGTGCAGGTCGAGGCCGAGGTGATGGGCTTTTCCGGCAGCAAGATTTTCCTCATGCCCGTCGGCAGCCTGGCGGGCATCGCCCCCGGTGCCCGCGTGGTGCCCTTGGCCGACACCGGCCGCCTGCCCATGGGCATGAGCATGCTCGGCCGCGTGCTCGATGGCGCCGGCCGCGCACTCGACGGCAAAGGCGGGATGAAGGCCGAAGACTGGGTGCCGATGGACGGCCCGACCATCAACCCGCTCAACCGCAACCCCATCAGCGTGCCGCTGGACGTGGGTATTCGCAGCATCAACGGTTTATTGACGGTTGGTCGCGGCCAGCGTCTGGGCCTGTTTGCCGGTACCGGCGTGGGTAAGTCGGTGTTGCTGGGCATGATGACGCGCTTTACCGAGGCCGACATTATCGTGGTCGGGCTGATCGGCGAGCGCGGCCGTGAAGTGAAAGAGTTCATCGAGCACAGCCTCGGTGAAGAAGGCCTCAAACGCTCGGTGGTGGTCGCATCCCCAGCCGACGATGCGCCGCTGATGCGCCTGCGCGCCGCGATGTACTGCACGCGTATCGCCGAATATTTTCGCGACAAGGGCAAGAATGTCCTGTTGCTGATGGACTCGCTCACGCGTTTTGCCCAGGCCCAGCGGGAAATCGCCCTGGCCATCGGCGAGCCGCCCGCCACCAAAGGTTATCCGCCGTCAGTGTTCGCCAAGCTGCCCAAGCTGGTGGAGCGCGCCGGTAATGCCGAGGCCGGTGGCGGTTCAATAACTGCGTTCTACACCGTGTTGTCCGAAGGCGATGACCAACAAGACCCGATTGCCGACTCGGCGCGGGGCGTGCTCGACGGCCACATCGTGTTGTCACGGCGGTTGGCGGAGGAGGGGCACTACCCGGCCATCGACATCGAAGCCTCGATCAGCCGGGTGATGCCGGCGGTGGTCACCGCAGAGCACATGGCCCGTGCGCAGCACTTCAAACAACTGTGGTCGCGTTATCAGCAGAGCCGAGACCTGATCAGCGTCGGCGCCTACGTGGCCGGTGGCGATCGCGAAACCGACCTGGCCATCGCGCTGCAACCGCAGCTGGTGAGCTACCTGCGCCAGGGCCTTAACGACAAAATCAGCATGGGCGAAAGCGAAGCCCACCTGGGCTCGATCTTCGCCCCGGCGCCGGGCGGTTAAGCGATGGCCAGCACCCGTTCTTCACGCCTGGCCCCAGTGGTGGACATGGCCGAAAAGGCCGAGAAAACCGCCGTGCAACGCCTGGGGTATTTCCAGGGTCAGGTGCGCCTGGCGGAAAGCAAACTGGGTGACCTGGAGCGTTTTCGCAGCGAGTACCAGCAACAGTGGATCGAGCGCGGCAGCAAGGGCGTGTCTGGCCAATGGCTGATGGGTTATCAGGGCTTTCTCAACCAGCTGGAAACTGCCGTGGGCCAACAGCGCCAGAGCCTGGCCTGGCACCAGAATAATCTCGATAAGGCTCGTGAGGCTTGGCAAGCGGCGTTTGCCCGGGTTGAAGGGTTGCGCAAGCTGGTGCAGCGTTATATCGACGAAGCGCGGGCCATCGAAGACAAGCGCGAGCAAAAGCTGCTCGACGAGCTATCACAGCGACTTCCGCGCCAGTCACAGTACTAACAGCTCCCACACACGCCAGCTCCCACATTTGAGTATCAGTGTTGCTCACATCTCTATCAGCTGCTAAACCTTGTTGCATATTGCCAATGACAAGGAAGCAGTCACATGTCAGTCGAATCAGAAGTGTCCCTGGATGGGACGAAGTTGACGATTAAAGTAAGAGGCCGTTTCGATTTCGGTAACCACCAGACCTTTCGTGAGGCCTACGAACGGTTTTACAAAGTGCCCGAGATCTACGTGGTGGACCTGAAGGACGCCACCTACATGGACAGCTCGGCCCTGGGCATGCTCCTGCTGTTGCGTGACCACGCCGGTGGCGATAACGCCGAAGTGCAGGTCATCAACAGCAACTCCGATGTGCGCAAGATCCTCGCCATCTCCAACTTCGACAAACTGTTCGACATCAGTTGAACACCCTGGCCCCCGTACTCGAGGCGCTGACGATCCTGATCGCCGAAGACAGCGCCGCCGATTTGCTGTTGCTGTCGACGATCATTCGGCGTCAGGGCCATCAGGTGCTCACCGCCTCGAATGGCGCGCAAGCCGTCGAGGTGTTCACCCGTGAACGCCCGCAACTGGTGTTGATGGACGCCCTGATGCCGGTGATGGACGGCTTTGAGGCGGCGCGGCGGATCAAGCAATTGGCGGGTGAGGCGCTGGTGCCGATCATCTTTCTTACCTCGCTGCGCGAGAGTGAAGCCCTGGCCCAGTGCCTGGATGCCGGTGGCGATGATTTCCTGCCCAAACCCTATAACCCGCTGATCCTGGCCGCCAAGATCAATGCCATGGACCGCCTGCGGCGGCTGCAGGCCATGGTGCTGCGCCAGCGCGACCAGATCGCCCGGCACCACGATTACCTGTTGCATGAGCAACGTGCGGCCAAGGCGGTGTTCGATAAGGTGGCGCATTCGGGTTGCATCAATGCGGCGCCGAACATTCGTTACCTGCAATCGCCTTATGCGCTGTTCAACGGCGACCTGTTGCTGGCGGCCTACACGCCCTCCGGCGACATGCATGTGTTGCTCGGTGACTTCACCGGCCATGGCCTGCCGGCCGCCGTGGGCGCCATGCCGCTGGCGGAGGTGTTCTACGGCATGACCGCCAAGGGCTACGGCCTGGCGCAGACCCTGCGCGAGATGAATGCCAAGCTCAAGCGCATCCTGCCGGTGGACATGTTCTGCTGCGCCACCCTGGTGTGCCTGAGTGCCCAGCGGCGCGTGGTGGAGGTGTGGAACGGCGGCATGCCCGAGGGCTATGTGCATGAGATCGCCACCGGCAAGCGCACGCCGTTGGTGTCGCGGCACCTGCCGCTGGGTGTGCTGTCGGCGCAGGCGTTTGATGACAGCACCGAAGTCTGGCCCATGGCCCTGGGCGACCGGGTGTTCTTGCTGTCCGATGGTGTACTGGACACTGCCGACGCCAATGATCAGTTATTTGGCGCTGCGCGCTTGCAGCAGGTATTTGCCGGCAATCGCAAGCCCGACCGCTTGTTTGAGGATATTGAGCAGGCCCTGGCGGCGTTTCGGGGCGAGGCGCGTGATGATGTGAGTATGGTGGAGATCACCTTGCAGGCGGGCCAGCCGTCGCGGGCGGCTGAGCCGCTGTACGCCGACAGTGGCCAGTCGTGCCCGCTGGATTGGTCGGTGAGCTTCGAGTTTCGTGCGCGCACGCTCAAAAGCTACAACCCGTTGCCGTACCTGTTGCAGTTGTTGCTGGAGATTCACGGCCTGCGCGGGCAGAGCGGGGCGCTGTACAGCGTGATGGCCGAGTTGTATTCCAATGCGCTGGAGCATGGCGTGCTGGGCCTGGATTCGCGACTCAAGCGCGATGCCCTGGGGTTTGCCGAGTATTACCGCCAGCGCAACCAGCGCTTGGCGCAGTTGAACAGCGGTTATGTGCGGGTGCATGTGCAAGTGGTGCCGACTGCCACAGGTGGCAAAATGACGCTGCGCATTGAGGACAGTGGCCCAGGCTTTGACGTGGAACAGGTGCTGGCGCGACCGCTGGATATCGACCGCCTGTCTGGCCGCGGGCTGAGCCTGGTACGGCAACTGAGCAGCGATGTACGCTGGACCGATGGCGGGCGCAGTGTATGCGTGGAGTTTTGCTGGGGGGCTCTGGCATAATCCGCCGATTCTTGATCAAGGAGCGAACAAGTGCTTGAGATTCATCTGGACCCTGATGTGCTGACGGGCCTGCAGGAAGTGATGGAAAGCGAGTATCCGAAACTGCTGGAGACCTTTCTGGACGATTCGCAAAAGCGCGTCGAAGCGTTGCGCAAGTCGCGTGATGACGCCAAGGCGTTGGGGCGCATTGCCCATAGCTTCAAGGGCAGCAGTGGCAACCTTGGGGCGGTGCGGTTGGCGCAGTTGTGTCAGCGGCTGGAGGTGGAGTCCGTCGAGCTGACGGCGGACTTGGGTGCGCTGGTTGATCAGATTGATCATGAGTTTGCGTTGGTGCGGCCGCTGTATGAGTCGGAAAGGCAGCGCTTCGGCCTCTGAATCACCAAAGTTGTACCAGTCCTGTGCGGATCAAACTGTGGGAGCGGGCTTGCTCGCACACATTTAGACTGTGTTTTACCTGTCATTTGTCTTTGACCCGCAAACCTGGCCCAACTCTTGCTCTACCTCCCAATACTGCATCCCCGACCCCCAGTGCAGTGGAGACCTTTACCTATGCCAGTCGCCCCCAATTCGCTCCTTCAGGCTGCCCCCGCGGCCAAGCCTCAAGCGCCTGCCGCTACTTCCCCGGTAGCGGTTGCAGCCCCACAGGACAAGGGCCCTGGCTTCGCTCAAGTGTTTGCCAACCAAAGCCCCAAGCCCACGCTGAAGCCCGACGACAGCCCGGCCAAAGTCACGCGTGACAAGCCTGCGGACACCAGCGCCAAGCCTGCCGCCAGTACGCCGGCGGTTGCCGATAGCGGCAATCTCTTGCCTGCCAAGCCGGCCAAGACCGACGACAGCGCCAGCAGTGATGACGACAAGCCCGCCGACCCGGCCCTGGCGCAGCAGCCTCCGGCTGATCCGGTGGTTGACCCGGCATTGGTCGCCGCCGTTACGCCGGTGCCTGTCCCGGTGCCCACGCCAGCGCCGGTCGCGGCCAATGATGACAAGGCCCAGCCGGTGGTCGCGGCGCCGGTTGCGGCAACCGAAGATGCCAGGCAACCGGCCTTCGACCCCGAAGCCGACCCGCTGGATTCGATGCCGGCCGTGCGCCTGGCGATGGAGCAGGGCGGCCATGTGTCGGCCAGCAGCCAGACGCCACAGAAAGCTGCGCCGACCAGCGCTCAGGATCAACCCACCGCCGCGCAAAACTTTGCCGCAGGTCTTGCCGGCATGGTCGACCAGCAAGCCACCAAAGACAGTACTGACCAGGGCGGCGACAAGGCCTTCAGCGGGCTGATCGAAGGCGGCCTCAAGGATTTGAAAGACGCCAGCAGCGACACCCGCGTGGATGATTTCGCCAACCGCCTGGCCGCGCTGACCCAGGCCGCCACGCCGAAAACCGCAAATGCCTTGCCGCCCGTGGCCAATGCGCCGCTGGCCATGCACCAGAGCGGCTGGACCGAAGAAGTGGTCAACCGCGTGATGTACCTGTCCAGCGCCAACCTCAAGTCGGCGGAGATTCAGTTGCAGCCGGCCGAGCTGGGGCGCCTGGATATCAAGGTCAATATGACCGCCGACCAGCAAGCCCAGGTCAACTTCATGAGCGGCCACGCCGTGGTGCGTGAAGCGCTGGAAAGCCAGTCCGGCCGTTTGCGTGAGATGTTTGCCCAGCAGGGCATGGGGCAGGTGGATGTCAATGTGTCCGACCAGTCCCGTGGCTGGCAGGGGCAGGGCCAGGAACAACAGCAGCAGAACCAGGCACGCGGCATAAGCGGCATTGGCGGGCGTGGTGATGGCGGGGATGCGGGTGACGCTGCTGAAGTGGCGGCAGCGGTCGCGCCGGTGAGCCAGACCGTGATCGGTTCCAGCGCCGTCGACTATTACGCCTGACCTGAGCCGTATAAAGATCAAAGTGTGGGAGCGGGCTTGCTCGCGAATACGGTGTGTCAGTCAACAGATTCATTAACTGATCCACCGTATTCGCGAGCAAGCCCGCTCCCACATTTGTTTTGCGCCCGGCTTGCCAGACAACTCTGGCATAACACTTGCTCTTGCCTTCCCGTAGATCTATGAATCCCCGAATAGTGACGGATTATTGGCATGGCGAAGAGCGACGACGCAGCAGCAACCCCACCCGCAGGCAAAGGCAAGCTCAAGCTGATCCTGCTGATTGTGCTGGGCCTGCTCCTGGCCATTGGCGCCTCGATCGGCGGCACGTGGTACATCATGCACAGCAGTGCGAGCAAGCCGGCACCCGCCGCCGAAACCGCCACCAACGTCAAGCAACCGGCAATCTTCGAGCCGATGCTGCCGGCCTTTGTCGCCAACTACAATCAGAACGGTCGCCAACGCTACCTGCAGGTGAGCATCACCTTGCTGGCGCGTAACCAGGCGGACCTGGATGCGCTTAAAGTGCATATGCCGGTGATCCGCAACAACCTGGTGATGCTGTTCTCCGGCCAGAGCTTCGACAGCCTGGCCACCCCGGTCGGCCAGGAAATGCTGCGCCAGAAGGTCACTGCCAGCGTGCAGGAAGTGGCCCAGAAAGAGCTCGGCAAAGTCGTGGTCGAGCAGGCGCTCTTCACTAACTTCGTATTGCAGTAGGATCACGACATGGCCGTGCAAGACCTGCTGTCCCAGGATGAAATCGACGCGCTGTTGCATGGCGTCGACGACGGTCTGGTACAGACCGAAATGGCTGCCGAGCCCGGCAGCGTCAAAAGTTATGACCTCACCAGCCAGGATCGTATCGTCCGCGGGCGCATGCCGACCCTGGAGATGATCAACGAGCGTTTCGCCCGCTACACCCGTATCAGCATGTTCAACATGCTGCGCCGTTCGGCGGACGTGGCGGTGGGCGGCGTGCAGGTGATGAAGTTCGGTGAATACGTGCACTCGCTGTACGTGCCCACCAGCCTCAACCTGGTCAAGATCAAGCCGCTGCGCGGCACCGCACTGTTCATCCTCGACGCCAAGCTGGTGTTCAAGCTGGTGGACAACTTCTTCGGCGGCGACGGCCGTCACGCCAAGATCGAAGGGCGTGAATTCACCCCCACCGAACTGCGTGTGGTGCGCATGGTGCTGGAGCAAGCCTTCATCGACTTGAAGGAAGCCTGGCAGGCGATCATGGAAGTCAATTTCGAGTACATCAACTCGGAAGTGAACCCGGCCATGGCCAACATCGTCGGCCCCAGCGAAGCCATTGTGGTCTCCACCTTCCATATCGAACTCGATGGCGGCGGCGGCGACCTGCACGTGACCATGCCGTACTCGATGATCGAGCCGGTGCGCGAAATGCTCGATGCCGGTTTCCAGTCCGACCTCGACGACCAGGATGAACGCTGGGTCAAGGCCCTGCGCGAAGACCTGCTGGACGTCGACGTGCCGTTAAGCGCCACTGTGGCCCGTCGCCAGCTGCGTTTGCGCGATATTTTGCACATGCAACCGGGGGACGTGATCCCTGTGGAACTGCCGGAAGAGCTGATCATGCGCGCCAACGGCGTACCGTCGTTCAAGGTCAAGCTCGGTTCCCACAAAGGCAACCTGGCGTTGCAAGTGATCGAACCGATCAACCGTCGCTGATCTGCCCCTTCTATCGATGAATTTTTGCTGCGCCGAGGACATGTAATGGCTACCGAACACGAAAACACTTCCGCCGAAGACCAGGCCCTGGCTGACGAATGGGCTGCAGCCCTGGAAGAAACCGGCGATGTCGGCCAGGACGACATCGACGCGCTGCTGGCCGCCGACGCCGCCATGGCGCCGGCCGGCAAGCGTCTGCCGATGGAAGAATTCGGCAGCGTGCCGAAAAACAACGACCCGGTGACCCTCGACGGCCCGAACCTGGATGTGATCCTCGACATTCCGGTGTCGATCTCCATGGAAGTCGGCAGCACCGAAATCAACATCCGCAACCTGCTGCAACTCAACCAGGGTTCGGTGATCGAGCTCGACCGCCTGGCCGGTGAGCCGCTGGACGTACTGGTCAACGGCACCCTGATCGCCCATGGCGAGGTGGTGGTGGTCAACGAGAAGTTCGGCATTCGCCTGACGGACGTGATCAGCCCAAGCGAACGCATCAAGAAGTTGCGTTGATATGAAGTATTCGATGGCGGGACTGTTTCTGGCGCTGCCATTGAGCGCCATGGCGGCGGAGCCGATCGCCCCAGCGGTAACGGCGGCGCCGGTGGTCAGCAGTGGCATCGGTGGGCAATTGACCCAGCTGGTGCTGGGGCTGTTGCTGGTGGTCGGCTTGATCTTCGTGCTGGCCTGGTTGATGCGTCGCGTGCAGCGCATTGGGCCGGGCAATGCCCAGGTGATCGAGATGATCGGCTCGCGCGCCCTCGGCCCGCGTGATCGGCTGGTGCTGGTGCAAGTGGGCGAAGAGCAAATCCTGCTCGGCATCACGCCCGGTCGCATCACCCCGTTGCACGTACTCAAGACGCCAGTGGAAGCGACCAAAACCGAGGCCGCCACGCCGGAATTCGCCCAGCGCCTGATGGAGTTGCTGGGCAAGGACCAGAAGGATAAGAAGTAATGCGCGTTTTATTGACGCTCATGCTGTTGCTGGCCGCGCCGCTGGCGTTGGCAGCCGACCCGTTGTCGATCCCGGCGATCACCCTGGGTACCAACGCGGCCGGCGCCCAGGAATATTCGGTCAGCCTGCAGATTTTGCTGATCATGACTGCGCTGAGTTTTATCCCGGCGTTTGTCATGCTGATGACCAGCTTTACGCGGATCATCATCGTGTTCTCGATTCTGCGTCAGGCCCTGGGCCTGCAGCAGACGCCGTCGAACCAGATCCTCACCGGCATGGCGCTGTTTTTGACCTTGTTCATCATGGCGCCGGTGTTCGACAAGGTGAACCAGCAAGCCTTGCAACCCTACCTGGCCGAAAAACTCTCGGCTCAGGACGCGATCGACAAGGCCCAGGGTCCGATCAAGGACTTCATGCTCTCGCAAACCCGCTCCAGCGACCTTGAGCTGTTTATGCGCCTGTCCAAGCGCACCGACATTGCCACGCCGGATCAGGCGCCGCTGACCATTCTGGTGCCGGCCTTCGTCACGTCCGAATTGAAAACCGCGTTCCAGATCGGCTTCATGATCTTTATCCCGTTCCTGATCATCGACCTGGTGGTGGCGAGCGTGCTGATGGCCATGGGCATGATGATGCTGTCGCCGCTGATTATTTCGTTGCCGTTCAAGATCATGCTGTTTGTGCTGGTGGACGGCTGGGCGCTGATTATCGGCACCCTGGCCAGCAGTTTCGGCGGGGTGTAGGGACATGACGCCAGAAGTAGCGGTTGACCTGTTCCGTGAAGCGCTGTGGCTGACCACCATGATGGTCGCCGTGCTGGTGGTGCCGAGCCTGTTGGTGGGCCTGCTGGTGGCGATGTTCCAGGCCGCGACCCAGATCAACGAACAAACCCTGAGTTTCCTCCCGCGTTTGCTGGTGATGCTGATCACCCTGATCGTCGCCGGCCCGTGGCTGGTGCAAACCTTTATGGAATACATCCTGCAGCTGTACGGCAGTATTCCGCAGTTGATCGGCTGATCGATGCAATCTGTGCTGGCCTTGACCGACACCCAGATCAGCACTTGGGTGGCGTCTTTCATTTTGCCGATGTTTCGCGTCACGGCGGTGCTGATGACCATGCCGGTGTTCGGGACCACCTTGGTGCCGAGGCGCATCCGCTTGTATTTTGCCTTCGCCATTACCATCGTCATCGTGCCCGGCTTGCCGCCGATGCCGCCGGTGAATGCCCTGGACCTCAGCGCGTTGTTGCTGATTGCCGAGCAGATATTGATCGGCGCGATAATGGGCTTCTCGCTGACGTTGTTCTTCCAGGCGTTCGTGATCGCCGGGCAGATCATCTCGATCCAGATGGGCATGGGCTTCGCGTCCATGGTCGACCCTACCAACGGCGTGTCGGTGGCGGTGATCGGGCAGTTCCTGACCATGCTGGTGACCCTGATTTTCCTGGCGATGAATGGCCATTTGGTGGTGTTCGAGGTCATGACCGAAAGCTTCACCACCTTGCCGGTGGGCTCGGGGCTGGTGGTCAACCACTTCTGGGAGCTGGTCGGGCGCCTCAGCTGGGTGCTGGGTGCCTCATTGTTGCTGGTGTTGCCGGCGATTACTGCGCTGCTGGTGGTCAATATCGCATTTGGCGTAATGACCCGCGCGGCGCCGCAATTGAACATCTTCTCGATTGGTTTCCCGCTGACCCTGGTGCTGGGCATGGGGATTTTCTGGATCGGCATGGCCGACATTCTCAATCAGTATCAACCGCTGGCCACCGACGCCTTGCAGTTCTTACGTGATCTGGCACGGGCGCGTTGAGCCATGGCCGAGAGCGAGAGTGGCCAGGACAAAACAGAAGACCCCACGGAGAAACGTAAAAAGGACTCCAGGGAAAAGGGCGAGATTGCCCGCTCCAAAGAACTCAACACCCTCGCCGTGATGCTCGCCGGTGCCGGTGGCCTGCTGATCTACGGCGGTGGCCTGGCGCTGGACCTGATGGAGCTGATGAAGCTCAACTTTTCGCTGCCGCGCGAAGTGCTGCTGAGCCCCGGCGCCATGGGCCAGTACCTGTTGCACTCGGGCAAAATCGCGATTCTGGCGGTGCAGCCGGTGCTGATCACCCTGTTGCTGGCGGCACTGATCGGGCCGGTGTCCCTCGGCGGCTGGCTGTTTGCCGCCGGCAGCATGGCGCCCAAGTTCAGCCGCATGAACCCTGGGCCTGGGCTTAAGCGCATGTTCTCCACCAAGGCGCTGGTGGAACTGCTCAAGGCGCTGGCGAAATTCATTCTGATCCTGTTTGTGGCGTTGACGGTGTTGTCGTCCGACATCGACGACTTGCTGCGCATCGCCCATGAACCGCTGGAATCGGCCATCATCCACAGTGTGCAGGTGGTGGGCTGGAGTGCGTTGTGGATGGCTTGCGGGCTGATCATCATCGCCGCCGTGGATGCGCCGATCCAGCTGTGGGAAAGCCACAAGAAACTGCTGATGACCAAGCAGGAAGTGCGCGACGAACACAAAGACCAGGAAGGCCGCCCCGAGGTCAAACAGCGGATTCGCCAACTGCAGCGGGAAATGTCCCAGCGCAAGATGATGGCGGCGGTGCCCGACGCCGACGTGGTCATTACCAACCCGACCCACTACGCCGTGGCGCTCAAGTACGACCCGGAGAAGGGCGGCGCGCCGATGTTGCTGGCCAAGGGCAGCGACTTTACCGCGCTGAAGATTCGCGAAATTGCCGTGGCCAACGACATTCTGCTGCTGGAATCGCCGGAGCTGGCGCGGTCGATCTTCTACTCCACCGACCTCGACCAGGAAATCCCCGCAGGCCTGTACCTGGCCGTGGCGCAGGTGTTGGCCTACGTGTACCAGATCCGCCAATACCGCGCGGGCAAGGGCAAACGGCCAGACCCGCTCAAGGATCTGCCGATTCCGCCGGAGCTGCGCCGCGATTCCTGAGTTTTTTGTGGCGAGCGGGCCTTCTTACCATATGTCGTCAGCGCCGTTGACCTGTCAACTTTGACAGTATCCATTGCACCGCCTTCACTGTTTGATAGAGCGACGAGGCGCGCCTTCATGCGTGGCTCGGGAGAGCGGTGATGAACAGGGCTACGGTCAGGTGGTTTGACGCGGTCAAGGGCATTGGTTTTGTCGCCCGCGACCGCGAAGGCAACGCGGTACCCGTTCAGGCAACGGGCAATCCCGCCAGCGAAATCGATACGCCGCCCAAGGCGCGAAAACCCCGCAAGCGAAAAAAATAACCTCCGGCTGCTCAGCCAAAAATCCCTACCACTGGTCGTTAATCCCCGGCTACCTGTCAACTCTGACAGTAGCCAGTTCTGCGTTCCCGCGGTTTTATGGTGCCGGACACTGTACGCAAGTAGTAACGAGATGCAGGGGAAGGGCGATGGAAGCGGTAACGGGGACGATCAAGGTTTATAACCGCAAGACCGGTGAAGGGCTGATTGCGTTGGATGGCGATGATGAGCCGGTGTGTTTGGACCGCTTGAGTTCGGCGTATACCCGGTGGCGAGAAGGCCAGCGGGTACAGTTCGCCAGGATTCATCGGCCACAGGGTGTGTTTGCGTTTTGTATCAGGCTTATCTAACGAGATTTTTGAGCGCAATGTCAGGAGAAGGGTTATGGCAACGGGTACTGTGAAGTGGTTTAACGACACAAAGGGGTTTGGTTTTATTACCCCGGATGATGGTAGCGAGGATCTTTTTGCGCATTTTTCAGCGATTCAGAGTGCTGGGTTCAAATCTCTGCAAGAGGGCCAAAAAGTCAGCTATGAAATAACGACAGGGCCCAAAGGCAAGCAAGCGTCCAACATCCAACCCGTATGAAGATCGTTCCCACGCTCCCGCGTGGGAATGCCTCCTGTGACGCTCTGCGTCACCGTTGCGCAAGGATCAAGTCGGGACGCGGAGCGTCCCTGGCTGCATTCCCACGCAGAGCGTGGGAACGATCATCACGATCATTCAGGCAGGTTCTGCCTCTGGTGACGGCGCTCTGTCATCCAGCAGTCGCTCAGCCAACAACCGTCCCACCTCAAGCAGCTGCGCAATACCCAGCGCACCTTCTCGCTGTGTTCCCTCCAGGTCAAAGGCGAAGTCGCAGGTCAGGGCGTGGGCGGATGCCAGGTTTTCGGTGAGGTTGACCAGCAGGTCTTCGGTGCTGATGCCGTCGATTAGGGTGAGTATTACGCTGGGTGGGGGATTTGGGGTGGGTTTGATCATTGTGAGGTTCCTCGGTAAAGGTGGAGCCGCCACTGATCGCCGCGACGCGATGGAGGGTGGCAGCTGTGCGCAGGTTCGCGGACCGGTTACCAAGGAACCCGGCATACCCGAAGGTATCCCGCGCACAGCCGCCATAGCGCCGCACAGTAGACGATAAAAAACCGCTCACTGAAAGGGATATGGTGCTTCTGTTCCGTAGTAAACCGGGCCGCGACGCCCGACCACTGCATTTGCAGCGGTGTACGCAGACTAGGGAGCCCGGTTCCTAGGGGCAACCCGAAAACCTTGTCGGAAATTTCCTCATTAACAACAGGTACACCCCCATCCAACTGTGAAGATGAAGATCGTTCCCACGCTCCCGCGTGGGAATGCCTCCCGTGACGCTCTGCGTCACCGTTGCGCAGGGCTCAAGTCGGGACGCGGAGCGTCCCTGGCTGCATTCCCACGCAGAGCGTGGGAACGATCATCACACCCCCATCCAGCTCCCACATTTGAACCGGTGACCGCTCGACGATCGTCGTCCTGAAACCAAAGTTGGAAGGCTTCTTGCAATACCGCCTCCAGGACGCCCTCCAGCGTCAAAACTTTGCTTCAAGGAACACGAGGAATACCGGTGGTAGATCGCTCTCAAATGCTCAACACGGCCCGTGGCACCCTGACTGATTTGTCGCGGGGCAACCTGGGTGTGCCGTTGTTGTTGCTGGTGATGCTGGCAATGATGATGTTGCCGATGCCGCCGTTCCTGCTCGACGTGTTTTTCACCTTCAACATTGCGCTGTCGGTGGTGGTGCTGCTGGTCTGCGTGTATGCCCTGCGGCCGCTGGACTTCGCCGTATTCCCGACCATTTTGCTGATCGCGACCCTGCTGCGCCTGGCGCTGAACGTGGCGTCTACGCGGGTGGTGATGCTCCACGGTCAGGACGGCCACGCCGCCGCCGGTAAGGTGATCCAGGCCTTCGGTGAGGTGGTGATCGGCGGTAACTACGTGGTTGGTATCGTGGTGTTCGCGATCCTGATGATCATCAACTTCGTGGTGGTGACCAAGGGCGCCGGGCGGATTTCCGAGGTGAGCGCGCGTTTTACCCTCGACGCCATGCCCGGCAAGCAAATGGCGATTGACGCCGACCTCAACGCCGGCCTGATCGACCAGAACCAAGCCAAATCCCGTCGTCTGGAAGTCGCCCAGGAAGCCGAATTTTATGGCTCCATGGACGGCGCGAGTAAATTCGTACGCGGTGACGCCATCGCCGGCCTGCTGATTCTGTTTATCAACCTGATCGGCGGCATGGCGGTCGGTATCTTCCAGCACGGCATGAACTTCGGCGATGCGGGTAAGGTGTACGCCTTGCTGACCATCGGTGACGGTTTAGTGGCGCAATTGCCATCACTGTTGTTATCCACAGCAGCAGCGATCATGGTCACCCGTGCTTCGGGCTCCGAAGACATGGGCAAGCAGATCAGCCGCCAGATGTTCGCCTCGCCCAAGGCGCTGGCCGTGGCCGCCGGCATCATGGCGATCATGGGCATCGTGCCGGGCATGCCGCACGTGTCGTTCCTGAGCATGGCGGCCATGGCCGGCGGTGGCGCCTACCTGTTCTGGCGCAAGCAAAATGCCGTCAAGGTCCAGGCCCAGCAGGAAATCGCCCGCCAACAAGACTTGCTGCCATCGCCGGCTCGCGCCCAGGAAACCAAGGAGCTGGGCTGGGATGACGTGACCCCGATCGACATGATTGGCCTGGAAGTCGGCTACCGCCTGATTCCGCTGGTAGACCGCAACCAGGGCGGCCAATTGCTTGCGCGGATCAAGGGCGTGCGCAAGAAGCTGTCCCAGGACCTGGGCTTCTTGATGCCCACCGTGCACATTCGCGACAACCTCGATTTGGCCCCCAGCGCCTACCGCCTGACCCTGATGGGCGTGATCCTGGCCGAAGCCGAGATCTACCCGGACCGCGAGTTGGCGATCAACCCCGGTCAGGTGTTCGGCACGCTCAACGGCATTACCGCCAAAGATCCGGCTTTTGGCCTGGAAGCGGTATGGATCGAAGTCAGCCAGCGCAGCCAGGCTCAATCGCTGGGTTACACCGTGGTGGACGCCAGCACCGTGGTCGCCACCCACCTCAACCAGATCCTGTACAAGCACTCCCACGAGCTGATCGGCCACGAGGAAGTCCAGCAATTGATGGGGTTGCTGGCCAAAGCCTCGCCAAAACTGGCCGAAGAACTGGTGCCTGGCGTGTTGTCGCTGTCGCAGTTGCTCAAGGTGCTGCAAGCCTTGCTCGCCGAACAGGTGCCGGTGCGCGACATTCGCAGCATTGCCGAGGCCATCGCCAACAATGCCGCCAAGAGTCAAGATACTGCCGCTTTGGTGGCTGCGGTGCGTGTCGGGTTGTCCCGCGCCATCGTGCAAAGCATTGTAGGCATTGAGTCTGAGCTGCCTGTTATCACCTTGGAACCAAGGTTGGAACAAATATTGCTCAATAGTATTCAGAAGGCCGGACTTGGCCAGGAAGAGGGCGTTTTGCTGGAGCCAAGCATGGCTGAGAAACTGCAGCGTTCGTTGATCGAAGCCGCCCAGCGTCAGGAAATGGCGGGCCACCCGGTGATTCTGCTGGTGGCAGGCCCGGTTCGAGCGATGTTGTCGCGGTTTGGGCGCCTGGCAGTACCGAATTTGCACGTTTTGGCTTATCAGGAAATTCCTGACAATAAGCAAGTGACTATCGTCGCGACAGTAGGGCCCAACGGCTGAGGTAGTGGGTTATGCAAGTTAAGCGTTTTTTCGCCGCCGATATGCGTCAGGCCATGAAACTGGTACGTGATGAGCTGGGCGCCGATGCCGCGATTATTGGAAACCGTCGCATTGCCGGCGGTGTCGAGCTGACGGCTGCCCTGGATTACACCCCGTCGGCGCTGGCGCCGCGCGTGCCGAACATGGAACTCGAAGACGAGCTGCGCAAAACCGCTTCGCGCATTGTCTCGGCCCAGGCTGAATTGAGCATGCGTGGCGACAGCGATGCCAGCACCAATCGCCAATTGTTCGCCGGCCTGCCGCTGACCGCCGCCGAGCCGTTGGTAGAACCGACCTTCAAAGAACCGCCGCGCCCTGCAGCGCCAGCCCAGGCTCAAGCCGTCGACCAGCGCGCGCTCGACTCGATGCGTTTTGAACTCAATGGCCTGCGTGAGCTGCTCGAAGTGCAGTTGGGCTCGTTGGCGTGGACACAGCTGCAAGGCAGCAAACCGCAACAGGCCAACCTGTGGCGCCGCCTGCAACGCATCGGCTTGTCCGGCCCGTTGTCGCGCGATTTGCTCGCACTGACGGCTGAAGTCGAAGAACCACGCCAGGCCTGGCGCATGTTGCTGGCCCACTTGGCGCGCATGATCGTCACCCCGGAAATCGAACCGCTGGAAGAGGGCGGTGTGATTGCCATGGTCGGCCCCGCCGGCATGGGCAAGACCACCACCCTGGCCAAGCTGGCCGCGCGTTATGTGCTCAAGTACGGCGCGCAGAACATCGCGCTGGTGAGCATGGACAGCTACCGCATCGGCGCCCAGGAGCAGCTCAAGACACTGGGCCGCATCCTCAATGTGACAGTGACCCACGTCGACCCGGGCCAGTCCCTGGCCAATGCGCTCGACCCGCTGCTGCGCAAGCGCGTGGTGTTGATCGACACGGCCGGCCTGCAAGCCAGCGACCCGGCACTGCGCATGCAGCTCGAAAGCCTGGCCGGGCGTGGCATCAAGTCGAAAAATTACCTGGTGCTTGCAACCACCAGCCAGAAACAGGTTCTTACCGCTGCGTACCACAGTTACAAACGCTGCGGCCTGGCCGGTTGCATCCTCACCAAGCTCGACGAAACGGCGAGCCTGGGCGAGGTGTTGAGCCTGGCGATCAGTCATGAGTTACCGGTTGCTTACCTGACCGACGGGCCGCGGATCCCGGATGATTTACATCTGCCGCGCCGTCATCAGTTGGTCAGCCGTGCTGTCAGCGTGCAAATGCAAGAAGAGCCTAGCGAGGAAGCGATGGCCGACATGTTCGCCGACCTTTACCACAACCCGGCTAAGCGGGTGGGGTGAGGCAGGATGAACACCGTGAAATGTATCTACATCGATGGTCTGCAAGCGATTCACGCGGCCAAGCCATGTAGCCTGCGTCTAAGCAAGACAAGGTAAAGAAATAAAATGGGCAGCATGCATCCCGTACAGGTGATCGCGGTGACCGGCGGCAAAGGTGGCGTCGGGAAAACTAACGTGTCAGTGAATTTGTCCCTGGCCCTGGCAGAGCTTGGCCGTCGCGTCATGCTGCTGGATGCTGACCTGGGCCTGGCGAACGTGGACGTTCTGCTGGGGCTGACACCCAAACACACCCTTGCCGATGTGATCGAAGGCCGTTGTGAGCTGCGCGATGTGCTGCTGCAAGGCCCCGGTGGCATTCGCATCGTGCCGGCCGCCTCAGGCACCCAGAGCATGGTGCATCTGAGCCCGGCGCAGCATGCCGGCCTGATCCAGGCGTTCAGCGACATCGGCGACAACCTCGACGTGCTGGTGATCGACACCGCCGCCGGCATCGGCGAGTCGGTGGTCAGCTTCGTGCGCGCCGCCCAGGAAGTGCTGCTGGTGGTGTGCGACGAACCCACCTCCATCACCGACGCCTATGCCCTGATCAAACTGCTGAACCGTGACTACGGCATGAACCGCTTCCGCGTGCTGGCCAACATGGCCCAAAGCCCGCAGGAAGGGCGCAATCTGTTCGCCAAGTTGACCAAGGTCACGGATCGCTTTCTCGATGTCGCCTTACAATACGTGGGCGCAGTTCCCTATGACGAGTGTGTGCGCAAGGCTGTGCAAAAGCAGCGTGCAGTCTATGAAGCGTTCCCTCGTTCGAAGTGCGCACTGGCGTTCAAGGCTATTGCCCAGAAGGTCGATACTTGGCCGTTGCCTGCCAACCCGCGCGGGCATCTGGAGTTTTTCGTCGAGCGATTGGTGCATCAGACGAGCGCAGGACCGGTGCTATGACATCCAGCGGCTACAACCTTTACAAAAAGTCGGCACGTGACAGCCAGGGCGAACTGATCGAGCGCTATGCGCCCTTGGTCAAGCGCATTGCCTATCACTTGCTGGCACGCCTGCCTGCCAGTGTGCAGGTTGAGGACTTGATCCAGGCCGGCATGATCGGCCTGCTCGAAGTGTCGACCAAATACGACGCGAGCAAGGGCGCAAGTTTCGAGACGTATGCGGGTATCCGCATTCGAGGGGCGATGCTCGATGAAGTGCGTAAAGGGGATTGGGCGCCGCGTTCGGTACACCGCAATACGCGAATGGTCAGTGACGCAATTCGCGCAATTGAAGCAAAAACCGGTCGTGACGCTAAAGATCACGAAGTTGCGGCCGAACTCCAATTGAGTCTCGACGATTACTACGGGATTTTGAACGATACCTTGGGCAGCCGCCTGTTCAGTTTCGACGACCTTTTGCAGGACGGCGAACACGAAGGGCTGCACGAGGACGGCGCGAGTGCACATCTTGAACCGTCGCGCGACCTGGAAGACGAACGTTTCCAGGGCGCGTTGGCGGAGGCGATTGCCAATTTGCCGGAGCGTGAGCGACTGGTGTTGGCGCTGTACTACGACGAAGAGCTGAACCTCAAGGAAATCGGTGAGGTCCTGGGGGTCAGCGAATCGCGTGTCAGCCAGCTGCATAGCCAGTGCGCAGCCCGCTTGCGGGGGCGATTGGGAGAGTGGCGCGCGCGCTGACAGGCAGTGTGGGGACACTGCAGACGCTACCGCAAAGGCTCTACGCTTTTGCGGGTGTGTGCCGTGGTGCCCTGGGCAGTCCTTTTTGTGTAACGCCTGTTGATTGAAATGGCGCGTCCAGGTGCTGGGCGCGTTTAAGACTGCTTGGAGGTCGAATTGGACAAGAACATGAAAATCCTCATCGTTGATGACTTCTCAACGATGCGGCGGATCATAAAAAACCTGTTGCGTGACCTTGGGTTCACCAACACGGTCGAGGCGGATGACGGCCTGACGGCGATTCCGATCCTCAACAGCGGGAGCATCGACTTTCTGGTAACCGACTGGAACATGCCGGGCATGACCGGCATCGACTTGCTGCGTCACGTGCGCGCCGATGAAAAACTGCGCAGCTTGCCTGTGTTGATGGTGACCGCCGAAGCCAAGCGCGAACAGATCATCGAAGCCGCCCAAGCCGGGGTTAACGGTTACGTGGTCAAGCCATTCACGGCGTTGGCCTTGAAAGAGAAGATCGAAAAAATCTTCGAACGCATCCACGGCTGATATCACCACGGGGGAGCTATGGAGCATAAAGAAACGTCACAGGGCGATTTTGAATCGACCCTGAAAAAGCATGCTCACCAGTTGGTCGACAGCCTTGAGAAAGGCCAGTTCGGCGACGCGGTGCAGTTGATCCATGAGCTTAACCAGACCCGTGACCGCGGCCTGTATCAGGAAGTGGGCAAGCTCACACGCGAGCTGCACAGTGCAATCGTCAATTTTCAGATTGACCCGCACATGCCCCAGGCCGAAGAAATCTCGCAGATCACTGACGCCACCGAACGCCTGTCCTATGTGGTCAGGCTGACTGAGGCCGCGGCCAACCGCACCATGGACCTGGTGGAAAACGCCACGCCGCTGGTCAATGGCATGACCACCGAAGCACAAGCGCTCAGCGTTGACTGGGGCCGCTTTATGCGCCGGGAAGTGGGGGCTGAGGAGTTTCGTGAGTTGGCGCGTCGGGTTGACGCTTTTCTGTCGCGCAGCGAACAGGAAAACCGCACGGTGGCCAGCAACCTCAATGACATTCTGCTGGCCCAGGATTACCAGGACCTCACAGGTCAAGTGATCAAGCGCGTGACCCAACTGGTCACCGAAGTGGAAAGCAACCTGCTCAAACTGGTGCTCATGGCCGGCCAGGTCGACCGTTTTGCCGGCATCGAACATGACCGCGCAGCGATCCTCTCGGAAAAAGATCCACAAAAACATCTCGCCAAGGGTGAAGGTCCGCAGATTCATGCCGATAAACGTGAAGACGTTGTGTCAGGTCAGGATGACGTAGATGACCTGTTATCCAGTTTAGGCTTCTAAGGAGCACCCACATGAGCTTCGGCGCCGATGAAGAAATCCTTCAGGATTTCCTTGTAGAGGCCGGCGAAATTTTAGAGCAACTGTCCGAACAACTGGTCGAGCTGGAAAGCCGACCGGATGATGCGAACCTGCTCAATGCAATTTTTCGCGGTTTTCACACTGTAAAAGGGGGCGCCGGCTTCCTCCAGCTCCATGAGCTGGTGGAGTGCTGTCACATCGCCGAGAACGTGTTCGACATCCTGCGCAAGGGTGAGCGTCACGTCGACTCGGAACTGATGGACGTGATTCTCGAAGCATTGGATGCGGTCAACGGCATGTTCAGCGAGGTGCGCGAACGTGCGCCGATCACGGCCGCCACGCCGGAGCTGTTGGCTGCGCTGGCGCGTCTGGCCGAACCTGCTGATACCGCAGTTGCGCCGGTAGCTGCGCCTGAGCCTGTGGTTGAAGCCGAGCCGGATGTGACCGACAGCGAGTTCGAACAGCTGCTCAACTCCCTGAGCGCGGTGAAGGCCGAGGCTGAAGCACCGCAAGCGCCGACTGCGCCGACTGCGCCTGCCGTGCCGACCAGCGAAGACATTACCGACGCAGAGTTCGAATCGCTGCTCGACCAGTTGCACGGTAAAGGCCAATTCGCCCCGGACGCCGTGGCACCTGCCGCCGAGCCGGCAGCGCCTGCCGCGGCTGCAAGCACCGACATTACCGACGACGAATTCGAAGCGCTGCTCGACCAACTGCATGGCAAGGGCACGTTTGCCGCCGACGCCTTGCCGGAAGTCGCCGCCATCGCGGCCGCACCTGCGGCCAGTGCTGCGCCTGCCAGCGTTGAGCCTGCCGCTGATGGCCTGATCTCCGATCACGAATTCGAAGCGTTGCTGGACGAGCTGCACGGCAAGGGCAAGTTCTCCGAAGTGGCCCCGGCCGCCGCGGCG
>NZ_CVTT01000055.1:0-30764 GCF_900006605.1 Pseudomonas sp. 58 R 3 | reverse complement strand
CGGCGAATGTTGTCTTCACAGTATAACCAGATTGCTTGGGGTTATATGGTCAAGTGAAGAAGCGCATACGGTGGATGCCTTGGCAGTCAGAGGCGATGAAAGACGTGGTAGCCTGCGAAAAGCTTCGGGGAGTCGGCAAACAGACTTTGATCCGGAGATGTCTGAATGGGGGAACCCAGCCATCATAAGATGGTTATCTTACGCTGAATACATAGGCGTAAGAGGCGAACCAGGGGAACTGAAACATCTAAGTACCCTGAGGAAAAGAAATCAACCGAGATTCCCTTAGTAGTGGCGAGCGAACGGGGACTAGCCCTTAAGTGGCTTTGAGATTAGCGGAACGCTCTGGAAAGTGCGGCCATAGTGGGTGATAGCCCTGTACGCGAAAATCTCTTAGTCATGAAATCGAGTAGGACGGAGCACGAGAAACTTTGTCTGAATATGGGGGGACCATCCTCCAAGGCTAAATACTACTGACTGACCGATAGTGAACTAGTACCGTGAGGGAAAGGCGAAAAGAACCCCGGAGAGGGGAGTGAAATAGATCCTGAAACCGTATGCGTACAAGCAGTGGGAGCCCACTTTGTTGGGTGACTGCGTACCTTTTGTATAATGGGTCAGCGACTTATTTTCAGTGGCGAGCTTAACCGAATAGGGGAGGCGTAGCGAAAGCGAGTCTTAATAGGGCGTCTAGTCGCTGGGAATAGACCCGAAACCGGGCGATCTATCCATGGGCAGGTTGAAGGTTGGGTAACACTAACTGGAGGACCGAACCGACTACCGTTGAAAAGTTAGCGGATGACCTGTGGATCGGAGTGAAAGGCTAATCAAGCTCGGAGATAGCTGGTTCTCCTCGAAAGCTATTTAGGTAGCGCCTCATGTATCACTGTAGGGGGTAGAGCACTGTTTCGGCTAGGGGGTCATCCCGACTTACCAAACCGATGCAAACTCCGAATACCTACAAGTGCCGAGCATGGGAGACACACGGCGGGTGCTAACGTCCGTCGTGAAAAGGGAAACAACCCAGACCGTCAGCTAAGGTCCCAAAGTTATGGTTAAGTGGGAAACGATGTGGGAAGGCTTAGACAGCTAGGAGGTTGGCTTAGAAGCAGCCACCCTTTAAAGAAAGCGTAATAGCTCACTAGTCGAGTCGGCCTGCGCGGAAGATGTAACGGGGCTCAAACCATACACCGAAGCTACGGGTATCACGTAAGTGATGCGGTAGAGGAGCGTTCTGTAAGCCTGTGAAGGTGAGTTGAGAAGCTTGCTGGAGGTATCAGAAGTGCGAATGCTGACATGAGTAACGACAATGGGTGTGAAAAACACCCACGCCGAAAGACCAAGGTTTCCTGCGCAACGTTAATCGACGCAGGGTTAGTCGGTCCCTAAGGCGAGGCTGAAAAGCGTAGTCGATGGAAAACAGGTTAATATTCCTGTACTTCTGGTTATTGCGATGGAGGGACGGAGAAGGCTAGGCCAGCTTGGCGTTGGTTGTCCAAGTTTAAGGTGGTAGGCTGAGATCTTAGGTAAATCCGGGATCTTAAGGCCGAGAGCTGATGACGAGCTAACTTTTAGTTAGCGAAGTGGTTGATGCCATGCTTCCAAGAAAAGCTTCTAAGCTTCAGGTAACCAGGAACCGTACCCCAAACCGACACAGGTGGTTGGGTAGAGAATACCAAGGCGCTTGAGAGAACTCGGGTGAAGGAACTAGGCAAAATGGCACCGTAACTTCGGGAGAAGGTGCGCCGGTGAGGGTGAAGGACTTGCTCCGTAAGCTCATGCCGGTCGAAGATACCAGGCCGCTGCGACTGTTTATTAAAAACACAGCACTCTGCAAACACGAAAGTGGACGTATAGGGTGTGACGCCTGCCCGGTGCCGGAAGGTTAATTGATGGGGTTAGCTAACGCGAAGCTCTTGATCGAAGCCCCGGTAAACGGCGGCCGTAACTATAACGGTCCTAAGGTAGCGAAATTCCTTGTCGGGTAAGTTCCGACCTGCACGAATGGCGTAACGATGGCGGCGCTGTCTCCACCCGAGACTCAGTGAAATTGAAATCGCTGTGAAGATGCAGTGTATCCGCGGCTAGACGGAAAGACCCCGTGAACCTTTACTATAGCTTTGCACTGGACTTTGAATTTGCTTGTGTAGGATAGGTGGGAGGCTTTGAAGCGTGGACGCCAGTCTGCGTGGAGCCAACCTTGAAATACCACCCTGGCAACTTTGAGGTTCTAACTCAGGTCCGTTATCCGGATCGAGGACAGTGTATGGTGGGTAGTTTGACTGGGGCGGTCTCCTCCTAAAGAGTAACGGAGGAGTACGAAGGTGCGCTCAGACCGGTCGGAAATCGGTCGTAGAGTATAAAGGCAAAAGCGCGCTTGACTGCGAGACAGACACGTCGAGCAGGTACGAAAGTAGGTCTTAGTGATCCGGTGGTTCTGTATGGAAGGGCCATCGCTCAACGGATAAAAGGTACTCCGGGGATAACAGGCTGATACCGCCCAAGAGTTCATATCGACGGCGGTGTTTGGCACCTCGATGTCGGCTCATCACATCCTGGGGCTGAAGCCGGTCCCAAGGGTATGGCTGTTCGCCATTTAAAGTGGTACGCGAGCTGGGTTTAGAACGTCGTGAGACAGTTCGGTCCCTATCTGCCGTGGACGTTTGAGATTTGAGAGGGGCTGCTCCTAGTACGAGAGGACCGGAGTGGACGAACCTCTGGTGTTCCGGTTGTCACGCCAGTGGCATTGCCGGGTAGCTATGTTCGGAATAGATAACCGCTGAAAGCATCTAAGCGGGAAACTAGCCTCAAGATGAGATCTCACTGGGACCTTGAGTCCCCTGAAGGGCCGTCGAAGACTACGACGTTGATAGGTTGGGTGTGTAAGCGCTGTGAGGCGTTGAGCTAACCAATACTAATTGCCCGTGAGGCTTGACCATATAACACCCAAGCAATTTGACTACTCGAAAGAGCATCAGATTGCGGTGTGTGAAGACGAGATGAACCGAAAGTTCGACGCTCACAAAACACCGAAAGCTGTCACATACCCAATTTGCTGAAGCGAAGCCATCTGGCTACGACTCAGTACCCGAATTTCTTGACGACCATAGAGCATTGGAACCACCTGATCCCATCCCGAACTCAGTAGTGAAACGATGCATCGCCGATGGTAGTGTGGGGTTTCCCCATGTGAGAGTAGGTCATCGTCAAGATTAAATTCCGAAACCCCTGATTGCTAACGCAATCAGGGGTTTTGTTTTGGGAGGTCGAAAAGCGCCAAGCGACTTCGAAGCCTCCGCGCCTTGATCAGCTCAATCGGCACCCTCCAGACCGCCATCCTCACACGCGCCCTGCACAACACTGGAGGGGCATCGGAGTGATCGCACTTCCGGGATTGAGGCCTTTTCGAGCACAAAATCGGTGCTTGTCTGACAAAACACCATGCCGTTGGGGAAATCAATGCAAAGTGTTTCTGCATTTTTGGTAAGGTGCAGCACATTTCACAAGGATGGATATTTCACCCGCAGGATGCGGCGTCGACCTTCTTCAACGAGATGCTGTAGAAATGCCTGAACCGATACCGATCAAGGATCACGAAAAAGAAAACCGCCTGGTCAACAAGCGCTTGCTTGCCTGCGCACTGTTGGTGATTGGTATTACCTGCGCCCTGGTCGGGCGTATGTATTTCCTGCAGGTGGTGCAGTACGACTATCACTCGACGATTTCCGAGAACAACCGGGTCCATGTACTGCCGATAACGCCGACGCGCGGGCTGATTTATGACCGCAATGGCGTGGTGCTGGCCGACAACCGTCCCAGCTACAACCTGACCATCACTCGTGAGCGCACCACTGACCTCAAGGGCGAGCTGGACGCTATCGTCAGCCTGTTGCATTTACCCGCCGAAGACCGCGCGGTATTCGACAAGGCGTTGAAGCAAGCCCGTCATCCGTTTGTGCCGGTGACGCTGTTCTACGAATTGACCGAAGAGCAGATTGCCGTGCTGGCCGTTAACGAGTTCCGCTTGCCGGGCGTCGACGTCGAACCGCAGTTCGTGCGGCATTACCCGTTGGGCGCGCATTTTGCCCACTCGATTGGCTACGTTGGTCGAATCAACGAAAAAGAATCCAAGGCCCTCGACTCGGTGGAGTACCGCGGTACCCAGTCCATCGGCAAGACCGGTATCGAGCGTTTCTACGAGTCCGAGCTGCATGGCCATGTCGGCTATGAAGAGGTCGAGACCAACGCTCAGGGCCGCGTTTTGCGCGTACTCAAGCATACCGACCCGATCCCCGGCAAAAACATCGTGCTGAGCCTCGACGTCAAGCTCCAGGAAGCCGCGGAAGAGGCCTTGGGCGATCGCCGTGGTTCGGTAGTGGCCCTCGACCCGCAAACCGGCGAAGTGCTGGCCATGGTGAGTAAGCCGAGTTTTGACCCGAATCTGTTCGTCACCGGCATCAGCTTCAAGGAATATGCCGCGCTGCACGACTCCATTGACCGACCGCTGTTCAACCGTGTGCTACGCGGCCTTTACGCGCCCGGCTCGACCATCAAGCCGGAAGTGGCCATCGCCGGCCTCGACAGTGGCGTGGTGACCGCGCAAACCCGAGTGTTCGACCCCGGTTACTACCAACTGCCCGACTTTGATCACAAATACCGCAACTGGAACCACAGCGGTGACGGCTGGGTGGACATGGACGCAGCCATCATGCGCTCCAACGACACCTACTTTTACGACCTGGCCCACAAGCTGGGTATCGATCGCCTGCACGACTACCTGGCCGAGTTCGGCCTCGGTCAGAAAGTCTCCCTCGACATGTTCGAAGAATCAGCCGGCCTGATGCCTTCCCAGGCCTGGAAGCGCGCGACGCGGCGTCAGCCCTGGTTCCCGGGCGAAACTGTGATTCTCGGCATTGGTCAGGGCTATATGCAGGTCACGCCATTGCAATTGGCCCAAGCCACTGCATTGATCGCCAACAAAGGTGTGTGGAACCGGCCGCACCTGGCCAAGACCATCAACGGCGTGCCGCCGGTGGACGAGAACCCGATGCCTAACGTGGTGCTCAAGGACCCGCGTGATTGGGAGCAGGTCAACCACGGCATGCAACTGGTGATGCACGACCCCCGTGGTATCGCCCGTGCGGCGGCGGCCGGTGCTCAATATAGGATCGCCGGCAAGAGTGGTACTGCGCAGGTGGTGGCGATCAAGCAGGGTGAGCGCTATAACCGCAACAAGACCCTGGAACGCCATCGCGACAACGCCTTGTTCGTCGGCTTTGCGCCGGCCGAACATCCGAAAATCGTGATCTCGGTGATGATCGAAAACGGCGAGGCCGGTGGCCGCGTGGCAGGCCCGGTAGTGCGGCAGATCATGGACGCCTGGTTGCTGGATCAGGAAGGCCATCTCAAGCCGCAATATGCGACCCCCGCCAAGGCGCCCGGTGACCCGCACGTCTAGTCAAACCTTCCACTCATCCCAGTGCTCTACGCCTGCGTAAGCAAGCCAGGGCACATCATGGGCCGTCCAGATGTGCGAGGTGGGCCGCACGCCAGGGTCATCATCCAGCGTCGCCACCCGCACAATCACATGGGGCTGATGCCGACGCTCAGCTATCAGGTGAGAGCCGCAGCGCGAGCAGAAATGCCGGAGCTTGCCCGGTGAAGATTCAAACGACGACAGCAGCGCCTCACCCTGCATCCAGCGAAAGTGCTCGCGCATGACTCCGGCCGTGGCCACGAATGCGGCTGCATGCACCTTGCGGCAACTGTCGCAATGGCAGTGGCTGATGGGCATGTCCAAGCTGTCGATTTGATAGCGCACGGCTTTGCAGAAGCAACTTCCATTCAGCGGGTCAGTCATACACGTATTGCCTGATTAAGGACGGAGACAATCATCATTGCTTACAACCTGAGGTTGCGCATTGTTTGTTGTCGCCTACTGTCAATGGAGGAGGTGACTTATGCATGTATTAGATCGCATCGAACGAAAAGTCCTGCTCAACGTACCACGCAAACAAATCTGGGAAGCGCTTACCAATGCCGAGCAATTTGGCGAGTGGTTCGGAGTCGCCCTCAAGGGTAAAACCTTTACCGCTGGAAAAACCATCGAGGCGCCGATCACCTACCCAGGCTACGAACATGTGGTGTGGAAGGCGGAAATCGTGCGCATCCTGCCCCAAACCCTGTTCTCATTCAGATGGCACCCTTACGCTGTGGAGAAGGGCGTCGACTACGACCACGAAACACCGACCCTGGTAGAGTTCACCCTCGAAGACCGCGCGCCGGGCATCGTGCTGCGGGTAGTCGAATCCGGTTTTGACGCAGTGCCCGAAGCCCGTCGCCAAAAAGCCTTCAGGATGAATTCCCGAGGCTGGGACGAGCAAATGGGCAACATCGAAAATTACCTGAACCAGGCACGCAGCGCCTGACCCAAACGGGCATCGTGAAGATGCCCGTTCTCATTGCTGTCAGACGCCTTGAGTCCACTGCTGAGGCAGCGATGGGCAACTCTGCTGACTCCCAGGTTATCGAGTATTAGAAATCCACCGTCGCCGAGAACTTGGCCACACGTGGATCACCTTGGGTCAGGTAACCGCCCAGCGCCGATTCCCAGTATTTGGTATTCGCCACGTTCTCCACCGTGGCACCCAGGCTCACATCACGCTGGGCCACCTTGAAGTTGTAGCGAGCGCCTACATCGAAGCGGTTCCAGGCCGGCAGGCTGAGGTTGTTCGCCGCATCGGCATACTGGCCGCCGGTACGCAGCATACGGCCATTGACGCTCACGCCTTGCAGGCCCGGCACATCCCAATCCACGCCGGCATTAAGTTGGAAGGACGGCACGCCAATGGCGCGGTTGCCGTCGTTGGCGCCGTTTGCCGTGCCGTTGACTTCGGTGTGGATGATTGTCGCGCCGCCCAGCAGGCGCAAGCCGCTGACGGGTTCGCCGAAGACGTTCAGCTCCACACCTTTGTTGACTTGCTCGCCCTGGAAGACAAAGGTCGCGGTGCCGTCCGCATTCAGTTGGGAAAAACCCTGGGTCGGCTGCTCGATTCGGTACACACCCAGCGTTGCGCCGTAGGTGCCCATGTCGACCTTGACGCCGGCCTCGGTCTGTTTCGAGCGCGCGGGTGCAAACGTCTGGTTGGCGTTGGTCACGATGGCGCTGCTGAAGGTAGACGGTGCAGTCGGCCCTGACGCCAGGCCTTCGATGTGGTTGGCGTACAGCGACACATGCTCCCACGGCTTGAACACCAGGCCATACACCGGCGTGGTGATGCCCTTGGCGTAGTTGGCCGTGCGTGTGCCGGTGCCGTAGGCGTAGCCCTGAACCACCAGCTCCTGGCGACGCAGGCCGGCGGTGAACAGTAAGCGGTCATCCATAAAACCGAAGGTGTCCGACACCGCCGCGCTGCGGGCGAAGGTCTTGGCGGTGATGCCAGGGTCGTTCAGGTCGCTGCCGGAAGTGAAGCCTCCTTTGGCTGGAGCGCTCACATCGGCCGGGTTGTAAATATTGGTCGGCTGGCTGCCGGAGGCAAAGTCAAAGGCGTTGCGGGTTTGGGTCCAGATGCCGGTCAAGCCGAGGTTCAATTTGTGGCTGACAGCGCCGGTCTGGAATTTGCCGTTCAGGCCAGCCATCAGGCTGGTGTTGTCTTCCTGATGCGCAATGTTCGAGCCGCTGACTGTGGCATTGCCCAGTGTGTCCCTCAAGGTCACCGACGAATAGCGGCCCAGCTCGTTGGTGTGCTTGGCGCCGCCGGCGATGTAGGCGGTCCAGTTATCGTTGAGGTCATACTCGCCGCGCAACATGCCGAAGGTGTCTTCCAGGCTGGTGGTGCCCCAGTTCGGCGCGTAGTTGGTGTCGGCCGACGGCGCATTCGGGATATGGGTCAGCCCATTGCCGAGCAACACCGTGTTGCGTCCGCCATTGACCTGTTGCTTCTGATAAACAAAGTCGCCGGACACCCGCAGGGCATCGCCGCGATAGTCCAGGCCGACCGAAAACAGCTTCGAACGCTGGCTTTCGTCGTCGATGGCGGTGTCGCCTTCGCGCTGGGAAATATTCACCCGCGCGCCAAAACGGTTGTCTTCGCCGAAGCGCTGGCCGATGTCCAGGTGTTCACCCACCCGGCCATCACTGCTGATATCGGTGCTCAAACGGCGCAAAGGCACATCATCAGCGCGCTTGGGTTGCAGGTTGACGCCGCCGCCGATGCCGGAGCCGCTGGGTGTGACGCCGTTGATGAACGCGTTGGGGCCTTTGAACACTTCAACCCGTTCCAGGGCATCGGTGGACATGATCTGGCGTGGCAGAATGCCGTACAAACCGTTGAACGAAATATCGTCACCATTGAGCGGCAGGCCACGAATCACAAAGGCTTGAGCCTGGTTCGCATAGCCCGACGCCTGGCGCACGGACGAGTCATTGAGCAGCACGTCGCCGACGGTTTGCGCGTGCTGCTCGCGGATCAACTTTTCGGTGTAGGAGGACATGCTGAACGGCGCGTCCATGATGTCCTGGTTACCCAGCACACCTAACTGGCCGCCGCGCGCGACCTGGCCACCGGCGTAAACCGGCGGCAATGCATTCGGTGCAGGTGCGTCGGCACTGATAGTGGTGGCCCCCAATTCCAGTGTATTGCCGTCCGGGCGGTTGTTGGCATCTGGGGTTGCCGCATGAGCAGCCAGGCTCAGGGAGCAGCAAAGGGCAAGCAGGGTAGGGCGAAACGGCGCAGAAATTTGGTTGCAGGAGGGCATGGTCGATCCGGACGGCGAACCGTCAATGTGAGGAAAAGGGCAACAACGTTGCGCTTCCTCACTGCGCGGATAGGACTCCGGCGCGAATGATAGTAATTGTCATTAATATTTCGCAACCGTTTTGTGAAATCGTTGTCCGCGCAGGCGCGAGCTGCCGACCAGCGGCGGCAAAGGTGCGTTGGGCAGGCGCGTCTTCGGCCGCCTGGGCAAGGGCGATGGACCCGGCGCGGAGTACAAACGCAAAGGTTAATGCCATCGCCCATCGCGTTTGCCCGGATGCCGAGTAGAATCACGCCCTGAAAGCGATTCCTGAGGTGCGGTACGGTGGATTTACAGCAGGGTTTTGTCCTGACCCGGCATTGGCGCGACACGGCGGCGGGCACGGAGGTCAGTTTCTGGCTGGCCACCGACCAGGGCCCACGCTGTGTGCGCCTACCCGTGCAAACCTCGGTGATGTTTATCCCGCAAGCCCATCGCAAGCCGCTCGACTGGTTGCTCAAGGGCGAGCGCGACATCGAACTGCGCCCGTTGCAATTGTGCGATTTTCACCATCGTCCCGTCCTGGGTCTCTACACCCGCCAGCACCGCCAGTTGATGGACCTGGAAAAGCGCCTGCGCGCCGCCGGTGTCGACGTTTACGAAGGCGACGTGCGCCCGCCCGAGCGTTACATGATGGAGCGCTTCATCACCGCGCCCGTGTGGTTCGGCGGTACGCCGGATGCCAGCGGCACCTTGCTTGAGGCGCAGATGAAACCTGCGCCGGACTATCGCCCGCCGCTCAAACTGGTGTCCCTGGACATCGAGACCACCGCCCAAGGCGATCTGTATTCCATTGCCCTGGAAGGCTGCGGCGAGCGTCAGGTATATATGCTCGGCCCGCCAAACAAAACCGCTGCAGTGGACTTCAAGCTCGACTATTGCGATACCCGCGCCCAACTGCTCGAACGCCTCAACCAATGGCTGGCCGCCCACGACCCCGATGCAATCATCGGCTGGAACCTGGTGCAATTCGACCTGCGCGTGCTCCACGAACATGCCCAGCGTCTCAACGTACCGCTGCTGCTTGGCCGTGGCGGTGAGGCCATGGCCTGGCGCGAACATGGCAGTCGCAACCACTACTTCGCCGCCGCAGCCGGGCGGCTGATTATCGACGGCATCGAGGCCTTGCGTTCGGCCACCTGGAGTTTCGAATCCTTCAGCCTGGAAAATGTCGCGCAAACCCTGCTCGGTGAAGGTAAGGACATCTCCACGCCGTACCAGCGCATGGACGAAATCAACCGCATGTTCGCCGAGGACAAACCGGCGTTGGCACGCTACAACCTCAAGGACTGCGAGCTGGTCACGCGGATTTTCGCCAAGACCGAACTGCTCAAGTTCCTGCTCGAACGCGCCAGCGTCACCGGGCTGCCGGCCGACCGTAATGGCGGCTCGGTGGCGGCGTTCACGCACCTGTATATGCCGCTGATGCACCGCCAGGGCTTTGTCGCACCGAACCTGGGCGACAAACCGCCCCAGGCCAGCCCCGGCGGGTTCGTGATGGACTCGCGTCCCGGCCTCTATGAATCGGTGCTGGTGCTGGACTACAAAAGCCTTTACCCATCGATCATCCGCAGTTTTCTCATCGACCCGGTGGGCCTGGTCGAAGGCCTCAAGCACCCGGACGACAGCGAGTCGGTAGAGGGCTTTCGCGGTGCACGTTTTTCCCGCACCCGGCATTGCCTGCCGTCGATTGTCGCGCGGGTGTCCGAAGGCCGCGAAGTGGCCAAGCGTGAACACAACGCGCCATTGTCCCAGGCCCTTAAAATCATCATGAATGCATTTTACGGCGTGCTTGGCTCCAGCGGCTGCCGGTTTTTCGATACGCGGCTGGCGTCTTCGATCACCATGCGTGGGCACCAGATCATGCGCCAGACCCGTGAACTGGTGGAGGCCAAGGGATATGACGTGATCTACGGCGACACCGACTCCACCTTCGTCTGGCTCGGCAGCGCGCATGCTGCGGATGACGCCAGCCGCATCGGCCGCGAACTGGTGCATCACGTCAACGAGTGGTGGCGCGCGCATTTGCACAACGAATTCGGCCTGCAAAGCGCCCTGGAGCTGCAATACGAAACCCACTTCAGCCGCTTCCTGATGCCGACCATTCGCGGCGCCGAGGAGGGCAGCAAAAAGCGCTACGCCGGCTTGGTGATACGCACCGACGGCAGCGAAGAAATGGTCTACAAAGGCCTGGAAACCGTGCGCAGTGACTGGTCGCCCCTGGCCCGGCAATTCCAGCAGGAACTCTATCAGCGCATCTTCCATCGCCAGCCGTATCAAGACTACGTGCGCGACTATGTGCGGCGTACCTTGAGCGGCGAACTCGACGACCTGCTGATCTATCGCAAACGCCTGCGCCGCCCACTCGACGACTACGAGCGCAACGTGCCGCCGCATGTGCGCGCCGCACGCCTGGCGGATGAATACAACGACCGCCTGGGGCGCCCGCGCCAGTACCAGTGCGGCGGCTGGATCAGCTATGTGATCACGGTCAACGGCCCGCAGCCGCTGGAAGTACGCCAGGCGCCGATCGACTACGACCACTACGTCACCCGGCAATTGCAGCCGGTGGCCGACGCGATCCTGCCGTTCGTCAATGATGATTTCGGCACGCTGGTCGGCGGGCAAATGGGCCTGTTTTAAAACGCTTGCCTGCGCGTGGGGCGCGCCTGCACTCTTGGCCTCTGATGACACCCTCAGACGGCGCAGCTTCCCATGACTCATGCCCGACGAGCGCAAGCGCAACTCGGTGCGGTTCAGCATCATCGGTTCGCAATGGCCGCCGGTGAAGGCCAACTTGCAGGCCAAACTGCAACGCTAAGGAGATAGCAGCCATGTACACGCTCTACGGCATCGACGAATCCGGTTCCTGCATGATCGAAATCGCCCTGCAGCGTTGCGCGGTGCCGTGGCGGCGAATCGACGCCAGTTCCTGGGAAGACAGCGAAGGCAGTGATGCCCTGGCACGCATCAACCCACTTAAACAAATCCCCACGTTGGTGACGCCCGATGGGCAAGTGCTGACCGAAAGCGCCGCGATCCTGATCCACCTGGGCCTGGAATTTCCCGCCTCCGAGCTGCTTGCCGGCAACCGTGCGCAGATCCTGCGCGGGCTGGTATACATCGCCGCCAATTGCTATTCGGCGGTCGGCATTATCGACTACCCGCAACGCTGGCTGGGTAATGTGGATGACGCCGCACAGGCGCAATTGATCAGCGGCACGCGCCGTTACCTGCACCAGGCCTGGGTGGTGTTCGCCGAGCAGTTTGCCGACCAGTTGTTCGCCCCCGGCAATGTGCCGAACGCCCTGGGCATTATGGCGGCTGCGGTGTCGCGCTGGGACGCGGCACGGGAGGCGTTGAGCAACCTCGCGCCAGGCTTTGCCCAAACGCTGGCGCGGGTGGATGCCGACCCGGTGGTGGCGCCAGTGTTTGCACGTCATTGGCCGCAGTAAGAACGCCGCGTTATGGTTCCGCAATCAGAAGAAACAATGACTGATAACCCCATTTGAGCCCTTGCGTGGCAGGCTTACTGACCTACGCTTCTTAACGAGGTGTAGGAATCATCCTTGAAATTGACTGTCGCAGACATGAAACTCAAGAACCCTGCATGGAATTCAAAGGAGGTGCGCATGCTCATCCGGTCGCTGACCCTGGCTACCTTGATGGCTTTTACGGGGCCGCTGTTGGCCGCGGATGATATCAACCCACTCAAGCAGGACTTGAACAAGTCCCGCCCATTGGTGGTGGTGGAACTTGATTCCGGCAACGAAACATTGGCGACCCTCAAGAAACAGCTGGACGAGCCTGCCAACAAGCAGTCCTTTGAAGAACGCAACATGGTGTTCTACACCGTTAAGTTCGGCAGTATCGGCGCTGAAGGCGAGAAGTTCGCCAAGGATGCCAAGGACAACAAGAAGCTCACGCCGCCGGAGACCAACGCGCTGATACGTGCCCTCAAGCTGGGCGCTGGCAGTGGCACCAAGGTGATCCTGGTGGGCAAGGACGGTGAGAAGAAACTCGAGAAGACCGTGCCGCCGGATACCCTCGACTTGAAGGAGTTTTTCAGCGCCATTGACCAGATGCCCCAGGCTGAAAAAGACCTCGCCGCACCGGCTGAGCCTGAGCCTGCTGCTGCAGCTGCGCCGGCCAAGAATGGTAAACCTGCCAAGCCTGCAAAGGCCGGCAGCAAACCCGCTGCCTCACAACTCGATGATTGAACATACATGAGCCAATGTGGGATCTGGCTTGCCTGGGATGCAGACACCTCGGTGTGTCATGTAAACCGAGTTGATGCCATCGCAGGCAAGCCAGCTCCCACATGGGTTCAGCGCTGTTCCAAAGGTTTCGGCGCCTTACGCACCGGAAACGGAAAGTAGAAAAACCGCAACAACGCCACCCGCTTGATCACTTCCCCGATCAGCAACGGCACCACCACCGCCACCACCAAACCGATGCACGCCGACAGCAACGGATGCAGGCCCACGCGCTCCATCAGGTCAACGGTCTTATGCTGAATTTCTCCATGAAAAATCAACAGAATCAAAGTGGACTGCCCGATGTACGTCATCACCCGCGTGATGACCGCCGATGCCATCAGCACCCGCGCCAGTGACCAGCTCGCGTACACACCAATCACCGCCAGCAGGCTGGTCCACAGCCAATGGTCGTAGCGCCGCTGCGCCAGGTCCATGGTGTCGTGGCTGTAGAGGAACACTGCGGCGAACAACACCACCGAAATCACCAGCGTCAGCAGCGAACCTTCATGCCTGCGCAGCCAGTCGCGCAGCAGGTAGCCGTAGATGAAGTAAGTGCTGCTGATCAGGGTTATCTCGAGGCCGAAGGGTAAGCCAGGCAGGGTCCAGGTCTGCCCGCCGACCGTCACCGGTATTTGCCAGAACCACGGCAAAACCCGGATGCCGATCAGCAGTTGCACCACGATCAGCAGGCAACTGACGGGCAGTGACAGCTTCAGGCGCTGGATCAGGCGCAGCATCAGCCAACTGAACAGAATCGCCACCCAGAAGTGCGGCAGAAACCACAGCGCCTGCCAGGGGATGGTGTCCACCGAGGCATACAACACGCCGCCGACATCCGGCAGCAGCGGTTGGCCGCGCAGTACATCGCGCACCAGCACGTACACCAGCATGGTGAAGAAAAACGGCTTGAGCAGGCCATCGGCCTTGCGCACTGCCATTTGGACAAAGGGCTGCTCGGGCTTGAAGAACACCCCGGAGAGGAAAAAGAACAGCGGCAATATGAACGAAGCAATGATCGGATACTGCAACTCCAGGGAGTTGGCCACGAACCAGCTGTGGCCGTACACGATCAGCAGGATGCCGATGCCCTTGGCGATATCCATTTGAATCCAACGATGTTTCATCCAGTTGCCCCCGACCGATCGTTCATGCCTTGCGCCATGGCTTGAGCCACAGCCCCATGCCCAGCAACACCACGGCGCCGGCCAGGGTGCTTAACCCCAGTTGCAGCCACACGCCTTGAATTGGAAACAGCAGCAGCGCCGCCAGGCTCATCATCAGCGCACTGAGCAGCCAATGCCGCGTCCAGGGCAAAGCATTGAGTAATGCCTGGCGTTGCATCAGCAGCAGTGCGGTGCATATCACACCGGCCAGTGCGGCCAAGGGAATACCCGCCAGGCCAAACACAAACGGCAGCACGCCCAGCAGCAGCACATTGACCAGGCTGCCGAGCAGCTCGCAACGCAGCGGCTGGCGCGTATCGCCGGCGGCGTAGGCATAACGCGCAAGCAAGGCATTCCAGGCGCCGAACACCAGCGGCACGGCAAACCAGGCCAGCAGCAGCGGCAACGGTGAGTCCGCCGATTGTTTGGGCAGCAGCAGGGCCACCAGGCTCGGCGCCGCCGCCACCAGGCCAACACCGGCCGGCAAGGTCAGCACGCTGGCGGTTTCGAGGCCGCGCTTGAGCAGGGCCAGGCGCTCATCGCCCTGGCGTCGGCTCATCATGCCCAGCAGCACCTGGTTAAGGCTCATCAGCGCAATCAGCGGCAGGTTCATCAGCTTGCGGGCGAGGTTGACCCAGGTCACCGCGCCTTCGCCGAGCAGCGACGCCACCAGCCGTTCGATCAAGGCCAGGCCCTGGCTGGCGCCATTGCTCAGTAACAGCGGCCCGATGCGCTGGCCCAGCTCGCGCAGCGGCGCAAAGGACAGTTGCCAGCGCCACGGCCGCCAGCCCTGGCGCCAGAGCGACGGCAGCAACGCCAGCGGCATCAACAGGCTGCCGACCAGGCACGCCAAGGCGAGGGCATGCGGTTGCGTGGCCGTGCCCGCCAACGCCAGGTAGGTCACCGGCGGCAGGTTGAACAGCAACGAGCCCAACCCCGCCAGCACAAACCGCTCGCTGGCCTGCAATGGAATACTGAACAGCGCATGCAGCATCAAGCCGGGTACGCACCACGCGACGATTTGCAGGTTGCCGGCGGCCAGCGCCGTGGCACTGGCCGCCAGCCCCGGGCCGAGCAATTGCACCAGCCACGGCGCCAGCAACGTCAGCAGCAGGCTTGTGACCAGCGCAATCAACATCAAGGCCGGGAACAGCACTGCCAGCCAGTCAAGGCGCTCGCCGTCCTTGCGTGCCAGGTACAGCGGCAGCGCGGCGGCGCTCAATACGCCACCGGCCAACGACATGCGCAACGCCTCGGGCAAAAACAGCGCGATGAGGAAGGCGTCACTGCGTTCTCCGGCGCCCCACGCGGCCACCAGCAGCCATTCGCGGGCGAACCCCAGGCACAGACCCAGCAAGGTCGCAAGCGTCAGCCAGACGGCAGAGCCGAGCATGATTAAGGCCGCACGCCGTCAAGCAGCGGCTTGCGGTACACCACGGTCTTGACCTGCGGCAGGCGACCCGGAAACAGGCGGCGGGCCTCCAGTACATTGATGCCGACCATCAGCCAGAACAGCGACACCATCACCACGGCAAAACTGAAGTAGTGGTCAAACAGGCCGCTGACCAGCGCCGACAGAATCCCGGCCGTGCTGCCCAGCCACAGCGCGTTGTCTTTGGTCAGGCGGATCGGGCCTTTTTCCGGGCGCGCTTCACGCCACCAGCGCACCGTCACGGCAATAAACAACAGCATGCCGACAATGCCGATCTTGTAGACGTAGTTCAGCCACAGGTTGGAGATCCCCAGAAAGTGCGTGCCCGGCACCGGCGGGTCGACCTTGAAGCCGATGCCGAACGGGTAGGCTGCGACCGCCTGGGGGAACATGCGGTATTCGTCGAAACGGATTTCGGTACTGGCGTTATCCGAGGAGAAAATCGTCGCCAGGCGGTCCTGCAACGGCGGGTAAGCCATCACCAGCGCCACGGTCAGCGCCGCGCCGATCATCAACAAGCGGCCGGTATACGGCACGCGGCGCGTAGCCATCCAGATCAGCACCAACGCCAGGCTGACCATCGCCCCACGGCTACTGGCCAGCAGCAAGGCGGCGGCCCCCAGGCACGCCACGCCCAGGCCCAACCCACGCTTCCAGCCCTGTTCGGTCATGCCGAAGCAGAAGGCCAAGGGCAGCAGCAGGGCCATGATCCCGCCGATGGCATTCGGGTGCATCCACGGCGAGCCCATGCGCGAGGACATCGCCTCCAGGCCGAATTTGAGGGTGTCGAAGTTGCCGTAATTGAACAGCGCCAGCACCGGCGCAATGCCGGCGCCCGAGCGGGTGCGCACGAACACCGCAATCGACAGCACCAGCATCGCCAGGGTGCCCAGCAACAGGGCGATCACCAACGATTCGCGGTGCTTGTGGTCCACCAGCAACTTGGCGGCCAGAAACACCCCCGACAGGTTCAGCAACCAGCGCAGCCAGTTCGCCACGCCACTGCTGTCGGCGTGAATGGTGACCTGGCCGACGATAAACGGGAACACGCTGAACAGCATCAGCCACAGCAGCATCTGGTCGGTGGGGCGGCGTGTGAGGCTGGGTGTGGCCGGCACGCGGGCCAGAAAGCTGTGCCACAGCACCGCGCCCCAGGTCAGCGCCAGGATGGCTTCGCTGACCGTACTGCGAATACCCAGGTTGAGCGTGGAGTAGGGCATAAAGGTTGCCATCCCGGCGAACAGCAGCAAGCCCCAGAACGGGAAGCGCAAAATGGTCACCGCAGCGGCCAGGCCGATCACCGCGAGAAACGCCTTGGCCGGTGACAGCATCAAGGCGAGGGCGCCAAACAGCAGGCCGAACAGGATGGCGACGAGGCTTGCCAGGGAGAATCTCATTTCAATTCCTCGATCAGTTCGGCCAGGCGTTGGCGATAGGCAAGCGGGTTGTAACGCTGCGCCCATTGCCGACGTTGCTCGGGTGAGTCTTCATCCGCCTGATCACTCAGGCCCAGCATCAATTGCACCAGCGCCGGGCCATCGGTGGGCGAAAAACGCGGCGCCGACGGCGGGGTGATTTCATCCAGCGAGGTGCCGCTGGCCACCGCCACCGGCGTGCCGACGCTCAGCGCTTCGATCACCGGCAAGCCAAAGCCTTCTGCATAGGACGGCTGCCACAGGCGCGTGGCCTGGCGGTACAAGGCGTGCAGCTCGGCATCCGACACGCCGCTCAAGGCGCGAATCCCCGGCAGGCTGCGCTGGGCTTCGGGCAGGTGGTCGAGGCTGCCGACCAACACCAGCTCCGGTACAGCGGGGGAGAGGCTGCGCGCCTGTTGCCAGGCCTCCACCAGAAACGGCACGTTCTTGCGCAGTTCGCGGGTGCCCACCAACAGCCAGTAACGCGGCGGCAGCCGGCGCGCGGTGAGGTCCGCCGCCAGTTCGATAAAACCATCGACCTGATTGGGCAGCACGCGCACTTTGCCAGCAGCCTTGGGGAACAACCGCGTGGTTTCATCGGCACTGTACTGCGACGGCGTCCACACCCGGTCGGCGCTGTGCACCGCATAGCTGATCGACAGGCGATCGCTGGTTTTGTAGATCAACGCCTTTAAACGGTTGGCGTGGTAGTTGTTCAACGTGATCTGGAACAGGTCGTGCAGCAGCACCACGGTGCGCAAGCCTTTGGGCTTGGGTGGCAGTGGCAGGCCCATATTGAAGGTGCTGATGTACAGGTCGATCTGTTGTTCACGCAAGGCCCTGGGCAGGAAACCGGCCTCGAACCTCAAGCGATTCTGTGGCTGATGCATGGCCGTCTTCGCACAGCCCCACGCCGGGCAGTGGGCCTGCAAGCGCGTTTCATCGCCCAGCGGCGCCACGGTGAAGCGCTCAAGCTCGATGCCGGGCAAAGTGCGCAAGGCTGTTTCCAGCGCATACACCTGGCGGCTGATGCCCGATTGCGGTGAGGTGCCGACAGTGCGGTAATCCAGGCCTACACGCATAGGGGCTCCTTTTGATTGAGCGGTGCCAGTGAGTCATACACCTGCTCCAGCTGGCTGGCGGCGACACTCCAGTCATGGGCACGGCGCACATAGGCGCGGCCGGCTTCACCCATGGGCGCGGCGGCCTCGGGAAATTGCAGCAGGCGCACCACGGCATCCGCCAGGCTGTCGGCACTTTGCCCGCCGAGGTAGTCCAGGCCTTCCACCAGGTCCAGGCCCGACACACCTTGCTCGGTGCTTGCCAGGGGCAACCCGGCGGCCAGCGCTTCGAGCACTTTCAATTTGGACCCGCCGCCATGGCGCAGCGGCGCCAGGAATACCGAGCAGCTCGATTGCAGGTTCAACAGGTTCGGCACAAACCCTTGCCACTCAATGCGCGGGTCTTTCCAACGCTCGCGCCAGCTGCCGGGCATGCCGAACCCGCAGACACTCATGCGCGCCTGTGGGCAGCGCTCCCAGACCTTGGGGAGGATTTCATCCAGCGCCCACTCGATTGCGTCCACGTTGGGCGCGTACTCATAGTTGCCGAGGAACAACACGCGTTGAGTCGACGGGTCGGGATGGGCGGCGGCGAAGTGATCGCAGTCCACGCCATTGACCACCACCGGCACCGGTTTGCCGGCGATTTTAGCCAGCACTTGCGCGTCGGCTTCGGTCACCGCCACCACCTGCGCCGCCTGGCGCATCACCCGGTGTTCCCAGCGGCTGTAGCGCCATTGGTCGTAGCGAATGAACGGCAGCGCCCAGCGCGGCAGGCGGTCGTAGGTGGCGGCGCCCAACGCCGACTCCACGTTGTGTTCGGTCAGCACGAACGGCTGGGATTTGCGCGCCAGCGCATCTTCGTAGGGTTGGAAGGTGTAGGTGTGCTCGATCTGCACCACGTCCCAATGCTCGTTGAGCAGTTGCTGAAAAGTGTCCTGCAAGCCCGCCGACAGGCCATTCACACTCGCCAGCAGCGGGTAGGGCGCCAGCAGCCCGGCCACCAGGGTCTTGAAGCTGCGCAGCGGGCGGCGCGGCAGGATGATCACTTGCTCAAGGAAGGCTTCCAGCACCTGGCGGTCGGTCAGCGACACCGGGTGCTTGTCATGCAGCAGCAGGGTGATCCGATGCCCACGCGCGGCCAGGCTGCGCAGCAGGTGGAACTGGCGGGTCTTGCCGCCGCTGGTGGCGGGCCAGGGTGAGTAGGGCAGGATCCATAAAATGCGCATGGCAGGCCTCAATCCCATAACAGAATTTGCAGGTTCGACTTGACCGGTACGGTCAGGCCGCCGTTGCCACTCAGCGGGGTTTGCGTGCCGCGCAGCGGGTCGTACAGGGTCGCGCCGGTCAAGCCGGGCAAGTGCGCGTTGCCGCCCTGGGCCGACCAGAAATACCAGAGTTTGTGGCCGTCGGCGCGGGTCCAGCCGATGCTGAACAAGCCGTCCGGCAATTGATCGGCGGCGGGCGGGTCGCCGGGTGTGAGTTGCGGGCCGCTGACGTCGAGAAAGTTCTTCAAGGCGGTGTAGACCGGCTTGGGGTTGGCGTCGATGTCGAGCAAGCCGTAAGACTGGTCGCGCACGCTGGCGCGCTGGTCGAGGTCGCTCAAGGTGAACAGGAAGATCTTGTCGAAATCCATCGCGCTCATCAGCGCCACGCGGCGCACTACATAATCGGCCTGGCCCTGCAAGGTAATCAGGTCTTGGGCGTCTTTGGGGCCGGGGTAGGTCGACCAACCCCACTCGGTGCTCCACAGGGTGTGCACGCCACCGGCGCGCAGGGACTGGTTGAGCGCCGTGGTCTTGGCGATAAAGTCCAGGTTCGAGGGGTCGTTGCCTTCGGGCAGTTGGGTGTAAGGGTGATAGGAGATCACCGTGTTCAAACTGGCCACGCCCAGCGCGCCAAGGGCCGAGAGCATGGTCTGGCCGTTGGGCATCTCGCTGAAGAACGCCATGCCTGCGGCCACAACCGGTTTGTTCGCATCCACTGCGCGCAACGCGGCGGCGGTGACGGTCAGCAAGTTGGCATAGCCGGCGGGGTCGGCGACCGGGCGCCAGAAGCCGAGCAGGTTAGGCTCGTTCCACACCTGCCAGGCATCGACGCTGGGGTAGCGTTGCGACAACAGCGCCATGCGGTTGGCGAACACATTAGAATCCTTGGGCGGGTACTGGTCCTGATACGGCGCACCGACCGGCGCGGTGGTAGCGAAGGGCGCCGAGCCCACCAGGTAGAACACCGACTTGAGCTGGTTGGTTTGCAGGTTGGCGACCAACTGATCCAGGGTCGCGACCTGATACTGGCCCTCAACGGGCTCCAACTGGTCCCAATGCAGATCCAGGCGCACCCATTGCAGGCCCAGGGCCTTGAGACGGTCGATTTGCAGTTGATACAGCGTAGGGCTGAACCACAGGAACTGCGCGTTCACCCCCAGAAAGTCCTTCCACACCACCACCTTGTTGCCCTTGAGCACATGGTTTTCGGCGTCAGCCTGACGCCCCCACATAAAGGCGCTGAGGCCGATGGCCGCGACCACGGCCAGGGTGGCTAACCACGTGCGTCTAGGTGCCATACGGTGCTCCTGCAATGGCCTGTTCGAAGAGCTGCTTGAACTGCTGCGCGGTCAATGGCCACAGGCGTTCACGGCCGATTTCTGCGGCGCGCTCGGCCCAGTCGCGGGCCAGGGTTGGTGTGCGTGCCAGGCGCTGCAGTTGTGCGCTCAAGGCCGCCACATCACCTTGGGGATAAATCGCACCATTGCCGCTGGCGACTTCTTCGGCAAACGCGCGCGCATCCGACGTGATCGCCCCACGCCCGCATGCCGCCGCCCAGGACAGCGCACCACTGGTGCCGCGTTGGCGCCCCAGCAGGCCGAGTTTTTTTGATTCACGGTACGGCAGCACCATCACATGGTGCGCCTGGATCGTCTGCGCGATCTCGCCGGCCGGCAGGTTCAGCCGCCAGTCGATGGCGCCCGCCAGGCCGAGGTCGGCGATCTGGCGGTTCAACTGTTCCAGGTAATTACCGCCTGCGCCAAACGCCATTTCGGCGGCGGTGCCACCGGCCAGGGTCAGGCGCACACGGTCACGCAATTCGGGGGCTTGCTTGAAGGCATCGGCCAATGCCTGCAACAGGTCTTCAATGCCTTTGCCACGGTAGATAAAACCGAAATACAGCAGGTGCAAGGTGTCCAGCGAGGGCAACGGTGCCGGCGCAATCGCCAGGTTGGCGTGGTTGATCACCGCCACTTTGCCGGCCGGCAGTTGCATGCGCTGTGACAAGCAATCGGCGCCCAGGCGGGTGAGGGTAATCAGCCGCGTCAGGCCTTGGGCGACCTGGCGTTCTTCACGCAAGGTCAGCGGGTCGGCCAGCACCACGGCCGCTTGCGGCAATGGGCTGGGCAGGCGCTCCAGCAGGTTGAGTGGAAAGGGCAGGTGCTCCCGCCGCCAGACCATGCGTTCGGGGTCATGCACGGTGGCGGTCAGCGGCAGCGTGGGATGGGCCTTGCGCAACTCGCGCAGGGCCAGGAACTCCCCCAACCGCCCGCCACCCAGCTCGGCGTGGACCAGGTCCACGCGTTGCCAGTCGAACCCGGCGATCGCCTGCTGGATTGCGGCAGTGCTGCCTTCCACGCCGCTCAACGGTGTCGCCACCGTCACGCCCAACTGCTCCAAGGCCGTCTTGAAATGGTTCGCGTAGTCGGCGATCCCGTTTTTTTCCGGCGGCAAAGGCGCGAGCAGGGCGATGCGCATCAGAACGCTCCCCGGTATTTGGCGATGGTTTTGAGCACCTTGGCCGGCACTTCGAATTTGCGCCGGTTGATGATGATACCGTCCACCTTGCCGAACGCGGTGTTGAGGATCGACAGCGCGTGTTCCACCACCGGCACGGTGCTTTTTTGCGCTTCCACCACCAAAGCGATCAGGTCGGCGCGGCGCAGGTTGATAAAGGCATCGCGGTTATCCAGCAGCGCCGAGGCATCCAGCAGGACCAGCTCGCCGGGTGCCGCCGGTTGCGCGCCGCCGACCCGCACGTTGATGCCGTTCTCTTGCAACAACTGGCGCAGTTGTTCGACCACAAAGCTCACACCCTCGCCATGGCGTGCCGAGGTCAGCCCCAACGTCATGCCGTGCTCGGCAATCCGTTCCAACTGCAGCAGCCCATACAGGCGGTAAATGCTCGCATTGAATGCGTTGGTACCCTGCGCGGTGCTGGTGTCCAGCTCCGGCAAGGTGGTCCACAGCGGCAGGCCGAACTTGCGCTCCACCAAGCCGCCGTCGTGAATGCGCTGGTCCAGCAGGTAGCACAGGTAAATCACCAACAGGCCGACGACGATCGAGAACGGAATCGCCAACAGCAGCATCAGCAGGGTTTTCGGGAAGATCCGGCCTGGGTTCAGGGTGGCTTCTTCGATCACTGCAATGTTGCTGATCTGGCTCTTGTCCAGCTCACGGTCGATGCGCGATTTTTCCAGGTTGTCCACATACAGCGCGTAGTTGCGCTCGGTGGCGCTCAGCTCGCGGGAGAGGCGCGTCAGTTCCGGTTCAATCTCCAGCGCCTCCTTGCGTTGCGCCTCAAGGTTGACCAGTTGTTTCTGCTGCTGAACCAGTTGGGTGCGCAGCGCCAGGTTATTGCTCGACTCATCCAGCAGCACGCGCTGCAAGTGAATTTCGAGGGTGTTCGGCGCGCGGTTTTCCGAGCTTTGCACCGTGTTGCTTTCACCGGCCACCTGCGCCTGCATCGCCCGAATCGACGCATCCAGGGCTTTGACCGGCGGCGCGTTATCGGTGTAGGTGCGCATCATGTCGGCCTTTTCCAGCAGCTTCTGGTTGAGCAGGCGACGCAAATCCTGTTGCTGCGGGTTCAGTGCGATCTGACGCACCGTGGTGACTTCCTTGGGTTGGCCCTTGAGTTGGTCGCGGGTACTCTGGATCGCGCTGTCGGACGAGGCGATCAGGCGCGTGGTGTTGAAGGTCTCGCCACGCAGCACATTGATGCGCTCGGACAAGTCTTCCAGACGATCGGTGATGCTCGCCGCGCCGATCTCGTTCAAGTGCTTGAGGATCTGCTCCTTGTAGCTTTTGATCTCGGTGGCGCTGGTGTTCACCTGGCCCTCGTAGAAGGCATACAGGCTCTTGCGGCCCAGTGCCTGGGTGCGTTCGGCGATGTAGGTCTCGACCCAGTCCTTGACCACTTGTTGGGCAATTTCCGGGTCGCCCCAGCGAAAGCTGATATCCATCACCGTGGAACCCACGGCGTGGCTGACCTCGAAGTTTTTCTCCAGGCTGGCGGCCAGGCGCTCCACGGGGGTGGTCTTTTCCAGGATGCCGACGGTTTCCAGTACCACGCGAATCCCGTCGAATACCGCGCCCACACCTTCCTTGACGTAGTACTTGGTGCGCTTCCAGAAGCCTTCCGGCGGCGGTGCGTTGGCGATCACTTCCAGGTAATGCTCGGCCACCGTGCGTACAATCGGCCGCCCGGTCAGCAGGCGCTCTTCGTCGACGATCGGGTCGCGCTGAGTGCTGGGCATCACGATGGCCTGGCGGTTGCTGATCTCGATCGGCAAGGTCGAATCACGCCCCGGCTTGACCAGCAGGCGCGCGGTGGATTCGTACTTGGCCGGCAGCAAAAAGGCCCCCAGCAGGATGATCACCAGCGCCGCGATGGCCGCCAGTTTGAACTCATGCCGAAAGATGAAGAACAGGCGCAGAAGATCACGAAAAGAACGGATCTCGATCATGGGATGTCGCTCCTTCAGTTATTGCCGCCGCTGGTTCGGGTGTAGTTGTAGCCAACCCCGATCGACTTGGTGAACGGGATCAGTTGGTTCAAGTAGGTATCCACGCCCTGGATGCGTTCGCCCACATTGGATTTGGGCACGAACACCACGTCACCGCGTTGCAGGTGCACCGGTTTACGTCCGTTGGGACCGGGCTTGAGGTATTGGCTGAAATCCAGGAAGTAGGCGTGATAGGCGCCCTGGGCATCTTCGCGCAGCAGCGCGACCATGCTCGCGTTGCCCGACGGGTTGACCCCACCGGCACCGACGATGGCTTGCTCCAGGGTGTTGGCGGTGCCCAGTTGCACGGCGGTGGGGTTATTCACCGCGCCGCCGACGATCACCGAGTTGCCGGGTGCCTGGTTGATGTTCACCGTCACCCGCGGTTCGCGATACACCGGCGCGAGCTTGTTGCTCAGCTCGGTGGCCAGCTCCGAGGGCTGGCGCCCGGCGACCTGGATCGGCCCCAGGAACGGGTAATTGATCTTGCCGTCGGTCTGCACCGTGTACAGCGTCAGCTCATAGATGGTGCTGACGTTGAACGCCGACAGCGTCGGCATTTCCCCGGCATCGCGCACGATGCGCAACTGGTCGCCGATGCGGATGCGCTCCACCGCCGGTGGCAGTTGCGCAAGCTGGTCGAGGGCGCGCTTGCCGTCTTCAACGGTCTGGTCGTCCGGCGGGACGATGCGTGCGGGCGTATTGCAGGCGGCCAACGCCATCATGGCCAGGACGAGCAAGGTTCGTTTCATCAAGGGGGACTTCCTGTAGGTCATGATGCTCACCTCCAATAACCGGGGAACATGCTGATGCGCCGCTTGAGGGCGAGGGGGAGCCGACGTTCCAGATGGCCCAGCCGGTAGCCGAGCAACTTGAACGCGCTGCGCACCAGTACTTCGGGCACGCGGTGCAATGCACCGGCTGCGCGCAATGCCGCGAGCTCAGCCAGTACATAGCGTTTACCTTCACCGCCGGCATCGCCGAACGCCTGGCGGATCCACGGCTCGCGACCGTAGAACACGCCAATGTCGAAGTAGCGGTGAAACTCATCCATGAGTCGGTAATCGTGGGAGTGGTACACCCGCGCCGTGGCGGCGTAACGCACGGTGTAGCCTTCGAGCAGCAGGCGCGCGGCGACGTAGGCGTCTTCGCTGCCGATCACATCGGCGGGGAAGCCGCCGACGGCCTGCAGGGCGCTGCGTCGGTACACGCAAAACGAGTCGGAACTGAAGCAGGTTTTGATCCCGAGCGTGGGCGCGTCGGCCATGCGCTTGGTGCGGCTTTGGTCCGGGTAATTGAAGTGCCGCGACTGTGCGCCCAGCACGCCGGCGCCGGGGTGCGGCAACTGGCGCCCGTAGGCCACGCCGGTGAGCGGGCCTTGCTGCAATTCATCGAGCAGGTTGGCGAAGGTTTCGGCATCGGCGGGGATCGCGTCCTGGGTCATTACGATCAGTGCCTCACCGCTCACCTGCTCACTGGCCCAGCGGCGTGTGCCGCCGTGGTTGAAATCACGTGCGTCGATCACCTCGACCCGAGCGCCGAATTCGCGAAAGCGCGCCACGGTGTCATCGCTGGACGCGCTGTCGACCACCAGCATCTCGTCCGGTTGCAGCGTCTGCATGTGCAGCGCAGGCAGCAGTCGCGCCAAGTGACTGGACGCGTTGCGGGTCGGGATGATCAACGAGGTGCGCATGTCACTTCTTCACTTCTGCCGGTGCACGCCCATAGATGTCGTCAAAGCGCACGATGTCGTCCTCGCCCAGGTACTCGCCGCTCTGCACTTCGATCATCACCAGGTCGATGATGCCGGGGTTGGTCAGGCGGTGCTTGTGCCCGGCCGGTATGTAGGTGGATTCATTGGCATTGATCAAAAACTCACGCTCGCCATTGGTGATCTGCGCGGCGCCACTGACCACCACCCAGTGCTCGCTGCGGTGATGGTGCATCTGCAACGACAGCGAAGCCTGGGGCTTGACCACGATGCGCTTGATCTTGAAGCGGCTGCTTTCCTCCAGCACCGTGTAGGTGCCCCACGGCCGGGTAACGGTGCGGTGCAGGCTGAACGCCGGGTGGTTCTGGCGCTTGAGTTCGGCGACGATGTAGCGCACATCCTGGCTACGGTTGGCGTCGGCGATCAGCAACGCATCGGGGGTGTCGACGATGATCAGGTCGCGCACGCCGACGGCGCCGAGGACGCGCTTGGGCGAGTCGATATAGCAGTTGTGCACGTCATGCAAAATCGCTTCGCCATTGACCTGGTTGCCATGCGCATCGCTGGGCGTGAGCTGGCGCAGCGCTTCCCAGGAGCCGATGTCGCTCCAGCCGATGTCGCAGGGCACCACGGCGACTTGCTTGGACTTCTCCATCAAGGCCACGTCGATGGAAATGTCCGGCGCGCTGCCGAATGCATCCGCATCGAGTTCGCGCTGGCGTGAGGTTTTGTTTTGCAGGCCATGGCTGTGCTCCAAAGCGGCTCTGGCAGCGGTCAGCACCTCGGGGGCATGGGCGGCGAGTTCGTCCACCAGGGTGCCGGCCTTGAAGCAGAACATGCCGGCGTTCCACAGGTGCTTGCCGCCGTCGAGGTAGGCTTGCGCGGTGGCAAGATCAGGTTTCTCGACAAAGCGTTTGACACGGTTGCCGGTGCCCAGCGCGTCACCTTTTTCGATATAGCCAAAACCGGTTTCGGGGTGATCGGGCTGGATGCCGAAGGTCACCAGGTAGCCGGCTTCAGCCAGGTCGCGGGCCTGGGCCACCGCCTCGGCAAACGCGACTTCATTGAGGATCAGATGGTCGGCGGGCATCACCAGCAGCTGTGCGCTGTCACCGAAATGCTCCTGCACATGCAAGGCCGCCACGGCGATGGCCGCTGCGGTGTTGCGCCCGAAGGGTTCGAGCAGCAGGTCCAGGGGCAGGTGGGCCTTGTTGACCCCACGGTAGTCGTCCAGGGTACGAAACAGCAGGTCGCGGTTGGTCACGGTGAGCACGCTTTCCACGCCGGGCAACTTGGCCGCGCGCTGGAAAGTCTTTTGCAACAGGCTCTGGCCGTCACGCATGCGCATGAAGGGCTTGGGCATGTTCTGCCGCGAAACCGGCCACAGCCGCGTACCCGAACCACCGGAAATGATGCAGGGAATTAATCCGTTGAGGGTGTTCATCAATAGACTTCCTTGGTGGAGAGGACGGCCGGGACCGTCATGAAGACGATGTACAAGTCAAACCACACCGACCACTTGGAGATGTACTCCAGGTCGTACTCGACACGTTTCTGGATTTTGAACAGGGTATCGGTCTCGCCCCGATAGCCGTTGATCTGCGCCCAGCCGGTGATGCCTGGCTTGACGCGATGGCGCGAACTGTACTCGCTCACCGCCACTTCGAACGGAATGCCTGCGGCTTTGGTGGCCGTGGCATGCGGGCGCGGGCCGACCATGGACATATTGCCCAGCAGCACGTTGAACAGCTGCGGCAGCTCATCGATGCTGGTTTTGCGAATGATGCGGCCCACGCGGGTGATGCGCGGGTCTTTGCGGGTGGTCTGTTGTTCGGCGGTGAAGTCGCTCTGGTCGGTGAACATCGAGCGGAACTTGAACACGCGAATTTCGTTGTCGTTGTAGCCATAGCGGTTCTGGCGGAACAGCACCGGGCCTTTGGAGTCGAGCTTGATGGCGATGGCTGTGAGCAGCATCACCGGCGACAACGCCACCAGGGCCAGGCTGGCCAGCAGTAAATCTTCACAGCGCTTGATAAAGGGCGACCAGCCGCGCAACGGTAACTGCGAGGTATTGAACATCAGGATGCCGCCCACGTCGGTGATGCGGCTGTGGCCGTAGCGCAGGGCGGCCATGTCGGGCACCAGCATCACATTCACCGACATCTGCCGCAGGCGGTTGACCAGCCCGTGAATACGCTGCTCGGCGGCCCACGGCAGGCAGATCATCACCTGGTTGACCTGCTCGGCACGGATCAGTTTTTCCAGGTCACGGGTATTGCCCAGCAAGGGCAGGTTGCTCAATTCCTTGGGAATGCGCTCGGTGCGGTCGTCAATAAAACCGATCAGGCCGGAGCGGATATCGCCATTGCGTTGCAGGTGGTCGGCCACATGCACGGCGGTGTCGGTAAAGCCCAGGATCACTGTGCGTTGCAGGTACTTGCCCTTGCGCATCAGGTTGCGATACAGGCGCAGCATCAACAGGCGTTCAGCGCAGAACAAACCGAGGCTGGCGATGTACCAGACCACCAGATTGCGCGGGGTCAATTGCGGGAAAAACTGCAGGATCTGGTACATGAACAGCAAGATGCAGAACGCCGCTGACCAGGCGACGATGCTGGTACGCAGGCGCAGGCGATTGCTGAACAGCTCTTCGGAGTAAATCCCCAGGGCCTGAAACAGAATAATGCTCAGGACTGCGAAAAACAGCAGCAGACCGAGAAAGTGGGAACGCATCTCGGAGGCCAGCGGGTCAAGGAACAACACCAGCACCAGCGGCGGCAAAATCGCAGTCAGGCCATGTACCAACTTGACGAAAACAACAAAAAATTCAACAAATCCAGCACGGGTCAGAAACAGGCTATCGACTGACGACTTTTCTCGCATAACAACATCCCTCATTGCACTCCAGACTCTCTGTTCGACTACTTCACCCTGCTTGATAAGAGGGCAAATCGAACGACGGCTATGCTGGGTAAAACGCAACTATTTCATCCACGTGCAACCGTCCAAATGGAGGAAATTGGCAGGGGCAGTGACTAAAGGAGTGTTCCTTTTATTGGCTTAGTCAGAAAATTGACTGTGGAGCGAAGGTGGTATTCCAGACACGTTGGTAGGTGTTTTTATATGTCATGTTCTTGACCTTCCTTGTTCATGCACTCGGTCATGGGGAGTGATTTTGAGTGTAGGAACAAATATGGGAATTTTCCTGCCCGATGAGTAAACCTTTTTTGAAAGGGGCAGAAAAAGGGGACAAAGACGGCACGGCACTGCCAGCAAACAAGGCCTTGGAGGCGAATATTTTTTACAGAGGGTAGAAATGTATCCAGCACAATTTTTTGTTTGCGCAGGGTTCAACGATTAACCTGCGGGCTTTCTCTGGCGGACGGTTTGAGCATGATCGACCTGGCAACCCTCGCGGTTTTTTCCGGCGCTGTTTTGCTGTTGCTGCTGTCACCGGGGCCGAACATGGCATTTGTCATCAGCCACGGCGTGAGTTATGGCTGGCGTGGTGGCGTGGCGTCGAGCCTGGGGATCTGCGTGGCGGACGTGTTGCTGACCGCCTTGACGGCCAGCGGGGTCACCGCCTTGGCCGCCAGTTGGCCGCCGGCGTTTGATTTGATTCGTTACGCCGGGGTGATCTATCTGTTGTGGCTGGTGTTCAAGACCTTGCAAAAAAGCACCGGCCTGGACATGACCCAGGTCCGTCGCGTGCATTTGCGGCACGTGTTTGTGCAGGCCATGCTCAACAGTGTGCTCAACCCTAAGGCGTTGCTGTTTTTCATGGTGTTCCTGCCCCAATTCGTCAGGCCCGAGGCGGGCTCCATCGCCATGCAGCTGTGGGTGCTGGGCGGCGTTCTGACCCTGATCGCCGGAGTTTTTCATGCCTTGCTGGGCATTTTTGGCGGGGCGATCAGCCGAGTGTTTGCGGGCAGTCGCCACAGCGCCAGCCTACAGAAATGGGGCCTGGCGACCGTGCTGATGCTATTGGCGGCGCGGTTGGCGCTGATGTCCCGGCCAGCCTGACCCACCGCCTTCGCAGCCTCGCCGGGGCTCGACAGCTCCCACAGGGGATCGGCTGTGTTGGTTAGATCTCAGTTCGCAGGGCCATCGCGGCAAGCGCAAATCCCACCAGCGCAGCAGTTCAACTGTGGGAGCTGTCGAGCCCCGGCGAGGCTGCGAAGGCGGCGGCACTGGCGAAGTACAGGTTGCCTGACCCACCGCCTAGCCCAGCCGCGCGGCCGCACGCGCCGCAATTTCACCGCGCACCCGACGTGATTCCGTCGTGCGCTTGTTGGCTTCCTCCAGCACATGTTTGGGCGCGGTGTCCGGGCTGCCCGCGTCAAACGGCGGTGCCGGCGCGTATTCGATCTGCAACTGCACCAGCTGTGCGGCGGCTTCGCTGTACAGCTCGGCGGCCAGGGTCAGTGCAAAGTCGATCCCCGCTGTAATCCCGCCACCGGTGAACAGGTTGCCGTCACGCACCACGCGCGCCTGGATCGGGATGGCGCCCAGTGGCGCGAGCAGGTCGTGGTAGGCCCAGTGGGTGGTGGCTTTGCGGCCGCGCAGCAAACCGGCCGCGCCGAGCACCAGTGAACCGGTGCATACCGAGGTCACGTAGCGGGCGGTCTGTGCCTGGGCTTTGAGGAAGTCGAGTGTTTGCGGGTCTTCCATCAAGGCGCCGACGCCGGAACCGCCGGGCACGCATATCACATCCAGGCGCGGGCAGTCGGCATACGTCATGGTCGGAGTGAACACCAAACCGGTGCTGGAAGTGACCGGTGCCAGGTCTTTCCACACCAGGTGCAGCTTCACATCCGGCAGCGAACCCAGCACGTCATAGGGGCCAGTAAGGTCCAGTTGCTGGATGCCGGGAAACAACAAAAAGCCGATCTGCAAGGTCATGAATCAAGCTCCGATAAAGGGGTGGACGGCTTCACTGTAGAGGCCTAGGCTTTGGCGAATACGCCATTGAACCCACAAATCACGCCAATCATGACCCGGATCATTCACGTTCTCGCTTTCGATAATGCCCAAGTGCTCGACGTGACCGGGCCGTTGCAGGTGTTCGCCTCGACCAATGACCTGGCGCGCCAGCGCGGCCTGGCGTTGCCTTACGCGGTCTCGGTGGTCGCCGCGCAGGACGCGCCGGTG